>CAZVDF010000001.1:0-59369 GCA_964626055.1 uncultured Leptospirales bacterium
ATGCCGTATTTGGAAATTTCAACCAGCTCGCCCGGCTCTATCTCTCTCGTATACTCCGCGCTTATAATATCGAACGCGCATGTTTCCGATGCGAGTACATAGGCATCTCCAAGCCTGCCCAGGACGAGCGGCCTGAATCCGTTGGGGTCCCTAACGGCATAAATAGTGTCCCTGTTCATCACAAGAAGAGAGTAAGCACCTTTGATCTGCTTAAGAGCGATTATCAGCGCTTCCAGAAAATCGCTTACTCCCGACCTTGCCATTAAATGAACTATTATTTCCGAGTCAATAGAAGTCTGGAATATCGACCCTTCCTTTTCGAGGTTCTTTCTCAAAGAGGCTGTATTGACGAGATTGCCGTTATGGGAAAGCACCATAGGTCCGAGAATGGAATCCGCTCTGAGAGGCTGGGCGTTCCTTAAGAATGACGATCCCGTCGTCGAGTAACGGTTATGCCCGATGGCCATATGCCCGCGGAGGTTAATGATGTCTTCCTCTTTTTCAAAGACATCGGTAACCTCGCCCATGCCGGCGTATCTGTATATGCGTTCCCCGTCGGAAGACGCTATACCGGCGGATTCCTGGCCTCTGTGCTGAAGCGTATAAAGGCCGAGATAGGCCAGGTTGGAAGCGTCATCACGCCCGAACACCCCGAATATACCGCATTCTTCTTTCGGTTTGCACTGTCCATTGCAAAAATTAATCATTTATCCTCCGCCATACAATAACGATCGCACTATCATGAAAATCCTTTGCTTTGTAAATAAATATAATTCCAAAAGAAGCATTTTTTTATAAGAAATTATAAAAACAGTATTTTTTTAATAAGATAATTGACTAATATGAAAGCATTTTTTAACATAAGTACGGTATTTATCGAATATAAACATTACGATTGGCTATTAATTGTATTAAGATTTCTCCTGAGGAAGAGCATTTTGAAACTTTCTTTAATGGCTATTAATTTTTCAGGATTTCTTGCCGCTGTAGGTTATGGCCGATCGCGAAAGAGACTTAACTATTATATCCCAGGAGTTGATGTATGAAGGTTATTCATATCATTAAAAAAATTGAAAATATCGACGAGGATATCAAAGAACTCCGGAAACTGGAGAAATCTCTCGCAAAGGATAAATCTTTTTCGACCCCGATCTATATATCGATTGAAAAGCAGATAAACATATTGCTCGGCGACAGGATCAAAATGCTTGAATTAACGATATCCAATCCCCCTCCAAACCTGCTGAAAGAAATCGAAGGAACGGAACCGGTTGAAACAGTAGAGAAAAAAACCGCTAAACCTGCAAAGCAGCCCGTTAAAACAGCTAAAAAAATGAAGCCGAAAAAAGAGCGGCCCGCTCCCATGACCGCCGAAGAGCTGGATGAAATGGAAGAGATCGACGATATCGGCATTTTAACGCAGGACTTAATAGACGAAAAATTCGCAAGGCTTAAAGAAGAAAAAGATATTAATGATAAAAAAAATTCCCCGGCGCTTCACGGTAAAGAGGATGATGAAGACATAAAGGACGAAAGCATAAAACTTCTGGACGTTGCGCTTGAGAACGGTAGTCTTAACAAGGCATCCATAGAAAAAGAAAGGAAGAAAGTAAGATTTTTTAAGGATAATTTCCCCGGCGGAGACTACTAGAGGTTAAAGTTTTTTCATTCCCTTCTCGATCATGGATTCGATTTTACATTTCTCCCAAAAATAAGCTGTGCTTTCCATCACAGTCTGGCTTTTGTTGCCGGAGAACGCGATATCCCTGACAACACTGGTTACGGCAATGCCTTTTTTCCTGTCATGAATCAGCCTGACGGAAATTTTCCCCAGATCTTTAAAAGACACGGGTCCCGATGACGTCCTGTCCTGATAGATAATATTATAAAAAGTCTCATTCCCGCGTTTCTCAATTACTGCTGAAAGCCCGCGTTTATTCTCGGAAACCAGTATCAGTTTCCCTTTAATGTTCGCGGTTTCATCCGAGACAGTCAGTTCCCCGAATTTATCGGTTTTTATTTTATTGATCTTTACTTCATTCTTTCTGCCGTTTTTTTGCTCAAAAGCTTTTCCGATACGCTTGAATAAATTCTGGCAAAAATCGTAAAGATATATCAGGAACTCTTCCTTCATAGTAACGGGCTTAATAAACGAGAAAACATTGCCCGTTTCATTTATTATATATGCAATTAATAAATTCCCCTTTTCTTCGTAGGCAGCTGATATGGAATTTTTTTCCGCAAGGCTGGTTAATGCGGTAAGAGGGGTAAATGCCGTATCGCCCGAGAAGAATCCGTAAGTGATCTGTTTTTTCGGTTTTAACGTAACCGCTGTTAAAAGGCTCACAAAATTAGGATATACTTCAAGCTCTGTTTTCTCCCCGTCCCGCGTTATCATTATAAATTTATTCCGGACAATTGCGACGAAACGGGCGGATAGAAAATTTTTATTCTCGACTATTGCGGAATATGCCTCTTTAAACAGGCTTATTATTCTTTTATACGGTTTTTTATACGGATCCGGGGTATTTATGGTGCAGTAATCTTCAAAATTTTTCTTTAACCTGTTGCCGTCCTTCAAAACAGTGAAGAGTATATTTATAATATCTTCTTCCGAGCGGTATTCTTTTAAATACGATTCGCCCCAGCTGGTATGATAAAGAAAATGTACCGTCTGGATTTCCTCGGTATTTTCAAGATCAAAATTCAATATGATGAAGCTTAAAAGATTGAAAACCGGCTCCATAAAATATTTGTTTTTCAATACTATTCGTTCTTCCGTAAAGAAATTGGAGCTCTGGTCAAGAAGGCTGAGAACCTGCTGCTGGTTGATTCTTGTGTATCCCGACTGTATATTTAATCTGGAAAATGTAGGATAATATATCTGGTTCAATGATGTCCATACAAGGAGTTTAAGAAGATTATTTTCCGTTTTCAATGTCGTGGTAATGAAACTATCCGTTTTTACGACATTTCTTTTATACAATCTCCATTCAATATTGTTTACAGTCTCGTTTACCGGTTCAATGTAGAGTACAGGCTCGGATGGGGTATCCTTGAAAGTAATAAACTGCTCTATTTTCTCCGGCTCGCGCTTGAAGTGTGTCTTGATTTTTCTGGTTAACAGCAAAAAATCGTTTTCCGAGACTTTTTTCGACAGTTTCAGCGACGGGAACTGCTCGGAAATATTTTTATAGCTCAGCAGCATTATCTTTTTGACCGAATCCCAGAAATCCATGACTTTATTGAAATCCCAGGTATCGAAGTTGTCAAGATCGGTCACAGCATCCATATTCCATTTCCATTCTTTTACATACTGGAACATTATCTCGACTTTGTAAGGAATATTTTTATTGTCTTTGACGCCCACGTATTTGGAAAGCTGAGGATCTATTTTCAGATACAGATTCTTTTTAAGCATATCCAGAAGATTTTTATCATGGATCTTTGAACTGTAAAACTCGTAGACTTCGGAAAACATCATAAGATATGAGTCCAGCACAGTATTGTTAAAATCGCCTTTTTGCACGCTTGTTTTGACCTTCTGGCTCATCAGCATGGAGTCATCCGAAGAAGTAAGATATTTTTCCAGCAATCCGATTTTTATTAAGGATTTAAATGGGTTGCCCAGGGATTTAATGATCTGAAATAATGCGGCTCCCAGAAAATCTTCTTTTGAAATTTCATACAGGTTGCCGAGGTCGACAAAATCATTTTCCGTCATTTCCCCGGGGAGCCGGGCAAATAATTCATTGTATTCTTTATCTTTGGTGAACTGGGGAACTACCCACCAGAAAGGGATTTTGCCGCATATAATGATCGAGCTTCTGAAAAATTCGTCTTTCAATACGGCGCCCACGGTTGAGCCGAATCCTTCCTCTTCGTCTTCCGCAAAAACATTCTGTTTTACAAGGTCGACATCATTAATAAAAATATGTACCGGGAGTTTAATTTCGGAGGCGGCCCATTTCTGCACGGCATCGACTTTGCTTTTGAAAAGCCCGAATGATTCCTTTGTCGCTTCGCTGCGATCTACGCAAACCCAGTAATCAAAATCGGATTTTTTATTATAAGCGATGGTTCCTATGCTGCCCATCACGGCCAGCATCTGTATAAACGGCTTTGGGGTCTTCTGGATTTCCACGGTCGTGGCCGGGTACTTTCCGCGAATAAATCTTTTTGTGTCGTCATCCAGCTCATAGTTGACGATCCCGATTGGCACGTTCCCTTCAATATAACCCGGAAATTTTTTATGATTTACGCTCAGCAGGAATGGTATGGAATTAATTACTTTTTTGGTATTGGTATTGCCGACAAACTGCTGAAATCTCTGGAATTTGATTTTATTAAATTCAAGAAATTTATTTTTATTGTTTTCAATTACTTCAAAAAAGTTCATATTCTTATTTGTAATACTTGCTCATTTTGTCCGACTTTTTTCAATGTAAGTATAATACGGTTTTATTTTATTATTCAACCGGCAGCGGCAGCTTATAATCCCGTAATTATATCCGTAACAAGTCCGAATATCGGATTCGATGCGAGATTATTCGAATAACCGGAACTTTTGATGCGACGGTCTGTTTCCTGAATTAAAGGGAATACTTTATTAATGCTGTCCGACGGGAACCTCTTCGCACACTCGAGGAACGATTTTGCGTTTCTCGGAATAATCCCGATCTGCTGAATTGCAGCTTCGCTGTTTAAATCTTTTTTTGTCAGGTCATTATATTTTTCGATCAGCTCAGCCTGCCTCATGATTATTTTCAATAATGCCAGTTCGTGGATCCCGTTGTCAAGCACCTTCGCCAGTTCCCGAAAGCAGTTAATATCTTTACGGAATAAAGAATCAACGAATTCAAAAATGGAGACATCTTTTGTATCGCTTATATATTCCTTAATCAATCCGGCGGTTACGGCTTTTTCGCCTGACTCCAGCAGCATTTCAATTGCCTCGTCAACTTTTTTAATGTCCCTTCCTGTCAGATTTATCAGGTCATTGACCGCTGCAATTTCGATCTTCATATTCTTTTTTTTGATTGAATTGATTATATAAGCGGAAATATCGCTGTCGAAAAGTCTCCAGAATTGAACGATTTTTAATTTTTTCATATCTTTGACGTCAATTACCGTCGGCGGTTTGTTTTCCTGGCTTGTCATGATCAGCACATTAGTCTCCGGGAGCGAATTTATCACTTCTTTTAACAACGCTTTATCGCTGCCTTTTGATTTCAGGGAATCGACATTCAGCATAATGCAAATCTTACTTTCAGAGAACATCGATGCCGATAACGCGAATTCCGCAGCATCCTCGAATTCCCCGGTTTCAAGATGAAATCTGCGCGTGGAATATTTTTTTTCATCCTCGCTTCTTATTTTCATATCCGTAATTCTGTCGATTATCTTGTCTTTTTCTCCTTCTTCTTCACCGAGGAAAAGGTAAACGCTTTCCAGCCTGCCTGAGTTAAGCTCCGCGGCAAGCTGCTTCGAATTCGGATATCTTTGATATGTCATTTCACTTTTTCCCTCTTTCAAGCGGAGTCAACAGCCTGGTATACCAGCCGTCTATGATTTTAAGAGCTATTCTTTTTGCGAGATCGTCAAGGACTTTATCCTGCACCTGTATCTCCGAACTGATCGGAGGGATTACATCCGAAAATTCTTCAAAAGCCTGGATACTGCCGTCGGAAAATATCTCTTTTGATTTTTTTAAATCAATTAATTTAACGGAAGCCACAATCCTGAGTCTTTTTTTAACGGGTTTATCGAAACCGTTATATTTTACGGGCTGGACATGGTAAGAAGTAATCATTCCCTTCAATAACAAATCCGGGTCATCATTTTCGGAAACAGCGGCAAGTCTTCCGTCGGTTGTTATCTGTTCCTTCAGCCTTGAATCAAGTTTAAGCGGGATGGAAAACTGATCGGTAAAATTATTGAATACGGGTATGAATATTTTATTCGCTTCCCTGGGTATAACAGGCTCGCCTTTGAAAGTCTTTAATACATCTTTAACCGACGAAGTATTTTCATTCCCCGCGGTAATGCAGCCTGAAAGGATTATCGAAACAAATGTCAGGGCGAAAACGGTTTTTTTTACTGACGATTTTTTACAAAGATTTAGGAACATAATCTTTAAATTTAATAAAAAAATTCTAATAAAATCAAACTATTTACCGACAATAAACGTATATCATTTTATACTCTTATTTCCAGGTCTTCTTTAATTGGTAATATTGCACTCGATTATACAACAAATAATTAATGAAGACAAAAAATAAATAAAAAACGGGATACCAAATATCCCGTTTTTTATTTCAAGGCGCTTTCAATTAGCTGCACAAATCGATTGAATTGTATAGGGCTGTGCAAAATCCTTTATTATTAAGAAATTCGATTATATCGCTGAAATTTTCTGCGGAACTCGGCCTTCGGCCTCAGACAGTCCTCGAAAATTTCAGCGATATAATCGAATTTCGATGTAATATTTAAAGCTGGTTTTGTTTTAAAACAGTCCATAATACGCATTGAAATAATTATTATCTTATTACCTCTCTGAATTTATATATTTCTTCTACATATTTCCTTGCGGATACATCCCAATAGTTGATGGAGTTTTCCGCAATAATTCTTGCTTTGTAAATGATATCGTCGCCGCTATTCTTTAAAAATCCGCAGGCTCTTTCCACGGCATCATAAAACGCCCAGGGGCTGAAATCCGTGAATAAAAATCCGTTCCCCTGCACTTTGGTGCCGCTCACATTTACGGGGAATACGGTGTCTCTTAAGCCGCCGGTGGCGCGTGCGATTACAAAGCATCCGCACGCCATGGCTTCCAGCTGCGAGATCCCGCCGGGCTCGCTCATAGACGGCATGCAAAAATAATCGCATGACAAAAGCGGGATATTGACGTCCTGGAAGCCGAACGACATGGATATCCTGTCAGGATAATGTTTGCTCATGAGATATAATCCGTGCGCTATCTCTTCTCCCCTGTTATCGCCCGAAGACACCGCCCCGCCGATAATCGCCTGGCATCCCAGCTTTGCGAATATGCCTTCGGAAGCTTCGAGCATGAGCTGGTAACCCTTCTGTTCGGATATCCTGTGGATCATGCATAAAAGCACGATGTCCGGATCCACTTTGAAATTTTTCTCGAGCTGAAGAATGAGCTTATTGATCATTCTCCTGACGATATATTTTCGTTTTTCATCCTTTAATTTATTTATAGCCCTGATGCCGAGAGTCATTTCAGGATATCTGCTTTCTATTTTTTCTCTTAATAGATTATGCCTCTTGAGATATTCGATCAGTCTCGGATAACCGCGCTCCAAAAAACGCGATTCCCTGTATTTCTCGTTTACCCTTTTCCTGAAATCCTTGCCTATACCGTTGCTTATCCCGAGCACGTTTCTCAATACGCGTTCGAGGCCGTCGCATGCCCTTTCGATCTGCAAAGCATATGAAGGGCTGACTGTGACGACTTTATCCGCGAATCTGATCCCTGCAGCCATGCAATTAATCCTGTCGGGATGAACCGGATCGGCAAACTCTCCGGCTCTCCATGAAGGCATATTAAATAAATCGAAAAGATTTAATCCGTTTTCAAAAAATTGAAAAGAATCGAAATACTGCCAGCCGCCGTTGTGTATTATATGCAGGAATTTCGTCATGGAAAAGCTGGGCGAGCTCATATAAAAATGATCCGATCGCAATATGCCGTTAAAAAGCCCGGCATATGCATCGTTCGTGAAAGTAAAATAAGGCTTCAGATCAAATTTAACTATAACCTCTATGGAAGCCCTCGCAAAAGCGATCCTTCTCCTCATTTTTTCGACGGCTGTTACTCCCCAGTACAGGCCGTCGAAAAACTCGTGATGATCCAGAAGAAAATACCTGATGCCGTCCACAATGCCGGAGTGGACACCGACAGTATATTCGGTCTGCTGGATCCTGAAATTTACGTTTATTCCAGTATATTTTACGTCATATTTTTCAACGGCATCGAGCATTTTTGATACTGCCTTATCGCTTCCGTGTCTATAATAACCTGTGATCACGTATACTTCTTCTCCCTGCTTGACAAGCTCGCGAGGGAGTTCGTAAACGACATTTGCCAGACCGCCGCTCTTGGAGAAAGGCTCGGCTTCCGCGGATAAAAATATAATTGCGCCTGTCCTGTTATGGACTTTGATATATTCGGCAATTTTTCTCAGGCTTTCATCAGGATGGGAGGATAAATAATTAATATATCCCAGGACAATATCCTTTTCAATGATGCCGTAGTTGCAGATATGGAAAAGAGAACGTTTAATACCGAGCTCAGGAATATCCTTAATATCATAACTGCTGTTTTGAAAAAGCGGTTTTAGAGTCAGCAGGAATCCGGCAAAATCATCGTAGGAATTTATTTTAGACGCTAATTCCTTAAAAGCGAAGTTCGAAGCAAAATGCCGCACATCGGAGATAGTACACATACGCACATAGGAATCCCTTAAAAAATCACGGTAATAGTCGCCTATATCGCTCAACTCTATAACCTGAAGCAGTTTAATCCTGTCGGTATATGAGACTGTCGTGGAGAGCCGGCTTGTTTTAAGCTCATAGCCCGCGTAGAAACTGCTGGCGCCGGTGATCTGCGAATAAAGCGGGTCGGCTATCTTGTAAAAAGCGCCGTCTTTAACGGGCAGAACTGGATTATCGAACTGAAGCGAAACTTGCTGATTTGCGTCCGCAAAGTTAAAAACGCCTATCCAGATGTCGTCGCCGGAAAAGTTGATTGCTGCCGCAGCCATGTTGTTGTTTGTCCAGATGAGGTAACCTTTGCCTTTTGTTTTTCTGTGGAATTCATACCATTCCCTGTAAAAGGGATAAACGCTGCGGTTTGCCGCGTTTTCGAATTGATTCCAGTTCACGTAAATATTATCCAGAAAGACCTTCCAGCCCTCGCCTTCCGCGCTTCCTTCGTAATCCATTATTATATTGCTCATGAACATCGTGAGCCCCACGGCAGCCCTCAGTCCCCTGTGCCCGAAAGTATTCAGCGCCCTTCTTTCATCATGATTCCCGAGTATGCCGAGAAGTTCGGTACCCGGCGGCAGTACGGAAGGAAAATAATGATCGTAGATATGATAAATTTCCCTTACATCGGTTTTTCCGTGGATAATATTTTCACAAATCTTGAAGAGAGCGGAATTGTAAGGAACAATGCCCGCTCTCGTGAGGTACTTTTCATGTCCCCAGTAGCATTCCGCGATGTTAAGAAAAAAATCCTTGTTTTTCTCCCTGAGTTTTCTTTCTATGCTTAGCATAAAATAATAATGAAATGGAACGGCAATCGTGTCCCTGCACGCGGAATCATAATAGCCTGTCGTAATAAAATGCCCGTCCTCCTTATCGTTAACGATAATCCTGCCTTCCGCCATTTCTTCGTGGGTTCTTTTGCTGCCGTTGATATAAGGATAATTATTCCGCTTCATCATTATAGGAACAGCATGGGCGGAATCGAACCTTATGCCGTCGATATCGAATGTATCTATGAGATCCGCTACGGAATGCGCGAGCCATTCCCAGACCTCAAACATCCTGTAATTATGTAGCCTGCCGTCGTCCCAGCTGCCGAACCGTCCGTCGGTCGAAGCGCGCTCCACAAGGCTGCCTTCATGGTTATAGCACTTCACAATGTATTCCGGCGGGAAATCGCTCTTTCTGTTAAGATGCGGAACAATATCCACAATTATTTTAACTCCCAAGGTATGCGCCTTGTTGATAAGATTAATCAACTCCGTCTCGCCGCCGAGAGAGGATTCAATTTCGGTCAGGCTCATCGGCGAAAATGGCGACGGCGAAGTTGCGCCGTATGCCCAGTCCTCCCTGTTATGACCACGTTTTTGAATTCCAAGCAGGTATATCGCCGTTATGAAATAATTGTTCTTTAAATACTCAAGGTGTGCCGAAATATCCGCGAAGCTGCCCAGTCTTATCACTTCCCCGTACTCATTATAGACCAGGCCCGGATGTCCCCCCTCGTCTTTCCAGAATATCCCGGTGTGGCCGTGTATATCCGGGAAGATCTCCAGTATCAGCTCTCCTCTTACGTCCGGGATCACGTTAATTCTGCCGCTGGTTCCAGGAATATTCATCCAGGACGCTTCTCTTTTTTTTCTGTACACAAGAAAATCATAATGACCGGATTCGTTAAAAGTTATGTCCGCAAAATAAGTCGCATTCCCGCTGTCCGGAATCAGCGGCTCATCGAAAAAATCCGTTCCGCTTTTATTGTTCCTGTAAAACCGCACAAAAAACTTCTGTTTGCCGGAAGGCATCTTGAATTCCAGCCTGAATTTTACGCCTGTACGCAGATTAATAAAACGCGTCGCTACCGGAGCGTCGAACTCTTTGAGGGAAAATATTCTTTCAAGCAGAAAGTTCGCCCTGTTCCTTACTTCATGAATGTCATGACCGGAGGCGGAAACCAGAAGCCTGGTAACTTCCCTTAAAGAAACGAAGTCGGAATTCTTCTTGTATCTTCTTGCCAGGCGTTCGAGAGTCTGCATCGCTTTTAAATTTTTATTATAATCGAAATTCATTTCGTTGCCGTGCATCCTTGCATCCAGCATTTTAAGCAACGTCTCTCTGTTTTTTGGCGTAAATCTGCCGATCGCAACCGGCTTTTCTTTTATTAATTCAATTTTTTCCGCCGGGATATACCTCAGAACTTCATCTACAAGATCGTTCAATGCTCTCGACACATGAGGCGGGAATACTTCGGTATGCGCATACCCTGTTTCAATAGCACGGCTTTCAATCATCAAAAGAAGCTTAAACGACTCGAACAGAGAATCGCCGTATTGCTTCTGTTCATTTGCGATCACGTCGAAAATATTGAAGCCAAGATAGATCGAAGGGATCTCATCCCATTCGGGTCCGGTCCCGACATGGGAAATTACAGTGGTGCTTTCGGAAATATGGTAGATTGTAGGGCTGCCGGGCCTTTCGTTTATTAAAACAAATCTCCTTGAATATGTACTCGCAAGGTTCGCTTCGACAATTGCCTTATGAATAAAAAATACTGCGGATATCAATCGCGATGATGTTCTTGCATCGCTCAGCAACCTGCTGCGGTAGTTTTCATTGCCGTCGGAATTCCTGTCTACAATGCCGTTTTTAATTTCAATGAACCTGGAGCTGAGATCATCTGCGGACCTGCCCGCTTTGAGCTCGGAAATAATAAAAGTGTCCGGAATAAAATCGAAGCATCTGTTTTCTTTATATGCTTCGGAGATTTCCTCCCTTACAAGATCATCTGTAACAAGATGTTCATCCTTTAATCTGAATCTCGCAAGACTGCTTAATGTTGATGTAGACTTCGGCAATACCTTACCCCTTCCGGCATATTTTGATTTCCGGGAATTTTACCGGTTTATACGGACACCTATTATAATTATAACAACGGGAATGGCAAGAATCATATGAAAATAATTTCAAATACTCCAGTGATATAAATCATTTAAAAATTGCAATTTTTAGGTTGACTTTCTGTTAAGAAGCTGTTTATTACTTTATCATAAACGAAAAAAATTGCAATATAATTATATCATCTGTTGACATACTTTGAAACCCGGGATATAATAT
Organism: uncultured Leptospirales bacterium; assembly: GCA_964626055.1. Classification (GTDB taxonomy): domain Bacteria; phylum Spirochaetota; class UBA4802; order UBA4802; family JAFGDQ01; genus JAFGSG01. The sequence goes on from CAZVDF010000001.1 coordinate 11,635, forward strand.
TTCAGAAGAATGAAAAATTACTAATGAACTTTTCAGGAGGATGAGCTATGAGAACGGTGAGAGATATCTTGAACAAGAAAAAGCAAAAGGAAACATGGTCTGTTCGGCCGAAATCAACAGTATTCGATGCCCTGAAAATGCTGAAAGATAAGGAAATAGGAGCATTGATGGTCGTTGACGAAAAAGGCAAGGTTGCAGGGATCTTTTCGGAAAGAGACTATGCGCGTAAAGTAATCCTCAAAGGAAAATATTCCCGTGATACGCTGGTTCAAGAAATAATGACTCCTGCGAATAAAATGTTTACGGTAAGCCCGGATACGCCGCTTTATGAATGTATGGCGATCATTACGGATAAGCATGTAAGACATCTGCCTGTTTACGAAAAGAAAAAATATTTAGGATTAATATCTATCGGAGATATTATGAAATCTATCGTTACCGAGAAAGATGATATTATAAATCACCTGAGCGACTATATAGCGGGAAAATATTGATCTGTTTTTTAATTATTAAATGCAATTAAATAAATACTTAAAAAAAGCGGAAGGTATTCTTCCGCTTTTTTTATTCGGAAAGTTAAAGCGGGGATTGCAGACCGGTCATCATTTGAACTAAAAAACACTTGCGGAAAAATAATTATCCTAATAATTCTATTTTAGAGTGCGTCCCGAAACCTATCATTATGAGATAAATTCGTATTACTGATCAGAATTATATATGCAGGGCAATATCAATTCTATCTATAAAGGACAACTATTACCAAATAATGGCCAAAAGCAAAAAAAACCTTCTTATTGAAAAAATACAGCTGCTCCGTAACGCGAGCCTTTTTTCCAAGCTCAGGGAAGCGGAGCTTGAAATTGTAGCCGCTTACAGCGATTATTACGAATTTAAACAGGGACAGACTGTTTTCAGTGAAGGAAGCAATTCCGAAATGCTTTATATTGTCAAGGAAGGCGAAGTATTCGTCAGCAGAGAAATGAAAAACAGGGGCGTTATCGATCTTGCGAGATATATATCCAATGAAAGTTTCGGGGAATTGAGTTTACTTACCAGCAAATCCAGGAACGCGACCGCAGTCGCTGAAAGAGATACGACTTTGCTCGTCTTCCCTATGGAAGGAATAAACTTTAAAGACGTTCTCGAACGGCATCCCGAGATATCGGCCAGGATCTTACATAAATTTTTAGCCATAATTGCCGGCAGAATCCGCAACACAAATAAACTTATAGCGGAGAAAACCCCCTGGATAAGAGATCTCCGGAGGCAGATCTACAGCGATAAACTCACCGGGCTTTATAACAGGACGTTTATTGAAGAGGATTTCGCCGCTTATCTCCCGCAATACGGCGAATGCACAAGTCTTATCATGATAAAGCCGGACAACTTCAAGGAAATAAACGATAATTTTGGCCATGACGTCGGAGATAAGGTACTAAGGCTGCTTGCAATATTCCTGCAGTCGATTTTAAGGGAAGACGATATGGGAATCAGGTACAGAGGCGACGAATTTGCGGCCATCCTTCCGAACACGAGTACAGAACAGGCGCTGAAGATCGCCGACGATTTAAGAACTACAATCATGGAAATGGACATAGGCAATGCGACTAACGGCGAACTGGATAAAATAACCGTGAGCATAGGAGTCTCAACATACCCTCAGCATGCAGGAGACAACATAATGCTTGCCGACAGCGCTCATGAGAAGATGTTTGAAGCGCGCGAGAAAGGCGGCAACCGGGTTATTAGCGCGTAAAAAAATTTTTTATGAACTAAATCAAAATTAGAATTTCAAATAAGAAATTTAAAAAAACTTGCATTTATATGAAAAACAACATCGAATTTTTGCAGAACGTCGAATTGTTCTCATTGCTGTCCGGAGAAGAGATCGGCAGGATCATTAAATCGCTTCACTCGCTGGAAAAAGAAGCCGACGAGGTGCTCTTCAAGGAAGGCGATGAAGGCAATGAACTATTCATCGTCAAGAGCGGCAGAGTGGCCAGTTTCGTTATGCTCCCGAAAGGAATTAAGCGCGAGATAGCAGAGTTTAAACCCGGGGATTTCTTCGGAGAAATGTCCATATTCGAAAATACCAACAGATCGGCTACTTGCTATACTAAGGAAAAATCTTCGCTTCTATCGCTTCGCGAACGTGACCTTTTCGAATTAATTCTGTATGATCCCGAAATTGCGATTAAAATCATGTATAAAATGCTCAACATTACGGCGGATCGTCTTCTCGACAGGAGCGAATTTTTGTCCGATATGGTACAGTGGGGCGAGGAAGCGCGGAAAAGAGCGATCACGGATGAACTTACCGGGATCTATAACCGGCGTTTTCTGGATGATTCCCTTGTGGACTATTTCGAAAAAGCGAAAAACAGCGGCAAGCCGCTTTCGCTCATAATGCTCGATATTGATAATTTTAAGGAATTCGGCGATATCTTCAAACAAAAACAGATAAATGAAATAATTATCGATGTAGTATCGATCTTTAAAAAACATCTCCGTGAAAACGATATTGCCGCAAGATACGGCGGCGATGAATTTACAATAATTATGCCGGAGACCGATCTGGAATCTGCGTTTCAGGCAGCCGAAAAAATACGCGTTGCGGTCAGCGGACTTGAGCTGCCCGGTACAATTAAAAAAAACATTCCCAGGATCACAATCAGTCAGGGAATAGCTTCATACCCTGAAAACGCCGACGACCTTGAAATTTTAAAAGCCAAAGCCGACAAAGCTCTTTATAAAGCAAAACTTGATGGAAGAGACAAGGTTGTCGCTAGCAAGGAATAGCATGACTGTTTTATTGTTTTGTCTTTCCTATTACGGTTATTTTTATCCTTAGATTCTTCATGGTAAACGTTGTAAATCTGTCAGGCCTGTATTTAATAAGATCAAAATCGACAATAGAACCGCTCCTGGTATTTGGACGAATTTTAACTTCAATGTGCGAAGCCGCAGGGATTCTTCCGACTCCGTTGCAAACATTGCAGTATCTGTCTTCGCCATAGCAAACATAGCAATTCATCCTTGAAGGCAGTTCAACATATGCGACGGCTCCTGTTTCGGATTCCTTCGGAGTAATGAATATTTCGATATCCTGCCCGAATGTGCGCATCCTTTCTTTTCTTCTTATTTTTTTATTCAGCAGTCTTGTAGTAAGAAGGTCTTTCAATGATATTGAATATTTGATACGGTTTTTCGGCAGGTAAACATAACCTTCTTTGTTGATCCTGTTTTTACCTAAAAGCTGGAGCGTATAGTCTTTCCTCAGATCATCGTCTGCAAGAAGCTTATAGCCTTTGATTATGAGATCTACTTTTCTTCTGTCTTCGTCGGCATTTCTGCCGGAAATATCCGGATGATATATTTTTATCAGATTGCAGAAAGCAGATCTGATTAATTCTTTTTTTGCTTTATATGGAATATTCAGGATCTCGTAAAAGTCGATGATATTCCCTTTCTCATCGCAGTATGCTTTATTCATATATACAGCCCGCATAAGGATATTATTGTTCCGTTTCGAGTGTAATATTCCGTAAATTATTCACATTCTCCTGATTAGTCAAGCTGAATTACCGGATACCGAATATGGAATAATTACAAAATACAAATAATTATAAAATTAAACCATTTTTATTTAAAAATCTTGACACCTGCGGATATAATTGCAATTATGTTATAATTACGGGTTATTATTATTCAATTTTTCACTTTAAACGAATGGAAACTTCAGAGATAAAAGATATCCTTTCGAAGAAAGGCATAAAACCGTCTCTTCACAGGATGAAGGTGCTGGAGTATCTTATTAAAATGGAAAACCATCCCACTGTGGATACGATCTATAAAGATATTCTGGACGACATACCCACTCTTTCAAAGACTACCGTATACAACACTCTCAAGACATTTCAGGATTCCGGCATAGTTCAGGCAATTACTATCGAAGACAACGAAGTCAAGTATGATGCAACTACCGATAAACATGCTCACTTCAAATGCAGCAAATGCGGGCGGCTCTACGATCTGCCGATAGACACGAAAGTACTGCATTTAAAATCGGTCGGCGGGCATTTAATTAAAGAAAGCCAGCTGTACTTCAAAGGCATATGCAAATCCTGCCAGAAATAATTCCATAGAACTCAACCGGAGCTTCATGCCCTGCCCTCCGTATATTTCTTGACAATAATATATACCGATTATATATTTGTAATAATTACATAATTACTATAATTATAGTATATTATTATGCTTGCTTTATTTAATTTTATTATATATGTAATATTTTCTACTTCAATAATTATCAAGGAGGTTTATATAATGAATATCAAAGGCAGTAAAACGGAAAAAAATCTTTTAATAGCTTTCTCCGGAGAATCTCAGGCAAGAAACAGATACACTTATTTCGCTTCCAAAGCAAAGAAAGAGGGTTATGAGCAGATATCTGCCATTTTTCTCGACTCCGCAGACCAGGAGAAGGAACACGCAAAAAGGGAATTCAGCTTTCTGGAAGGCGGAGACCTGGAAATAACCGCCGCTTTCCCCGCCGGCGTAATAGGGGATACGGCGTCCAATCTCAAGGAAGCGGCAGCCGGCGAGCATTATGAATGGACCGAGATGTATCCGGGATTTGCCAAGACAGCCGAAGAGGAAGGCTTTAAAGAACTTGCCGGTATTTTCAGGGCGATCGCTATCGCTGAAGAGCATCATGAGAGGAGATACCTGGAACTTCTTAAAAATCTTAAAGATGGCAAACTTTTTAAACGGGATCAGAAAGTCAAATGGAAATGCAGGAATTGCGGGTATATATACGAAGGATTGAACGCTCCGGAAAAATGCCCGGCATGCGATCACCCGCGGGCATATTATCAGATAATGAACGATATTTTCTAATCAGGTACCGGGCATCCTGCCGGAACGCAAATTTTAAGCGTCTGAATACCTTTTACCATTTGCGTCACGGCGGGAGAATATAATAGCTGTTTGAAAAGGATACTCTTATGGAAAGCAAAAGATTCAAAATATCCAATATTTCATGCAAACATTGCGTCATGACGATAAAAAACGAGCTAAGCGAAATAAAAGGAGTCTCAAACGTCGAAGGCGATCCGGATTCAAAGACAATAACAGTCAGGTGGGATTCTCCGGCTACTTTAGATTCAATAAAGGAAAAGCTGAAGGAAATAAATTATCCAGCCGATTAAAACGCGATGCCAGATGAAAAAATAATAATTCCTGTAACAGGAATGACGTGCTCGAATTGCGCCATGAATATCGAGAGGGCGCTTAAAAAGGTTCCGGGAGTAAAAAGCGCTTCGGTCAATTTCGCAAGCGAACGAGTATCGGTCGAATATCTTCCGGAACAGGTCGGCATAGACGGTTTGATCGCCGCTATTGAAAAAGCCGGCTACGGCGCAATAAAACCCGGTCCGAAAGAAAGCGATGAAGCGGAAATAATCGCACGAACAAAAGAGATAAAAAACCAGACGAGAAAGTTTATTGCAGGACTGATATTCACGTTGCCTTTGTTTGTTTTAAGCATGGGCAGGGATTTCGGTCTTCTCGGAAGCTGGAGCCATTCAGAATGGGTCAGCTGGCTGTTTTTAATCCTGGCGACGCCTGTCCAGTTCTATACAGGGCTGGATTATTACAGGGGCGGAATAAAAAGCGTAAGAAACGGCAGCGCCAATATGGATGTGCTTGTCGCGATGGGATCTTCCGTAGCTTACTTTTACTCGCTGGCATTACTGGTGTTCCCTTCGCTCGGCCAGCATGTTTATTTTGAGACATCCGCCGTAATAATCACTCTTATAAAACTAGGAAAAATCCTTGAGGTAAAAACCAAAGGCCGCACCGGAGGAGCAATACGCAAATTAATGGGACTTCAGCCGAAGACCGCGTTCGTAATCATCGACGGAAAGGAAAAAGAAACTCCTCTTGACCGGCTCCAAAAGAACGACATTATAATAGTAAGACCCGGTGAAAAGATCCCTGTCGACGGGATTATTACAGAGGGCGAATCCGCGGTTGATGAATCAATGCTCACGGGCGAGCCTATTCCTGCGGATAAAAAACCCGGCGACCATGTAGCCGGAGGAACAATAAATGCGAACGGCGTATTGGAATTCAGGGCAACTAAAGTCGGCAAAGAAACGGTTCTGGCTCAGATAATCGGACTGGTGCAGGAAGCACAGGGGAGCAAAGCTCCAATTCAATCTCTGGCGGACAGAGTTTCCGCAGTGTTTGTTCCTTCCGTAATAATTCTCGCGTTTATCGTATTCGCATCCTGGTGGATTGCAACAGACGAATTTGTACCGGCCATGATAAGACTTGTATCCGTGCTTGTAATAACGTGCCCGTGCGCGCTCGGACTTGCCACCCCAACCGCAATAATGGCAGGTACAGGCAGGGGAGCCGAATACGGCCTTCTATTCAAGAACAGCGAAGCGCTCGAAACCGCATCCAGGCTCAACACCGTCGTTTTCGATAAAACTGGCACGATAACAATGGGTAAACCTGCCGTAACCGATATTATTCCGCTAAACAGGGAGCTGATAAGCTTAAATGACGTTAATGACCTTATAAGGATCGCGGCATCGGCAGAGAAAGGATCGGAACACCCGCTGGGACGCGCAATTGTCCGTGAAGCAGGAATGAGAGAGCTGGAACTTTTCAGCACTGACAGTTTCAAAGCTTTCGGCGGTCTCGGTGTCCAGGCTGTCGTCAACGGCAAAAATGTATACGCGGGTAAACCTGACTGGTTTAAAAAATTAAATTTCGATATCAGCATACATACGGAAAAGATTGAACAATTGCAGAACGGCAAAGCCGTGATAATGATAGGCAGCGATGACGGAATTCTGGGCATAATAGCGCTTTCGGACAATCTGAAGCCCGAATCTGCCGTCGCCATAGCCGAACTTCACAGTCAAAATCTGCAGACCGTGATGCTTACCGGCGATAGCCGCAATACTGCAAGAACAATCGCAGCGCAGGTTAATATTGACGAAGTTATCGCTGAAGTGCTTCCGGAAGAAAAAGCGAACAGGATCAAAGATTTGCAGAAAACAGGCAAAAGAGTCGGAATGGTCGGCGACGGAATAAACGATTCTCCCGCGCTGGCCCAGGCGGATGTCGGTATAGCAATCGGATCGGGAACGGATATAGCTATTGAAGCTGCAGATATAGTCCTTGTAGGGGGCTCATTAAAGGGCGTATCGCGCGCTATCAAGCTTTCCCGGGCAACAATGCTGACTATAAAACAGAACTTATTCTGGGCGTTCTTTTACAACATCGCTCTCATACCAGTTGCCGCAGGCGCTCTTTACCCGTTCGAATCCGTACCGGAAATCCTGAGGCATCTTCATCCGATGTTCGCCGCGCTTGCAATGGCGGTAAGCAGCATCACGGTAGTCAGCAATAGCCTTCGGCTGCACGGAAAGAAATTATAAAAATAAAACACCCCCTATCCCCCGAAGGGGGCACTGGCCTGGAATGATGTTTAATGAACTTTATTATTGTAAAATATTAGTTGTTTAAATCCTAATAAAACTATAACAATAGTATTCTTTGTGCGCCCTTTGTCCCTAGTGGAGGCTTCGCACGGGATAGTTAGGAATAAAAGCACAAAGGATATCGAATAAATATAAATTCATCAATAATTAAATTCTGAACAGGAAAAAACAATGTTCATTCTGGGATTACAGGGAAGCCCGCGAACGCAGGGGAATACGAGTATTCTTCTTTCCGCATTTATGGAAGAAGCAGAAAAGACGGGCGCATTAACGCAAACAATCGTACCGGATAAAAAAAACATAAAACCCTGCAGAGAATACAAAAAATGCGAATCAGCCGGTGTTTGCCCGATAAATGACGACATGGAAAGCGAAATTTATCCGCTTTTATGGCAGGCCGATATGATCATAATGGCAACGCCTGTATTTTTTTACAGCGTTCCCGCGCAGTTAAAAGCTCTCATCGATCGATCTCAGACGCTATGGGCAAGAAAATACAGACTAAAGCTTGAAGATCCTGGAAGAAAATGGAGAAGCGGATTTATGCTCGCGCTCGGCGCGACAAAAGGCGCGAATCTTTTTGAGGGATTGAATCTTACAGCGAAATATTTCTTTGACGCTGTCGGCGCTGAATATAAGGGAAACCTTGCTTATCGCAGGATAGAAGAAAAAGGAGATATTGCAAAACACCCCGCCGCTCTGAATGAAGCCAGAGAAAAAGCACGCGAGCTTATCGAACCGTATCAAAAAAGAAAAAAAATACTTTTTCTCTGCAAGGGAAACTCGTGCCGCAGCCAGATGTCACAGGCTTTCGCATCTTATCATGCCGGAGACCGCATAGAAGCAATGGGCGCAGGCGACTGCCCGGCAGAAAGCGTAAGCCATACTATGACGCGGGTGATGGCTGAAAAAGGGGTTGATATGGCATTCCGTAAACCCAGATCGATCCATGAAGTCGTTAAAAACAACACTCCGGAAATTATAGTAACAATGGGATGCGATGTTTCATGCCCGATTATTCCGGGAGCAAAGGTAATCAACTGGGATCTGCCGGACTGCATCGGCAGGCCGGTTGAGTCTGTGCGCGAAATAAGAGATAAAATAGAACAAAAAGTTATCGAGCTTGTTAAAGAACTATAAAGAAAAAAATTCAAAAAAATAGTTTGCATTAATAGAAAATTTTTGCCATAAAATAATTAAAATGCAAGTTATCTTAAAATAAGTTTTACTTTTAAATAAATTGGAATACATTACAAAATTTTCTGCGGAATCAGGCCTTCCTGGCCAGTTTTTCATGTTTTTGAACGCAATTACATCAGGTCTGAAAAGCGTCCTCAAAAATTTTGTAATGTATTCCAATTTATCAACAAATATAATTATTAGATGATTTCTAATAATCAACGCAAAGCAAGACTTTTCCGGCGTAATATAACATTTACTAAATTAAACCAAAAGGAGAAATAAAATGAACAAATACAAATGCAGCGTATGCGGTTATGTATATGACCCGGCAGCCGGGGACAAGGACGGGGGGATCAAGCCCGGAACGAAATTTGAAGATATCCCGGACAGCTGGGTATGCCCGGTATGCGGCGCCTCAAAGGGCGAGTTTGAAAAAATATAAAACGATTACAGGGGTAAAACCATGAACAAAACAGAGCTGGCTCCGGGCATATATTCGGTCGGAGCTGTGGACTGGAACGTGCGCGATTTCCACGGATATTCCACAGGGAACGGATCAACTTACAACGCTTTTTTAATTTTGGACGACAAGATCACGCTTATCGACACTGTCAAAAAGGAATTCACTGATAAGCTGATATCGAACATAAGCCGAGTCGTAGATCCGAAAAAAATAGACTTCGTAATCAGCAACCATACTGAAATGGATCATTCGGGCGGGCTCCTGGAAGTTATGAACTATATCGGGAAAGAAAAACCCGTTTATTGTTCTGAAAAAGGATATGAAAACCTGAACAGGCATTTTTATCAAAAATTAAATTTAAAATCAGTCAAAGACAAAGATTCTCTCAATATCGGCAAAAGGAATCTAACATTTCTTGAAACAAGAATGCTTCACTGGCCGGACAGCATGTTCACCTATGTCAACGAAGATAAAATATTGTTCTCAAGCGATGCATTCGGACAGCACTATGCAGGCCCGGAAAAGTTCGACGATGAAATAAAAGATGAGTGTATAATGCCGTATGCAAAAAAATATTATGCCAATATCCTTTTGCCCTATTCGCTATTAATAAAGAAACTTATAGGGAGAGTTGGCGAACTGGGACTGCAGTTTAAAATGATATGTCCCGATCACGGTATAATCTGGAGAGCCGATCCCGGTAAAATAATCTCGAAATATGCCACATGGAGCGAACAAAAGCCGGAGAAAAAAGCGCTGGTCATTTATGATACTATGTGGCACAGCACGGAAAAAATGGCCGAAGTGATTGTGGACGGCATTCTCGGCGCCGGCATATATGCGCTGCCGATGCATCTGAGGACTACCCACAGAAGCGATGCGATCACGGAAGTCCTTGATTCCGGAGCTGTAATAATCGGCTCGCCTACCCTTAATAACGGGATATTCCCGACCATAAGCGATTTTCTTACCTATATGAAAGGACTTAAGCCTAAAAACAAGATAGGCGCGTCATTCGGCTCTTACGGATGGAGCGGCGAGTCGGTGAAGATCGTTCATCAGGAACTTGCAGAGATGAAATTTGACATGGTTGATGAAGCCGGCTTAAGCGTTAAATTCGTTCCGGACGAAAATGACATAAAAGCCTGCATCGAGCTGGGGGAAAAAATAGGCAAGAAACTATCCGGATTATAATTTTTCAAGGAGATATTTTATGATCGATAAAGCCAGTTATAAATGCAATACATGCAGTAAAATACTTGACCTGGAGACAGATAAAGGTGTACCGGAATGCTGCGGTATGCCTATGGTAAAAATGCCGTTTTGCAGAACAACGGATACAGCGGAGCATGCAAGAGCAAATGACGATGGCGAGCCGTGCGATGACGGCAGAGCCGGCTAAAATAAATGCAGGAGAAACCATTTCATGAAGATATTTATCGACAGCGCGGATATTGACGAGATTTCACAGGCATATAAATGGGGGGCGGCGGACGGGGTAACGACAAATCCGTCGCTGTTGAAAAAAGCCGTGGACAGGCGCGCAGCGGCAGGCAAAAACCTCGATCTTAAAAAATACATTAAAGAAATTCTGACAACCGCGAAAAATACTCCTGTCAGCCTTGAAGTAACTGAAATAAAAGCTGATAAGATGATCGAGCAGGGAAAAAGAATTTACGACATGTTCAATCCGGTTGCCGATAACGTTAACATAAAAATCCCGGTCAACCCGGCATTTAAGAATGAAGACATCACTCATTTCGACGGCCTTGAAGCGGTAAGAAAGCTCTCGGAAGACGGCATTCCTGTAAACTGCACCCTTATATTCACTCCAGAACAGGCTTTGCTGGCAGCGAAAGCGGGAGCAAAATTCATAAGCCCATTCGCAGGCCGTGTGGATGACTACCTGAGAAAAACACTTGGAATGAAGTTCGACAAGTCGGATTATTTCCCTGCATTCGGAATTGAAAAAGACGGCAAGATTATCGATGATAACGGCATTGTATCCGGAATTGATCTGGTTGGCCAGTGCGTCGAGATCATAGAGCATTTCGACTTCGATTCAGAGATAATCGCCGCATCGCTCAGGAACACTCGCCAGGCAAGAGAAGCGGCGCTTGCGGGCGCGCATATCGCAACTTTGCCCGTGCAGGTGATCAAGGATATGCTCAAGCATCACAAGACTTACGAGGGCATGGAAGCGTTCACAGCCGATATTGTTAAAGAATATGTTGAAATGAAATAACTTAAATAAAAAGTTATGCTTGATAAAATAAATCCGACAAAAACCGGAGCATGGAAAAAACTGGCAGCGCATTACCGGGATATCAAAAACAAACAGATAAAAGATTTATTCAGGAAAGATAAAGACAGATTTATCAACTTTTCCATCCGTTTTGAGGATATCCTCCTTGATTACTCAAAGAATCTGATAGATAAAAAAACCATTAAACTTCTCCTCAATCTTGCAAATGAAACGAAACTGAAAGACTCCATTGAAAAAATGTTTTCAGGCGGCGGCATCAATGAAACAGAAAACAGGGCTGTGCTTCATGTCGCTTTGCGCAACAGATCGGACAATCCGGTGTATTGCTACGGCAAAGATGTAATGCCTGACGTAAATAAAGTTCTGCAAAAAATGGAATTTTTCTCAAACAGCATACTTTCCAGGCAATGGAAAGGATATTCCGGAAAGCCGATAACCGATATTGTAAACATCGGGATAGGAGGTTCCGATCTCGGCCCAGTAATGGTGACCGAAGCTCTCAAGCCTTATAAGCACCCGGACATAAACGCGCACTTTGTTTCCAATGTAGATGCGACCCATATAACCGAAACACTGAAGAAACTTAATCCCGAAACCGCGCTTTTTATGATCGCTTCAAAAACATTCACGACACAGGAAACAATGACAAACGCGCATACGGCGAGAAACTGGTTCATTGAAAAATCAGGTAATGAAACCGGTATTCCGAAACACTTTGCGGCTATATCGACAAACGCTAAAGGGGTCAGGGAATTCGGGATTGATCCTGAGAATATGTTCGGGTTCTGGGACTGGGTCGGCGGCAGATATTCTCTCTGGTCCGCGATAGGTCTTTCCATAGCCTGCACGATCGGTTACGCTAATTTCAACGAGCTTCTTGAAGGCGCACATGCCATGGACAATCATTTTAAATACGCGTCTTTTGAAAAAAATATCCCTGTGATACTGGCTCTGATTGGGATATGGTATAATAATTTTTTTGGCGCTGAAACGCATGCGATACTTCCATACGATCAGTATATGCACAGGTTTGCCGCGTACCTGCAGCAGGCGGATATGGAGAGCAGCGGGAAATCCGCCGACAGGGCAGGCAAAGAAGTCAGGTATCAGACAGGACCGGTGATCTGGGGAGAACCCGGGACGAACGGTCAGCACGCGTTTTACCAGCTCATTCATCAGGGAACCAAGCTTATACCATGCGATTTTCTGGTTCCGGCGCTAAGTCACAATCCGATCGGGAAGCATCACGATATTCTTCTGTCGAATTTTTTTGCTCAGACGGAGGCGCTTATGAACGGCAAAACAGGGGAAGAAGTTGCAGATGAATTAAAAGCGGAGGGATTGAGCGAAGAAAAAATAAAATATCTGCTGCCTTTTAAAATATTCAAAGGGAATAAACCAACGAATTCAATCCTGTTTAAAAAGCTGACGCCGAGAACGCTTGGCAGCCTCATCGCCATGTATGAACATAAAATATTCGTGCAGGGAGCGGTCTGGAATATTTTCAGCTTCGACCAGTGGGGCGTTGAGCTCGGCAAACAGCTCGCTAAAAAGATATTGCCGGAACTTTCCGCCGACGGAAATATCTCATCGCACGATCCATCTACCAACGGGCTTGTGAATGCATATAAAAAAATGAAACTAAAATGAATTCCGGGAAAAAACCTGTAAGAGAATCCGCTTTCGTGCTTTCGCGCGTACTGATGCCCAGCGATGCAAATCCTCTGGGGAATGTGCACGGGGGCGTGATCATGAAAGAAATCGACAATGCTGCCGCTATAGCCGCAGTCAGGCATTGCAGAAACGTACTCGTAACCGCGTCAATAGACAGGCTGAATTTTCATGCTCCTGCAATGATAAGCGAACTTCTGATACTGAAGGCCAGCGTAAACTATGTCGGGGAAACGTCCATGGAAATCGGGGTTAGAGCGGAGTGCGAATCCCTGCTCACGGGGAAAATAAAGCATATTGCATCCGCCTATCTTACGATGGTGGCTATCGACCGCAGAGGCAAGCCGAAAAAGATAGAATGCGAGCTTGAACTGGAAACAGATGACGACAGAAGACGTCACGAGGATGCCATTGAGAGAAGAAAGGCCAGAGCGCTTGAGAGAGAAACCAGAAACGCAAAGAAAAATTAATAAAACATGGACGAAAAAGAAGAAATAAAAAAAATTGTTGATGCTTTCTTCGCCAATGCTTCAGAGAAAGATCTGCGTGAGCTGGAAGAACTTCTTGCCCGTCATGAACGCAGCGTACCAAGGAATCCACGGCAAAAAAAACCGGGCAATACCCCGCTTGGTAAATTGAATGTTAATGATATAGCCAGCCGTTTTGCTTCCGATCTCAGAAGCAGGATGGGGCTGACGACAGAACAGATCACAAGAACCGCAAGAGACGCGGTACGTACAATGATCCTCCAATATGATCCCTATATACCTGAAGAAAAAATCAACGCCTTGCTTAATGCGTGGGTGCCGGACAGAAATAATGACAGGCAGAAGATTTCGGACGAAGTCATGCGTACAATGATATCCCAGTATGTCGCCTACGGAAGAGGCGAATTGACAGACGCGCAATTAACGGCTTTCCCGAAGGGATGGGCAAAAAAATACTGGTCGAATTTCCCCGAGAAGATACAGCTATTGATCAGATCATACATAAAAGATGAAATAACAAAATCTACGTTTTCGGAAGTCCTCGATAAACTGCTTACGAAGTAAATAACTCGAAAAAATCACTAAATTATTTTTTATTGATCATCCCGAAATGTCAGGGAAAGCAAATAAAATATAAGATGTAAATGATTATAATGCTCTCATCCCCCTATCCCCCGGAGGGGGCACCGGCTTGGACGGTTTGCTGTATAGGCTGATTATATAAACTAGGATATGTGTTGTCTGGATGAATTTTAAATGTTACAAAAATGAACCTCCCCGCAGCAAGCTGCGGAGGATTCTATGCATTTTTTAATAAAAATTTTTATGCCCCCTCCGGGGGATAGGGGGTAGGCAGGCATTTCTCAATATCCCGGAAAGAGCTTATATTATAAATTTGTAATTTGATGATTACTTCTAATTCTCATTTAAACACTTCTCCGGCCTCTTTGTACCATAAAACTAAATCAAGATGATCAACCGGTATTTTAATTTCCTTTGCGAATTTTTTTAATTTATTTTCTATTTCCAGATATGTCTTTCTTGTGATTGAATCCGGAATTTTTTCTATCACTTTGAAAAGTTTAAGATTCTTAAGTATATGCCTGTCGAGAATTGCGATCTCATCGCCCAGCCCGATGTTCCTTAGAAAATGACTTGCTTCTTTATACCCATAGCCTTTGACCTCTCTCACAAGCCAGTCTCTTTTTTCGTACACGGCAGGGAACCTGCTTAATAATTCCTTTAACCCGGCGCCTCCGCCGGACGCGAATTTTTCCCTTGCCTCTATTAAATATTCCGCCTTCCTGTTTTTAAAACGAACAATATTGAGTTCTTTGTTGACGTCGCCGTATTTCCCGCAGAACAGCAGATTTTTATCTTTTAAGCTGCAAATCGCCTGCCAGCCGGAGCGGGCTTTCGACTGCGGGGTAAGAATACAGAAAGCAAGCTCCGTAAAGAGCTCTTCATTGTCGCCGCGCTCCCAGATCGTCCTGAAACCTGCGATCTGTTTTTCAATATCGGCTTTTATGGATTTGTATATATTTCTAATTTCACTGAGATCGGAATTCATTTAATTAGTATGAACAACCAAATACAAGAGATGCTGGATAATTTTATTAATTATTCAGAATTCGTCTTAAAATTTTTGTTACAAATTAAGTGATCTTTGAACATATCAATATCATCTGGAATTTCCTGCGGAACTCGGCCTGCGGCCTCAGACAGTCCTCGGAAATTCCAGATGATATTGATATGTCCCATGCACTGACTGCAATAAAATTTTGAGATGGCTTATACTATCTTTTTTTCAATAAAATATAATTCTTATATTCACCCGGATAATACCCGGTAAGTTTGCCTATTTTATTCTGAAGCCTTCGCCGGAGATCTCTGAATGTCGGCTTATAATCCACCATGGCGGGATTGAAATCAATTTTATATTTTTTAATTCTGTCGCGCATAACCGCAGGATGTTTGCCCGTGAACGGCTTCATGCAACACGTATCCATCTCGTTCAAGTAGCTGTAATCCGACTCATGTATTTTCTCATAATGACCTTTGCCGTGGTGCAGTTCATCGTGCTGACGCCTCTTTTCAGCCATAACCTCCGGAGGGCGCACCCACCCGTAATGGAAGATCCTGCAGCCCGAATCGATTACTTTTATCTTTTTGCCGTCAGCCCGGAAGCTCTGCGCAGATCTCCATGAAATGATCCCTCTGTGATTTTTAACGACGCGTATCTCTTTCCTGTACCAGTGATAAGAATCGCCGTACCAGCTGTAATTACCGAAAAAATGCGTATAATTGAACAGGAAGCCTTCAACCTCATTATCATTTTTAAATTTTTCACACAGGGAGACAATTTTATTCCGATCCTCATCGTGAAAAACTTCATCTGCCTGAATGTAAAACGCCCAGTCGCCGGTGCACTGGAAAAGTGCTATATTGGACTGTACCGCCAGTATCCTGCCCTTTACGGTAAACCGCGGGTCCCATACCGTCTCTATTATTTTAATCTTTTTATCGCCGATCTTCTTTATTGTTTTCAGCGTGTCATCATCCGATTTGCCGACTGTAATTATGAATTCGTCCACGACAGGGAGCATTGATTTTATTGACTCTACAAGAGGGTACCCGAGTTTAACGCCGTTACGAACGGTCGAAAAACCGGAGATTAACTTTTCTTTCGGCATTATGTGTTTTTCTTCTTTTATTTTTATGTATTATTTAACGCAGTCGCTTTCTTTCTTTATGATGATTTTATTAAGTATTTTTTTTGCCCCTTCGGTATAATATGCTTCAACGTATTGACAGACGCTGAGGATGTTTTTGGGGCTTTCTTTCCCATCCGAAGAAATATATTTCGTGTTTTCCGCAAAATAAACCAGAACTTCGGCTTTTCCTTTTTTTAACTCGATATAATCATCGGATAGAAAGATCAGCCTTCCGGAAAAAATTCTATCGCCGCCTTTTTTTGAAGCCGCGAAAGCGCCGCAAAAAAGAAGACAAAATACCGCAAGAAGAACAAAAAACACGCAAATTACGTTTTTTTTCATTATTGTAATCCTCCCTGTGATAAATTCTAAGCAAATATTTTTATTACATCATTAATGGTCACATATATCGTCAGTCCGGCTATAATCAGCCAGCCGGCAATTGAAGCAGGTACCTGTATCTTTAAGAATTTTGGATGAATTTTTTCCAATAAGTAAAGAAATATTTTCCCGCCGTCAAGAGCCGGTACAGGCAGCAAATTAAATACGGCAAGATTCAGGCTTAATAATATCGATATTTTAACGGTATTCTGAAATCCGGAAGCGATGAACTGGCTGCCCGCGCTGACAATCCCGACTATCCCGGAAAGATTATCGGGGCTTGTAAAAAGCTGAGGAATATTTTTAATTATATTCATAAAAATATTTATTGTTTGGACAATTGGATTGATAAAAATGCCTGCTATTGAAATGCCGTGATTGGCAATACCCAGCGCTGAGAGAATAATTACAGGCATAATAATATTGGCCAGCGGTCCGCCCATGCAGAAAAAAATCCTTTTAAGCACGGGTATCGTATAGAATTCGCTTTCATCTTTGATTTTCGGCAGGATATATCCGCCAAGCGGGAATGCCGAAACGCAGTATTCCGTTTCCCTGATTTTATGTTTCCAGATTTTCGGCCCGAAACCTATTGAAAATACCGCAACGGGGATACCTGCCAGTTTCGCGAATATAAAATGTCCAAGCTCGTGAATAAATATGAGAATTCCAATAATCACTATAATTATTAAATAATTCATTATTTCCTCTTTATAATATATTATAATTTAAACACAGGTTACATCATAATCAGGACAGCAATTCTAGCCTTAGAACACTCTTTTGTCAATATCATTAGATTTAACATTTTTACCCGTTATCCCTTTCGCGGTCAAGTTTCCTTCTCCATTTTGCCCTGTCGAATTTAGTCCAGCTTTCGACCACGTGATCGGAAAGCTCTTTTTCCATTTCATGCCTCGATTTTTTCTTTTTAACCTTTACTTTAATGTGTTTGAGCTTTGCGTTCTTTTCTTCGCTTTCTTTCGCGCTCAGCGATGCCTCGCTGTTGATGAAATCTTCTGCAACCTGATCTGTTATCTTCCCTTTTAAGATATCTTCTATCACGGAAGATATTCTTTTTTTATTAACAAGGCCATCAAGCAAATTTTTCGGAAGGCATTCAAAGCCGTGCATCGCGCCGTTAAGCGCGCCGGTCAGCGCGCACAGAATGGAAACCGATCCGCCGCACTCCGCTGCGCGGTATATCGCGTCCGACGGATTGTCTGAATAAAACCGCGTCAGATATATCGAAAAAGGAATGACAGCCATCGGATGATTGATCGTCGCTCTTGTGACCGGCGTTTTAATCCCTGTGTTAACATAAGAATATATATTTTTTTCAGCAGTATCCATGTCTTTTATATTAATTATCTTTAAGAATATATTCAGGTAATCCCTTACCGAAGATAAAAGATAATCGGGATTCAGACCAAGTCCGAATATTTTCGGCAGCAGGTTTTCCAGTTTTTGCGCAAGAGAATCAGTTGTCTGAATTGCATGATCGAGCAAATCTTTCGAATCGGTAAAATAATTTTCGTTCAGCAGCTTGCTCAGAAGCGAATTGAATACCAGGCTGCCCGCAGATGAATGAATGTCCTTGTTGAAATGTGCCGGGAACGAGAGCAATCGTTCCTGCATAAACTCATCATCAGCGCCTTTCAGACAGAGCGGAATCAATATGATCGCCCCGTTTGCGTCGGCAACCGAGAACGCGACGTTTCCGTTTTTATTTTGCGCGGTTTTTTCTGCATTGAACAGATGCCTCACCACCGGGGTCGGGTGTCTGAATATACCGGATACATCCCGCGTACCGCCCGGAATGCCGGAGATGAAATGCCTGAACCCTGAAGGATCAATATGTTTATTTAAATTTGCCAACATAGCCATCAATAACATCATTTGCGATGCTGCCGAATAAAGGCCCGGCTTTCTCCAGTTCTCGAGTTTATCTTTCAAGGCCGGCGCAGCGTCGGTATAATCAATTATGTTTTTGAAAATCGAACGGATGTGCGCCCTGCTCAGCCCGTCCAGCGGCGTTCCGATCGCGTCTCCGGTTATTGCACCCCAGAGCATTCCTTTTTTTTTCTGTTCGTTCATTTAATTGACTTTTTTAACATAAAAATATATTTTACTCATCCTGACTGAAATAGGTTATTAGACTATGATAAAAAATTAATCAACATAAAAAATATGAGAGTAATATCAGGCAAATATAAAGCCAAAGAGATACCGTTCGAAAACGAAAAATTCGAAAATGCCAATGCCACGCCGCAAAAAATAAAAAAGGCCGTTTTTTCAATCCTGGGAGAGGATATGACAGGAAAATCATTCCTCGATCTATACGCGTGTTCCGGGCAGATGGGCATAGAAGCGTTAAGCAGGGCTGCTGACTTCGTAGTTTTTAATGAGCTGGATAAAAGCAGATTTCATTTCATCAGATCCGTCATTGCAAAATTTAAAATCGGGGATGAAGCCGTCGCCCTGAATTTCCATTCATACAGATGCATGAGATATTGCAGCTCAAAAGGGTATAAATTTGACTGCGTTTTTATCGACGCTCCCTATTTGCATTTTAAAAGCGGGCAGGAACTTTACGAAGAAATACTTAATGAATTAAGCAAACATGACATATTAAAAGAAAACGGGAAAATAATCATCCAACACCCGGCAAAAACGCGCGTTAGTACAGATTATCCTTATTGTCAATATTCGGGAACAAAAAAATACGCGAAAAATTCTTTATCGGTTTTCATTAAAAATCAGGACCGGCACAGCTCCATTCAGGATCGTTCCTGATAAGCTGCTCTGCGTTCCGGCTGTCAACAGGCGGCGAGAAAAAGTATCCCTGCGCGTATCCGCAGCCGAATTTTTTAAGCTGGTTAAGCTGTTCAATTTTCTCAACACCTTCTGCAATTACGTCCATCTGCATGTTTTTACCAAGGCTTATAATGGTTTGAGGGATCACCAGTGTCCAGTCGTTATTATTCATTCCCGCAATAAAAGAACGGTCGATTTTTAATGTCTGGATAGGGAACTGGTGCAGGCTGCTTAAAGACGAATATCCCATGCCGAAGTCGTCGATACCTATCCGGACATCCATTTCCCGGAGTTCCCGAAGCATTTTGTTTATTCTTATGTGACTGGACATTATGATACTTTCCGTTATTTCCAGATGCAAATGGCCCGGGGACAGGTTTTCATCGTAAAAAATACGGGAAATTTTTTCAATCAGGTCGGGCTGCGCGAACTGTCTGGCAGACAAATTCACGCTTATAAATAAATTACGTTTATCCGGATATTTCCTGTGCCATGCTCCGAGCTGGGCGCATGCCTCTCTGATCACCCATTCACCTATCGGGATGATCTGGCCTGTCTCTTCTATCGTATGGATAAAATTTTCGGGCATAACCAGCCCGCTTTTCGGATGCTGCCATCTGATAAGCGCTTCAAAGCCCGCTATCTTCATGCTGCCCAGAAATACTATGGGCTGATAATAAATGCGAAATTCCCCGCGCTCAAGAGCATTCTGCAGGCTGTTCTCAAGCTCCATAAGCTTCACAGCCTGTTTATGCATGCTCTTTTTAAATATCTTATAACGGGACAGACCCTCGGCTTTGGCTTTATACATGGCTGTATTCGCGTCCCTGAGTATTTCCTCCGGGTTTTTATACTCATCGGCGCTCAGAGTTATTCCTATGCTCGCGGAAGGAAATATTTCATGATTTTCAATATTCAGCGGCAATGAAAGTTTTTTCTGAATACGTTCGGCAACCCGGGCGGGATCGTTTTTATCCGAAATATTATTTAAAAGAATGATGAATTCGTCCCCTCCAAAACGGGCCGCTGTGTCTTCAGGCCGGAGGCACGAAGACAACCTGTTCGCGACTTCCACCAGTACCTTATCTCCTATCAGGTGTCCCAGGCTGTCGTTGATGAGCTTAAACCTGCCCATATCCAGAAAAAGCACGGCAAAATGAAAATCGTCTCTCCTCTGGGCGATCTTTATGGACCTGGCGAGCTCATCGTAAAAGAGCGATCTGTTGGGGAGGCCGGTTAATTTATCGTGCAGCGATTCATGCAGCAGTTTTTCTTCAAAATATTTCTGGTCTGAAATATTGAATCCATGCAGATGAACCGCTTTGCTCCCGGGAGCAGGAGTATATGTCCAGGAAAAAAAATGACCCTTCACTTTGGATTCAAGATTGTGATAGCTTTTTTTATCGTTTAAGCAGGACTTTATAAGTTCAGTATGATTTTTCGGAAGGATATCTTCCGGCAAATCGAGCCCGAGACCTTCAAGAATCTGAAGCGTCGCAGGATTGCTGTAAATAATATTCCCCTCATAATCGGACGATAAAATCGGATGAGGGCTCTCCCTGGGGAACGCCGCAAGCCTTGCTATCTCCTCATCGGCGATTTTTAACAATTCAATATCTTCCTTGAGCTCGGTATTGATCTTCATTATCTCTTTTGTACGCTCGAGAATTTTTTTCTCGAGATTCATATTCGAATCCAGCAGCCTGTTCCTGAGCTCAATTTCCTCTATTATTGTTTTGCCTTCTCCCGTTAAGTATTTTATGCAGCCGTTCTTATCTATTACGGGCTGGCAGTTAAATATGACCGGCACCGGCTTTTTGCCCGCTCCAAGCAGCGTACACTCTATCCGGTTAGACAGGAATGCCTTTGAATTGCTCAAACACTTGATTATTTTTTTTCTTTCAGCGTCTGAATGGGAAAAGAATTTCGTATCAGGGAAATATTTCCCGTAAATATCCGGTTCCGAGACTCCTCCCAGCTTAAGCAGCGAGGAATTGCAGAAAAGGATGAAGCCGTTTATGTCGAATTTGATTACAAAAGTGTCGAATGTGTCGGTCCATTCTTTAATATCGCCTGCAGACTGCCTGTCCCCTGTAACCGGCCTGGTGATAAATAAAATACCCGGAGAGTTCACGCCGTCTTCGAGAAAACATGCATTGCCTTCGGTTTCGACCCAGCCCCCGGATACAGTCATTATCCTGAAACGCACTCTGCGGCCGGTTTCAAGAAACCCGGACTGACCGGTTTGATTTAAAAAGCAGTCGGTTAACAGCTGATCAATTATCCTTCCGTCGTCCGGGTGAATATGATCGATGAAATTATTATTAATTATCTCATCCGGAAGGCATCCGAGCGTATAAAAAAACGGATTCGCATACATTATTCTGCCTTCGGGGGAAATTACGGAAATAAACTCCTGGATATTTGAGCTGATCAGCTTATTGATTTTCCCGGAATGCTGAAATAGGATATCCTCTGCATAAAGCGTGCCCTGTTTTTCATCAGAACTATTAGGATTTCCGGGTGAATTACCGTAAACCGCAGCGGCAGCCGAGCTATTATTTTGTGATTTCTTGCCTTTACCGATCATTTTTACATAAAAACATCCCGTGTTTAATTATTGGCGGATATACGACTTTTATCCAGTAGTTAACTATCTGTCCTCAACGAAAGTATCGGGGTATTACGCCTTGAAATAAACTTGAAGTCATTTCAACTTTACAGATTCATATAAGTATTTAGTGAAAAAATATGATTTTAAGATGACTTGTTTTTTTCCAGATAATTAAAAGATGTCTTTTATAGTATATATCGGAAATATAAATTAATATATTTAATTATTCGTGCTGACTGATTTAAATAACTCAAGCTGGCTGCCTTTTATACGTTAATTAATTGCACTATCGATAGAATGACATTATTTAACAGCCACGTTTCCCGGACAGCTGCCCGCATGCGCCGTCAATATCCGTACCGTAGCTTTTGCGTACCGAAACCGGCACGTTCATGATTTCGAGATCTTTTATAAAGGCGTCCATCTCATCCTGCGCCGGCGCATCCAGCATATGAGCGCCAGGATTAAGCGCGATCAGATTAAGCTTGATCCTCGCGTGCCTGAACATCTTCTTCAATCTCCTCGCGTCGTCCGCTGAAATATTATCCTTTCTCATAACGTATGCGATGGTTAGCCTGTTCCTAGAAACCGGAAATTTTCTCTCGAACAGATAGATAAGGCCGGCCACCGGGTATTTCTTCTCAACCGGCATGTTCTTCAGGCGCCTCTCCGGGACTGTGTCGTTCACGGATACTGCAAGATTATACGGCCGTTTTTCGTCGATGAATCTCTCGATCGCGTCAGTGATGCCGCAAGTGGATATCGTGATCTTGCGCACGGATATATGGAAGCCGAAAGAATAATTCATGATATCCGCGGCCTTCAATACATTATCGTAATTCAGCAGGGGCTCTCCCATGCCCATGAAAACAATGTTGTTGTTGATAAGACCGGATACCCGGCGCACCCGGTTTATCTGGTCGAGTATTTCGGCTGGCTCAAGATCGCGCTTAAAGCCTATCTTTGCCGTCTGGCAGAAGCGGCATCCCATCGCGCACCCGGCCTGGCTCGAAACGCAGAGAGTAATTCTTTCTTTTTCGTTCGTATCGTTCTTGATCAGCACTGACTCTATGAAATTGTTATCGTAAGTTTTAAAGAGATATTTTTCTGCGTCGTCTGTTTTTGATATCTGCCTTTCTTCGAGACTGAGCGCCGAAAGCGAATACCTGTCTTCAAGGGTCTTCCTCAGCTCTTTTGTAAAGTTCGTCATCTCGGAGAACGACTCTATGTTCTTCTCGTAAAGCCAGTTGAAAAGCTGCTTCGCCCTGTAGGGCTTTTCGCCGAGCTCGCTAAAATGCGATTCGACTTCTGCCAAAGAAAGATTTTTTATAAAGGGTTTAGTCATTCTGAAAAATATTATCGATTCGCTCTTTCATTTCCCGATCTTATCCAGCACATACATCAGGGTCGTGTAGCTTCCGCTTAGATTTTTAGCGCTGTATCCGCGTTGAGTCAGTATTCTGCACCCGATATACGATCTTAATCCTGTGGCGCAGTATACAATGTACTTTTTCGATTTGTCGAGCTCATTCAGGCGCTTTCTAAGATCGTTCAACGGTATATTAATCGCGTTGCGGAATACATCCGTGGCGGAAATTTCGATTTTTTCGCGAAGATCGAGAAAAACGTATTCGCTTCCCAGGTTATCGAGCTCGCTCCAGCTGACGGTTTCAACGTCTCCCTTCAGAATGTTCGCAGCGACAAAGCCCGCGACGTTCACAACGTCCTTTGCAGAAGAGTACGGCGGCGCGTACGCGTGCTCGAACTCCTCCAGATCGAACGCCGTCATGCCGGCGCGTATCGCCATTGCGAGCACGTCTATGCGCTTGTCCACGCCTTCGGTGCCGACAGCTTGCGCTCCGAGCAATCGCCCGCTGCCTGGCGAGAACAGGAGCTTGAGCGAGACAAATCCCGCTCCCGGATAATACGAAGCGTGCGAAGCCGGGTGCACGCAGCACGCCTTGAACGGGATTTTATTCTTTGCAAGAGTCTTTTCACTGGCGCCGGTCACTGCGACAGTAAGATCGAATATCTTCACTATTGCCGTGCCCAGCGCGCCTTTGAATTCCGAATTTCTCCCGAACGCGTTATCCGCTGCGATCCGGCCCTGCTTGTTCGCTGGACCCGCAAGGGGCACAACCGCCGGCAACCCTGTAACTATATCCTTTACTTCAACCGCGTCCCCGACCGCAAAGATGTCCGGATCGGACGTCCGCATAGTTTCGTCAACCTTAATGCCGCCCGTGCCGCCGAGCTCAAGCCCGGCATCCTTTGCGAGGCTGTTCTCGGGCTTAACGCCTATTGACAGCAGCACAAGGTCGCATTCGAATTCCCTGCCTTTATCCGTTATTACTTTTGTGCGGCCATTATTGCTTTTAAACTCTTTAACACTGTTCCCCAGCTCGCAAAAAATACCTTTTTTCTCTTCCATGTATGCCTGCACTATTGCCGCCATTTCGAAATCGAGCGGGGCAAGGATCTGGTCAAGCATTTCAACTATTCTCGTTTTAACGCCTCGCTTTGCGAGGTTTTCCGCCATCTCAAGGCCTATGAACCCGGCGCCGATTATTACGGCGGAAGCGGGCTTTTTAAGATCAACGTATTCTTTTATCCTGTCCGTATCCGGAATATTTCTCAGCCTGAAGATATTACCGGATTCAATCCCCGGCAGGGGCGGTTTTGCCGGCTCCGCTCCCGGCGAGAGTATTATTTTATCATAGCTTTCGCTGTATGTTTTCCCGGATGCATGATCCTTAACCAGAACTTCCTTTTTAGTCCTGTCGATCTTCACGACTTCGGAAAAAATCCTCACATCGATGTTGTATCTGTCCCTCAAAGCATCGGCAGTCGTTACAAGCAGATTGTCTCTGTTCCTAATCACATTTCCAACATAATAAGGCAGGCCGCAGTTCGCGAACGATACATACTCCCCTCTCTCGAATAAAATGATTTCCGCGAACTCATCGAGCCTTCTCGCACGCGCCCCGGCAGTCGCGCCGCCCGCGACCCCGCCAATGATTAACAGCTTTGTTGGCATAAAAATTTTCCCTTTATATATTTTAAAGTGTGATTTATAATTATTCGATTTATTGGAAACTCGGCAGAAAATATATTACTGGTTTGTATAAATACTGCTAATAAATATAAGAATTAATAAATTAAGTCAAGAAAATAAAAAAAGCGCTATTTACACTTCTGGCATTAAAGTCCAAAAGTGTAAATAGCGTTCTATCTCATGAGCAAATCGCTCCACTTCCTGCATATTTATTTTGCAAAGTTAAATTTGCAGGATACAAAAATTATGCAAACCGT
Organism: uncultured Leptospirales bacterium; assembly: GCA_964626055.1. Classification (GTDB taxonomy): domain Bacteria; phylum Spirochaetota; class UBA4802; order UBA4802; family JAFGDQ01; genus JAFGSG01. Next base: position 37,063 of record CAZVDF010000001.1, read on the forward strand.
CGCATAGATGGAAGCAAATTTATAATACAAAAGCCCGCGGGAGCGGGCTTTTGATTTTCTTTATTTCAGTTTAAATAAATCCGAAAATTCATCAATATTTAATACGTTCACTTTTGGAAAATCGATTTTTTTTAAAATATTGAAATGTCTATCATTTGTAACAATGTAATCAGCATTTGCGGCTATTGCACAATCTATAAATTTATTGTCATCTTTATCCGAATCGATGAAAGACCAATTAAAATATGGTGCAATTTTAATAACATTTTCTGAGATAATCAATAAATCTATTGTATTTTTAGCAACGGAAGAATTGAAAAATACTGATAATTTCTCTTCATATTCTGAAAGTATATCATTGCTTATCGCCAGCTCAATTTCATTTTTTATTATTTTTTGAAAGATCCAGTTATATTTAGATTTTCCTGAAATTGATGCCAGGAGAATATTTGTATCTATGACAACTTTTACTTTTCTACTGGTTCGGGTCATTTACCCAATCGTCCGTAATCTTATCAGTGTATCCTTTCTGCTCCCAGACTTTATCAGCTTCTTCAGAAATTTTTTTTGCAAAATAATTTTTTAACATTTCTCTTATTTCAATCAGCTGATTGTCCGGAATATTGGTAGAAAATATTTTCAATAACTCTTGTTGAATATTCGTTAGCTGCATCTTTTCCTCAATATATTATGTTAAGACTTAATCTGCCGGTTAATCAATGTTGCAAAAAAATCATTATTGCATAAACCTGTTCTTCATCCAGTACTAAAAAGTTATTATCTTTTCGCACCATAGTCAAGCTAAAATTAGCAGTTGGATCTTCATCCGGTTTCCTGATTGTTATTACTTCTTGCATTCTCGGAATCCTGTTATAACCATTAATTATATAAAAATGCCTGCGAAGTTCTTCTGCAGCGGCAAAGCGTTCTTCCGGGGTTTTTGACTGCCAGTACTCAAGATTATTCTTATCCTGATTTCGAATAACAATTTCTATGTGAAGATTTCTTTTAACATGCTTTTTATCTCATGTTTATTTTAAAAAAAAAGCCCGCGGGAGCGGGCTTTGCATGCTTTATAAATTCCAATGCCGATTAATACAAATTTACAAATGATTGTTTAACAAATATGGGTACCCACTATTATAAAAAGCAGGAGTGCCATCATCAATTTCCCATATAGTACCGAACAGCCATCCATTAGCATTCAAGATAGCAGCTGATTGTAAATCCGTATCCGAAATATAAGTCCCTGGTCCGGTGTCAATCCCAGTATTATAAAAATAACAATAACCTCCGCTACCATCTCCTAAAAAGCCTCCGAAGCTGATAGCGCCGGTTAATGTATTTACAACGTAACAATATTCTACAATATTATTATCTTTACCTCCGAATCCGCCTGCCAGACTGCTGACAGAATAATTGACTGTCAAATTGCTTAAGGTATAGCAATTTCTTACGGTGCCTAAATTATTATAGCCGAAAAATCCGCCGATATCCTGCGCATAATCAGCAGTAACGCTTCCTTTACAAAATGATACAGTTATAGTGCCGGAATTTGTTCCAACGAATCCGCCAATTTCCGTGCCAGCAGACGCATTTGAAAAAATCCGAACAATACCGGTGGAATATGAGGTAGTGATGGAACTCGAGTTATGTCCCGCGAATCCGCCAACATCTGTGCTGTTAATTCCGCCATCCGTCTGACCTGTGGAATGGCAGACGGAAATTGAGCCGCCATAGTTCATTCCTACAAAACCGCCTATTCTCTGTCCGCTCCCGGTTACATGACCGGTCGCATAACAGTCAGTAGTAGTACCGTTTATGTACCCAGCAAGCCCACCTACATTACTGGTTCCTGTTACACTACCAATTGCAAATGAATTTGTTACACCGGTATATTCACACCATCCTACTAATCCGCCGACATTCGTATCGGTTCCCGTAACAATGCACGTCGAAGAAGAATGGGTAATAACAGCCGAAATTGTGGCATTATGTCCGACTAATCCACCGATATTACTGCTGCTGCCATTAACAATACCGCTGGAAGTGCAATAGCTTATCTCACCTGAATTCTCTCCGGCAAGGCCTCCTACGTGAATCGTTCCGGTTACAGTTCCCGTGTTATGGTCGCAGTTGGTAACAGTACCGCTCACTACCTGCCCGATAAGTCCGCCTGTGAAGCCCGTACCTGTAACGCTGCCGGTCGAGGACGAATTCCCGGATATTGTTCCTGTACTGTGAGACCCGACAAGTCCGCCGACACAACTGGCAAGCGCCCCGGAAACGCCTCCGGTTGCATAAGAACCGGCGTTTATATCGGAATCATTCTCTCCGACAAGTCCGCCGATATTTGAAACATTACCGGTAGTTTCAACATATCCAGTCGCAAACGAATTAGCTATTAAAGCGTTATTATTGATACCGATCAATCCGCCTATACTGCCGCCTGTGCCTCTGACATCGCCTTCAGCGTAACAGCCGGAAATAGCTCCGTTGCTGTTCCATCCGACAAGTCCTCCCATAAGACTTGTGCCATAAACATCACATGTTGCCCAGCAACCGGTCAACGCAGCACTGTTTCTTCCGGCAAATCCGCCGGTAGCCATACCGGTTCCGGTAACAGTTCCCACTGAAGCGCTGCAGCCGGTTATTGCTACTGTGTTATTTCCTATGAATCCGCCTGTATAATTTGCGCCTGTCACATTCGCAGTTGAATAAGATGCAGATATTGTACCATAATTGCGACCAACGAGTCCTCCTGTAGCAGTAGTCGTTGCTGAAACGCCTACTACAGTTCCGGATGTATAGCTGCTGGTATTAATTGTACCCGATAAATGATACCCCGCAAGTCCTCCGGTATATACTGTGTCAGCAGAACTTGAACTCACATTTATTGTACCGGTAATATATCTGCATGTCGTTAAAGTCGCCCCCTGATTTTCGCCGATAAAACCGCCGGCATACAACTGTGTTGTTGCGGCCGAGCCTGATATTTCTATTAAAGATGCATTAATATTGCCTTGCGACTGGGAATTGGTTATTGTAGCAGCACCTCCTGAATAGCCGCCGATAAGCCCGCCTGCATATACAGTGGCTGTTCCGGCTTCTGCTGTAAATGGGACAGTTACAGTTACCTCGATGGGGCCGGTAGTATCGGCACTGTTTATTGTTGTTGAAGCACTATGCCCTGCCAGGCCTCCTACATATACATTGCTTGTAAGCGACGCGGTTGCGACAGGTACGGCGATGTCTACATCAATAGTACCGGAAACGTGTGCACCGGTAATTGTTGTTGTTGCTGAAGAAGCGCCCACCAGGCCGCCTACATAAGTATCAAGGCTGCTTCCTAAATCCGAAGTAACAGTTATATTGCCTGATGAGTCACAATATCCTCCAGTGTCATTGATAGTCACCCCATCAGCATTGCCAATAAGGCCTCCGATATAGCTCACGTTAGATCCTGTTACGGTAACGTTAACTGCAGCATGAGATCCGGCAGTAATAGTGCCTGTGCTTTGACCCGCAAGGCCTCCGATAGCAAATATGCCAACACCATTTGCAATTAAAGAACCTTCAGCATACGAGTTTGATATTGTGCCTGTATCATGCTGTCCTGCAAGTCCGCCGATATAATTTGCCGCTATTGATGACGTTATTGCATTAGTTGTGTTAATATATGTGCTGTTTGTAATATTAGATGTATTATATCCAATAAGGCCGCCTACATAGTTTCCCCTGCCGGTCACTCTGCCTGTTGCATGGCAGTCATCCACTATGCCTCCGTTTTCACCGATAAGGCCGCCTACGTAATTTACCGTATTGGTCTGAGCAAGAACCGCGCCGGAAGCTATACAATTGGTTATTTGCGCGCCTACATTCTGTCCAATGAGACCACCGATGTTATTTGCTGTACCGGTTACTGCACCAGATGCGCTGCAAGTATTTATTGTATTAGAAGGATCATTGTTTGTTCCAATCAATCCGCCTACAGAACCCCAGCCCGTAACATTGCCAGTTGCATTCGAGTTCGAGATAGTTCCGGCAGAAATTCCGGAATTATAACCAACAAGTCCGCCAACCCGTATGCTGGTTGAAGTAGATCCCATTACACTTCCATCAGCCTGACAGTAATTGATTATTCCAGTATCATTAGCCCCTAATAATCCTCCCAGCATATCATCCGAACCAGTAACACTGACATTTGTGTGTGAATTATTAATAGTGCCGGAATTTGAACCAACAAGTCCGCCGATAATTGTAACTCCGGATAAAGTACCTGCCGAATTACATCCTAATATTTCTCCCTCATTGAGTCCTGCAAGTGTGCCTACATACGAATTTCCACCTGTCACCGATGCATTGATAAGATTTAGATTACGAACATGCCCTTCTTCGGGTATTGTACTTTCAATATATCCAAACAGACCTTTGTAATCGCCTGCAGTTGCAATAGTAAGATTGCTTATTGTATGGCCGTTGCCCTCAAACGTGCCTGTGAACCTTGTTGCGCTGGTACCTGAGGAATTGTCACCCAGCGGCACCCAGTTGTACGCTGAAAGATCAAGATCAGCCATGAGATTATATGTGCAGGTCAAGCCCCATCCATTATACTGCGACAGCGCGCTTCCGCGAACTGCGTCAAGATCTTCTTCCGTATAAATAAAATAGCTGCTGGCTGCTGCGACTTCCCGATCCAGTATACAAAAGCTTGTACCAGGAGAAGGAGTGCCTAAATTATCAACAACAACAACAATTATATTATATTTTGTCTCATCGTCTACATCTGCTGTCGGGATCGTATAACCCAGAGTCAGGGGTGTTACCGGTGTTAAGATGGCTGTATGAACAATATTTAAAGGATTATCCGCTTCAGAACATGTTATCCGTATTTCGCTTATTGTAATACCCCACGGCAATTCCCAATAAAATACAATATCGCCTGCGGCTGTAGTTTCCGCGGAGGTTACAGTCACGTCAGTCTCCGGCGTTCGGGACGTTAAAAATTTATTTTCCCACGGATTGGATCTTCCGCATGCGGAAATACAAAGAAGGAGTATAAATAAAAAAAATATTTTTAATATGCTTCTTTTATTAAAACTAAAACTGAAATCAATAAAAACTTCACCGTGACTCAATATAAACATTTATTCGTCAACCTTTTTGAGATATGTGATTACTGCCTCATGGCATGGAATTAAGAAGCTGTTAATTTTATCGGAAAAAATGTAAAATTAATGCCCTAATAAATGTATCACGGAGAGATGAAAATGTCAATTTTTTATGAGTCATTCTTCATGAGTTTTTATGGTGAGATTAAGAGCGCATTTCAAAATAACAATTCCTTTACTCCAGCACTTCCCGGATCTTAACCGCGAGATCTCTCGTTGAAAAAGGCTTGTGTATCAAATTCACGCTTTCATTCAATATGCCTTTTTCTACTATTATATTAGCCGTGTATCCTGACATGAAAATATGCCTTATGCCGGGCCGGATCGCGAGCAGCCTGTCCGCAAGGTCCCGGCCGTTCATCTCCGGCATAATTACGTCAGTGAGGAACAGGTTTATGTCCGGCCTTTCCTGAAGAAGACGTATCGCTTCATCCGTTGTGCCGGCGTATACCGCGCTGTATCCTATGTTTTCAAGCATCCTGCCCGTCATTTTAAGATAGCTCAAATCATCCTCGATCACAAGAATCGCTTCGCCGCGGCCGCGCGGAATATCGGCAGGCCGCAGATTTTTCTCCGTATCTTCTTCGGTATTCTCGGGAAAATAAATGTTAAATACGGTACCGCTGCCGGGCTCGCTGTAAAAACTAATGTAACCGGAATTCTGTTTTACAATGCCGTATACAGTGGACAAGCCCAGCCCGGTTCCCTTCCCTATGCCCTTGGTGGTAAAAAACGGTTCGAAGAGATGTTTTTTCGTGTCGTCATCCATGCCGCAGCCGGTGTCGCTTATCGTAAGCCTTATATATTCGCCCGGGATAAAACCGGCATGCGTTGCGCAATAAGTCTCATCAAATGTGACTTTGCCTGTTTCAATTGTGATTTTTCCTATATCTATAATTGCGTCTCTTGCATTTACGCAAAGATTCATCAGTATCTGCTCCAGCTGCGATCTGTCGATCTTTATCGCGCAGCGTCCAGATGAAGGAAGCCACGCCAGATCGATGTTTTCGCCGATCAGTCTCCTGAGCATTTTGAGAACGGATTCAATCGATTCGTTAAGCTCAAGAACCTCCGGCGCGGCGCTTTGCCTGCGTGCGAATGTTAAAAGCTGGCGGGTAAGGTGAGCCGACCTGTGGGCGGCTTCGAATATTTTTTCGAGACTTTCCCGCAGCGGGTGCGAAGCTTCCACATCACTCAATAAAAGTTCGGCATACCCTATTATTATTCCAAGCATGTTATTGAAGTCGTGAGCGATCCCCCCTGCCAGCGTGCCTATTGACTCCAGCTTCTGCGACTGAAAAAGCTGTTCCAGGAGTTTTCTTCTTTCCTCTTCGGCCTTTTTCCCTTCGGTGAGATCGGAGGAGACGCTCAGCGCCACTTTTTTGCCTTTCCAGTCTATCAGCCTCGCGAATACGTGCATAGGTTTAACCGTTCCGTCTTTGCAGAGATGATTCACTTCAAAAGATACTTCGCCCTTATCGATAAGCTCCTGCATCCTTCCGACCCTGAGTTCCGAAGCCTCCGGCGCATCCAGGCCTTTTAAACCGAGCGACATGAAATCTTCACGCGTATAACCGTAATTCATGAAAGCGCGTTCATTCGCGTAAATAATATTGCCGTCAAAATCGTGAACCAGAATGGTGGCGGGTGCGATATCCGCTATTTTCCCGAGAAGGCGGATATTTTCTTCATTTCGTTTGTATACCGTAATATCAAGCGCGGTGAATGTCACTCCCTTCGAAAGATCATCCGGATCGATAGGCGTCGAGCTGAGGAGCACGTCTATTATTTCGCCGTCCTTTTTTTTCCAGCGGGTCTCGACAGTTCCGGTGCCGTATCTGGCTATCTGCCTGTATTTCTCGCTGCCTACATATTCATAGTCGGCTGCGGTCGGGTACAGGAACATGGCGCTTTTATTCAGCATTTCATCGCGGGAGTAGCCTGTCATGCGGCAGAAGCGTTCGTTCGCTTCCACAATGACCCGGTCTATTACGACACCTATGCCGATCGGGGCCGCGCGGAAAATGCTCTGCATTTTGAGCAATATGTTATGATTATTACCGTTTTTATTGGTGGAAGGCATCTCTTTTATTCTAAACTTCAAATTTGTCGTCGAATAAAATTAACAAGTTGTTCCGGAACATTAATTTTTATTGATGAGCGAGCTTGTGAAATGAAAGATTAAACAAATTTTATTTTTAAGTTCATTCCCAAGTATTTTTTAAATTCTTTTTTGCTTACTAAACCGATATATATTTTGACTTAAAAATATAAAAAAATCAAATTATTTTTATAATTAAAAGATCGCTGGACTCCCCGGTAAAAATAAATTTTATTCTCTATCCCGCCATTCCCTCTTGACCGGCGGAGAAATTATTTGTAATTTATAATGGCGTCTTACTTATTAAACCCATCAAAAAGAATTTCAAATAATCCGATATTAATATATAGTTTATTTTTAATATTCCAACAGGTTTTCCCGGAGATTTTGATGTTTGAATTATTACGCTTCTTTAAAATAAATTGTTCAGGCAGCCGAAAAGCCGACAGCTTTTTAATTAAAAATGCTGTTAAATGCATTTTCCTTCTATTATTCTTCGCGTTTTCAACCTGCAACCAGATAGATCTGTGGGAAAACAATTATTCGCTACCTGATGTAACAATTACATCCGCAAGCGCAAACAATGTACCTCCGCCTTGGTCTATTACCTTTGCCTGGGACTATCCGCCTATCACCGATATGAGCGGTCTGCATATTACATGCACTGATACATCCACTAGTACAGTAGTCCATACAGGCAGTGTAGGGCAATCCGTAACGAGTTATACAATCAATTCAGGACTGGTAGCCAGCCAGAGATATAATATTAATATGCGGCTGACTGACAAATGGGGCAAATCCTCGCAGGGCATTAATTTTGCAATTACCACGCAGGCCGGAACTATACATTTTATTTATAATGAAGCTCAACTCGATGCTGTACGTTTGCTTCCTGCAGATACTTATAATCTCATGGCTGATCTCGACCTTTTAGCAGCAGGCTATAATAACTGGAGTCCAATTAATCCATTTACGGGAGTGTTTGAAGGTAACGGGCATATAATAAGGAATTTAACGATAACTACTGCGATAGACGAAAGAGGGCTTTTCGGACAGGTACATGGTACAAATAGTAATGAAGGTATTATAAGAAATGTTCATCTTGTTGATGTTGATGTAACAGGCAATGAATTTACCGGCGGACTGATTGCCTATATTCACAATGACGTCCGCGGATTAGTTTACGGATGCAGTGTTACTGGAACGATAGCAGGTTCATTACATACAGGCGGCTTGATCGGGCAAAGCATAAATTGCGATATACTCTCGTCGTATGCTATAGTTACAATCACAAGCGTCGATGGCCAGGTTGGCGGATTAATTGGACGCAACAACAACTCTTCATTTTATAATTCTTATGCGGTAGCTACAATTACTGCCGTGGGATATACAGGCGGTTTGATAGGTTACATGGAAAACGATTCGGCTTCCATTGATATTATTATAGATAACTGCCATGCAGCTGCAACGGTTAATAGCAGCTTTGATTATGCAGGAGGCTTAATAGGATTTGTTGAGAATACGGGATCCAGAACAATCACCATACAGAACAATTGTTATGCTGAAGGTATAGTAAATAATAATTCTGGAAACAACACCGGCGGACCCATAGGATATCTGTATAACTTTTCATCTGGTTCAGTCATTCTGCAAAACAATTGCTACGCAACAGCAACTGTCAACGGTACAGGAACCAATACAGGCGGACTCATAGGACTTATTGATAATGCTGATGTAGGGGCAATTACTCTGCAGGACTGCCATACTTCCGGCACTGTAGACGGCAGCGGGGGGCACACAGGCGGGCTTATCGGAAGATGCACAAATTCCACTGCGGATGCGGGTGTAAACGGTACAATCACACTGAATAACTGCCGGCATACTATAGGAGCCGTTACCGGCAGCTCAAATACAGGCGGGCTTATAGGCTCCGCTTATAATAACGTTAACATAGCGTCCATTACTTTAAATAATTGTGACGCAACAAGCGATGTAAAAGGAGCAACAGAAATTGGCGGCCTTATAGGCAGCAGCGTAAACGATTCAACCACAGTACTTGCAATTAAATTGAATTATTGCTTTCATACAACCGGTATTACAGACGGCGTAGGAAATACCGGCGGACTTGTCGGATTCTCAAGAACTACTTTCTTTGACAACTGCACTGCAAGCGGTACTGTTACAGGCAACGGTCAATACACAGGCGGGCTCATCGGGCAAAACATTGATGACATGGGTTCTAACAGTGTTGTTTATTGCTCGTCATCATGCTTGGTTTACGGATATGACAATTACACCGGCGGGCTGATTGGCATGAACGAATCCGCAATGATTAATCATTCAAATGCGACAGGTTATGTCAGTATAAATATTGCCTCGTTTGCGCCGGGTAATGCTTATGCGGGCGGTTTGATAGGATATAACAACAATAGCACAATCTCCAATTCATACGCTGAATGTAATGTTGACGCTTACTTTAACACCAGTATGGCTGGAGCACACAATGTGTACACAGGCGGGCTTATCGGATATAATACAATGGGAATAGAAGAATCTCATGCAATAGGTATTGTGACAACAGAGATTGACGGATCAGACACAAAAATAGTTTATTCAGGAGGGCTTGTCGGCAGAAATTACAGCGATATTACACTATGCTATTTTGACGGCGAAGTCCGCGCAGATAATGGCACGCCATCCCAGATTTATGCAGGCGGACTTGTAGGCTATTATACAGGCGGTGTCACTATGTCACAGTGCTTTTCAGATGGAATTGTAAGAGCAGATAAACCAGAAAATTTAGCTGCCGGAGGTCTGGTTGGCTATAATGTGAATACAATAGACAATTCATATTCTCTGTGCAATGTTCAGGCTGCCGGAGACTGCGCCGGCGGATTCGTGGGATATAACGGGGGTGCAATAACGAACTGTTATTCAGCCGGGCCGGTCAGCAGTTCATCTGCAAATCACGGCGGATTCTGCGGTTTTGACGATGGAGGCAGTTATCCAAGCTGTTATTATGATGAAGACTATTCAGGACAAAGCGACACAGGCAAAGGAGACCCTGTTGAACATACTTTAATGCTGGATCAGGGGACCTATGCCGGATGGGATTTTCCGCCTCCTACAGGATCTATCTGGCTTATCGATTCGAATAATGGCGGTTATCCGTATCTTTGCTGGAACTGGCCATATTGATATTGCATTTCTCTCCTTAAATTTCAACGCAAATGCACGTTTTTAACTGTATTTATTACCCCCCGCTTGACTGCCGGACAAATTATTTATAATTTATTATGATGTATTGCATATTAAACCTATCAAAAAGACTTTCAAATTATCCGATATTATATATAGTATATATTTAATATTCTAACAGGTTTTCCCGGAGATTTTGATGTTCGGATTTCTTGCTTTAAATAAAGTAATTTTTAAAAACATTTATATAAAGTCCATCATTCCAATAAGAAAAATTTGTATTTTAATGTTTATTCTTTTCTTATCCGCGACTGCGTGCAACCGGAAAGATCTGTGGGAAAACAATTATACAATACCCGATGTTACAATTACATCAGCAAGCGCGAATAATATTCCGTCATGGTCCATTACATTCGACTGGATATATCCGCCCATTACCGATATGAGCGGTCTTCATATTACATGCACTAACACATCCGCCAGTACAGTAGTCCATACAGGCAGCGTAGGGCAATCCGTAACGAGTTATACGATCAATTCAGGACTGGTAGCCAGCCAGAGATATAATATAAACATGCGGATCACGGATAAATGGGGCAAATCATCGCAGGGCATTAATTTTGCAATTACAACGCAGGCTGGGAATAACTATTTTATTTATACAGAATCTCAACTCGCCAATGTAACGTCGGATCTTGCCGGCACCTATAATCTAATGGCTGATCTTGATCTGTCGACTGGCTACAACCCATGGACACCGCTTGGTCCATTTACCGGGACATTTGAAGGTAACGAGCACGCAATCAGAAATCTGACAATAACCAGCGGAAGTCAGATAGGGCTTTTCGGTAATAATTCGGGTAATATTAGGAATATTATTCTTAATACTGCAACTGTTACAGGTTCAGGAAATGTTGGTACTATTGCCGGATATAACAGTGGAACAATTTCAGGTTGTTCAGCTACTTCAATTAATATTACAGGTACGGGATCTAATGTTGGTGGAATTACCGGCTCTAATATCTCCGGCAGTATAACCGGGTGCAGTTCGTCCGGCATTGTAACAGGATTTTATAATGTTGGGGGGATAGCCGGACAATCCGATGGCACAATTGCCTTACCGGCCTATATAACCGGATGCTCCTATTCCGGCACAGTGACAGTAACAAACTTTATAACTGCAGAATGTATCGGAGGGCTCGTTGGGGAAAATTTTGACTATTCATATATCGAGAATTCATCCGTCTCCGGAAATGTTACAGGGGGGAATTATACAGGCGGCCTTGTAGGAAGAAATCATGAACAAATTTTAACATCCCACCGTTTATCAGGAGCGGTTGAAGGAAGATTAAGCACCGGAGGATTGATTGGAGAAAATCAAGGCGCAAAGATAACCGGATGTTCTTCGGCAGGCAATGTGACAGGATCAAACACATACACAGGCGGATTAATAGGATATAATACCGGAGGAGAAATAGATAACTGTCATTCATCTGCCGGCACAGTGACAGGAATTGCGGATTACATAGGAGGACTTATCGGGAGTAGTACGGGGAAAGTTAGCAATTGCTATTCAACATGCACAGTCACGGTTAATGCTGCTGCCGATTTCATAGGCGGACTTATCGGCAACTCGACAAATGCACCTATTTCGAATTCACATTCAGATGGAAACATCTCTTCAAATTATGTTTGTACGCATGTTGGAGGCTTTATCGGGCGTAATACTTCCACTGCAATGAAAATCGATAACAATTGCTATTCATCAGGCAATCTTATATTAAACAGCACTCATTACGATTATATCGGAGGATTCGCCGGAAGCAACACAGGGCCGATTAATAATTGTTCTTCAACAAGTTATGTAGATATAACAGCCACAGCCTTTACTACAAACGAAAAAATCAATGCAGGCGGTTTTATTGGAGTTAATGATACGGCAAATGCTGTAATTACTGGATGTCATGCAACCGGATATATTGACGCAGATTTTTATACCGATGCAGGAGCAACGGCTGTCGTTGCGCAGATCGGTGGATTCATCGGATTCAATCCATCGACAGCGATTATTAAAAGTTCATATTCGACAGGAAATGTTGATGTAGTAATATATAATACAAATGGAACTACCAGAGAGGTATATGCCGGAGGATTTGTCGGAAGAAATGATGGAGGCGGATTTGAGAATTGCTCATATTCAATAGGAACGGTTGATGCCAGCGGAGGGACTGCAACGAGTACTTTTATCGGAGGACTTATTGGAGAGAATGTTGATGCCAGCTTATTTCATTGCAACTCGAAAGGAGATGTAAAAGGAAAAAATAATGTAGGAGGACTTATTGGGAGCAATTCAATATCCTCAGGTGAAATAAAAGAATGTTACGCAACTGGAAATGTTAGCGGTACAGAATACGTTGGAGGTCTTGTGGGATATAATTCAGGATGCCCGATAAACAATTCCTATGCAAAAGGCAATGTTACAGGTACCAATAGTACAACCGGTGGACTTACTGGCAGTATTGTTAATCTAACCCAAATTAGTAATTGTTATGCTATTGGAGTAGTTTCTCCATCAACCGGAGGCGGGCTCATCGGAGCATTAACCGGTAGTACATTTGATACTTCTTTTTTTAATGAGGTCAATACAGGTAATCCTCTTGGTATCCCAGAAAGTTTAAGTTACTTGCGGATTGAAGGGACATATACTGCTGAAGGATGGACAACATTTGGATCAGTCTGGCAAATTGATACGACCGGGCCGCCTTATGATAATGATGGGTACCCTTATCTTCTTGGCAATTTGCCTTAATTAGAAAAATTATATTATTATTAAAAGCCTGCGCTTCTGCGCGGACTTATTATTATTATTTTGTTATTGCATTTTCCTACCGGCATGAAATATAGAATTTTTCTTTATTTTTTATACAGCTCGAATTCAGGATAAAGCTGCTTCGCGCATTCGGGGCAGATGCTGTGGCTGAATTTCGCTTCCGAATGATGCTGTATATACGATTCCAGGCGTTTCCAGTCCCCATTATCGTCCCGTATCTTTTTGCAGTTCGTGCAGATGGGAAGCAGGCCCTGCAGCACTTTTACTTCATGCTTTGCCTTGATGAGCTGGTCAAGCGCGACTCTTAGCTCCATATTTAATGACTGCCGTTTAAGCTGATTTATGTAATTGGCCCGCTGGCCCTGGTTGTAGGAGCGCAGTATTAAAATGCCGAAAGCGTTTGCAGAAATAAAATACAGGATAAAGCGCATAAAATTTACAAATTCAAGCTGATCCGACATTATGCAGACTATCAGGAACATTATGGGGTAACAAGCGCATCCGACCATGATATAGCTGAACCTGCTGTGAACGAACTGGTAGTAAACAAGCGTAAGCAGGAGGCCGTGCAGAACATTCTGAATATAAGGGAATCCTGCGGATATTCCAACGAATAAAAGCGCAGAGGATGCTACAAGCATATCGGCTAAAAACAGCAAAGGAAAACCCGGGAAGTATGTCCTTGCCCTGTAAACATATACGGATGAATATATAAGCACGGCGCCGCCGATGCCGCGCACGGATAAAAGGCTGAGCAGGCGCCATTTATCGGTCTGCGCCAGCAGGTCCACTATAATAAAGACCATAAGCATTAATCCGCCTATCATCAGGCTGATATACGCCGTTTTTTTATATGTCATCCACGTGTCGTAGAAGAAAGATTCTTCCAGCTCGCGGTCTTTAAATTCGCCGGATACAGGATTTAAAAGATCAGCCAGCCTGCTTTCCAGTATTTTTTTCAGGTTTTCTTTCATTAAAATAGGGGACAGGATTTTGTTCTCCCGCGGAAAGACGGAATTTTACAAAATTGTGAAACGCTGCTAATTAGAATATATAAATTAATTACATATAAAGCAAGAAAAAACGTGGAAGAATTAGTAATTTAGTAAGTAATACTTGAATAATTGCAATAAGGATGCTTCTTTACGTGGAGTAAAATAGTTACTTTATGATTTTGATAAATTCTTCAAAATTAATTACATTTATCTTTGGAAATTCGATGCTTTTTAATATATTAAAGTGCTTATCATTAGTGACAATATAGTCTGCATTCGAGGCAATGGCGCAGTCGATAAATTTATTATCATCTTTGTCAGCTTCAATTAAGTTCCAGAAAAAATAAGGCGTGACCCTGTAAACATTTTCCGCAAACGATAAATATTCGCAGACATATTCAGCAGATTGAGAATTTAATTTAATGGAAAATATTTCATTATATTCATTAAGTATTTCATTGGAAATTGCCAAATCGATTTCTTTATTTCTTATTTTATTAAAAATCCAATGGTATTGAGATTCATCTGAAATAGAGACGAGAAGAATATTAGTATCGAGCACGAACTTAAGATTCTTCATTCAGCCATTTTTCCATATCTTTTTGAGATAAATTTTTTTCTTTCCAGGCTTTATTCACCTCTTTAACGGCTTTATCGGCAAAATAATCTGCCAGTATTTTTTTTAAATCACTTAAATCTTTTTCGGGAATATTAAAAGAATAGATTTTTAATAATTCCTGTTGGATATTTGAAAGCTGCATTATGAATTGAGCCCTCCTCGGAAATATTTATAATTTTATTGATATAATAAAATGTAATGCAATAAAAATATTACGTCAATATATTTTATTATTTACTAATGAATTGATATAAAGTATATCAAGGTATGGGCAGGCTTTGTTCCTGCCCTGAGCTATTGTTTTATTTTTTTTATCTTCATTATTTATATATCCGATATTTCGGATGGCAGGCGGGGTAAGCCCTGACCTTGTATTTCTTTTCTATTCTTCATCCCCCTCGTCTTCATCCGGGCTCCCGGCTACCATGGTCCGGTCGATTTTCACGTTTGCGGATTTCTCTTTTATGTATCTGCTGAATGCCATTTTTGGAACCGGCATTTCGGGCTTTGCCTTTATTGTGATCTCCTCGCCTGTTTTCGGATTTCTGCCGACGCGCGCTTTCTGGGCGGGGCGAAGCTTGAGCCGCATTCTTCCAAGCCTGCCGACCGGGACTTTTTCGCCCAGGAGCAGCCCGGACTCCATAATACACAAATAGTCGTCCAGTATTTTTTTGGCTTTTGCAGCAGAGATCTGATTTTTCCCTGCCACCTGACCCGCGATCGACTTGACCGTGAACTGCGCGATGTTCAACCCGTCTTCGACAGTTATCGACCTGTTGATCTTAATGAAGCCGTTGGTCAGAAAAATCGTGGCTTCTCTTATGCGGATATCCTGCTCTTCCAGGCTCACTTCATCCTTGCATACGGCTATCTTTAAAAGCAGCGAAGTGCTTTTAAGCGGGCCTTCCTCGAACTCAATTGCCCTGTCCGCTCCGGTGTCGACGGCTATCTTTGCCTCATCCTTCACGAGAATGTCGGGCACGTCGCTTCTCAGGTTAATGCTCGAGTACTCGACCCATCTCGCGTTCCCGCGCAGGATCCCGAGGCTCACAAGCGAGCCGGAATACGTCAGCGCGAGAGCGGCTCTTTTATCGTCCTTTGCGAATGAATGGATCTCTGCCATATCCAGAGATCTTATCTGCTCGTCGAACATTTCGTTTTTATCGAACCATGCGTTCGTGATCCTGCGCAAAGAATCTTCCGTATCCGGCAGGCCGGAAGATTCCGTTATTGACTTCAGATGCTGTTTGATGATCTCCGGAAGTCCGTTAAAGTTTCTTTCCATCGATTGCCTCCTTAATAACAATTCGAAGAATATATAATAATTACAGTACGATTCCTGAAAAATTCTTTTCCGGGAGCTTAATTTACCGGTGATAATATCTATTTATATTATAAAAGCAATCCAAAAATATCAATAAATCCTGTCATATTTTTTTACTAAAAACACATAAAAGTCTTTAAAAAATATATTAATCTGGTATTATTGCATATAATATGGCTGATATTATTAGAAGTAATTTTAACTTACAGATTTATATTTACTATTTAAGACAAATCGGAATACATTACAGAATTTACTCCGGGATCAGGCCTTCCTGGTCAGCTTTTTATGTTTTCAAAAGCTTTTGCATCAGGACTGAAAGGCGTCCTCATAAATTTTGTAATGTATTCCGATTTGTTAAAGTATAAAACCTATTTTTAAGTTAAAAGAGCATTTAATCACAGTTCACAGGGCTTTATATATAGCGGTCAATATTATGAATACTGATAATAAAAAAAATCATGAAAGCGATCGTTCTAATCATAGCCACTCACATAATCATGACCGTAAAGAAATAACGAATAAAAAGAAGCTGGTCATTGTGATCTGCTTTAACGCGGTAATAACGCTTGCGGAATACATAGGCGGCGTGATCTCAGGAAGCCTTGCTCTTGTGTCGGACGCATGGCACAACCTCTCGGACGTGCTGGCTCTAATGCTGGGATATGCCGGAGAAAAAGTCTCGGAAACCGATCCGAGTAAAAAATACTCCTTCGGGCTTAAGCGGTTCGAGGTGCTCATAGCCTTGATTAACGCCCTCAGCCTCGTTGTGATAGGTGCTTACATTGTCTACGAAGCTGTATCCAGGTTCATCAGCCCTGTCAGTATAGATGTAAGCGTAATGATCCCCGTGGCTGTGATAGGCCTGCTCGGGAACGTTTTTTCGGTTATCGCGCTTTTAAAAAACAGGGACAGCAATCTTAATATAAAAGCGGCTTTCCTTCATTTGTTATATGACGCAGTTTCATCAGTCGCCGTGATCATTGCCGGTATTATCCTCTATTTCACCGGCATTTTATGGATCGATCTTGCCGTCAGTTTGACAATAGTGATCATGATGATATGGAGCTCCTCCGACATAATAAAGGAATCTCTCAGAATTTTCCTGCAGGGCACACCGTCCGAAATAGACGCGGACGAAGTAAGAAAAAGCATTCAATCGGTAACCGGAGTGGGCAGCCTTCACGGCCTTCATATATGGTCGATAAACTCTTCAGAAATTTTTCTCTCATGCCATGTCTGCATTGATCAGTCCCTCGGCAATATTGACAACGATCAATTAATTAAAAAAGTAAATGCCATGCTTGAAGAAAAATTCGGGATAGCGCATACCACCATTCAAATCGAGAACAACGCGATCTGCAGCGTTAATTCCGGCAGGTGCTGCAGATAACTCATTTCAGCTTGAATATCAGCACCAGCGCTACTGCAAGAAGAACAAAAAATACGATCGCGGCTGCGATAAATACCGGCATATTGGAATGCATACGGCTTTCCGGTTCTTCCTGCATTTCAGCGGCTATTTTTATGCCTTCTTCCTCCTCTTCTATCTTGACATATATGCCTTTGGCGATAATGCAGAAAATCTTGTACCCGCCGTCCGATAAACGCCTTATTGAAACAACCCTGCCCGTAATTGGCAGTATCCTGCCCTCATCATAGGACTTAAACGCCTTTGCCACTGTAACCGCTTTGGGATTCGAATTGTCCAGAGTGATCTTTATCCTGTCCCCGGTCTCAACGCTTGAGATGTCCTTGCCTTTGACCGGGGAAAGTATTAGATTGCCTTTTAAAATAAGCTGTATGTCTTTTTTATCAATCTCTTCCTCATCGGACATCTCCTCGATTTTCACTGCATCCGGCTCTTCTTTTTCCTTCTCGCTTTCGGGAGCTGATAATTCTTTATCCAGCTTTTTGCCTGTTACGGAATACAGTTCCATATCGAGCGAAGAAATCTGCTCATACTCGACGTTCGGATTTATATTTATATATCCGAATTTATCGTGTATGAATTTCTGAATGATCCTGTTTGCCGTGATCTGATCGTTCTGTTCAAGATATTTTTTTAACTCCAGAGCTCTCTGGTTCGGGCCCAGCTGCATCGTAAACGTCTGGGACAGATCGGCTCTCATTTTTGAACTCAGTTCGCCGTCATGCCCTCCCTGTTTGTCGATCTCTTCCATTTGCTTCTCAAAATCGCGCCACGGCGCTTTTGTCTTGAGATCGTCGACAATATATGAATGGCTCATTATTACAAAAGAATGCACAATATTGCAATACGGAATGTTAAAGAAAGTGATGAAGGCGCCGTAAGTCGTCGAAATCGAAAATTTTACTTTTATTACGAATAAATCCTTATAGGCGCCGGCGACCATATTCTTGGCTTTTTCCGCGTCCTGATGAGTATAATACATCGCAATATCATACTTCTTTTTCTGCTCGGCCAGTGAATCGACAGCCTCCGTTAATTTCTCCGGCGTTTCCGGCAACGGCTTGACGGGTTTATTTCTTATTTTGCCTCCGCTTTTATTAACATTTCTGCTTATTTCCATCGCATTAATCTGAAGCCTCCTTTTATTGGAATATCACGGCGCATTTAAATTCATCGGAAAATTCGGCTGCTATTTTTATTGATTTTTATTGAAGGTAAAAATATTTTATAATAAATAAATCCAAAAGTCAAATTATAAATATTGAATTAAAATTTGGATTGATTCTTCACTCGATATCGGTTAAGAATGTTATCAGATTATTTACACGGAGGCCTTTAATGAAACTCAGCGACGAAGCAAGAGTGGGGCTCTTGATTACCGTAAGCTTTACAATATTCATTGTGCTCGTGGGAGTGCTCGCGAAAATAAATGTATCCCGTTCCGGGTATAATCTTAAAATATATTTCGGGTTCCTCAACGACCTGAGAACCGGCGCGCCGGTTAAAATAGGCGGAGGGATCAAGATTGGCCAGGTCGAGTCGATAAAGCAAAGCGGGGAAAAATCGGAAGTCAACGTATGGATCGACAACAAATACAAGCTAATACACGCGGCGCAGTTCGCAATATTCACAACCGGCCTCATCGGCGAAAAATACATAAACGTATTCGTGCCTCCTTCCGCGGACGTTAGCAAATTTCTGTCCGACGGCGATAAGATCTACGGTATAGATCCGGCAAGCTTTGACCAGATGATGCTGACATTCCAGAGCTTTTTCCAGGAAAAAAAAGGCGGGCAGGTGCTGGCTGAGATATTCCAGAACTCGAACAAATTCGTGGCAAACCTGAACAACCTCGTCGACGACAACAGGTACGACATCAAGCAGTCGGTGCTTATCGCAAAAGCGATGATAGCGACCCTTAATGAAGAAACAAGAAATTTCATGATACAGCTCAATATACTTACGAAAAACTTCTCGCAGATCTCGGAAAAGAACAAGGAGGATATTTCCATCGCCCTGAGGAACATATCCGAGATCACAAGCAGCCTGAATAAAATAATTTTCAGGATAGACAACGGGAGGGGAACTCTGGGCAGGCTTCTTGCCGACGAGGAAATCTACAATAATTTAAAGGACGCGTCCATCAGCGCGAAGCAGCTGTTCCGCTCGCTTGACCAGGATCCCTCAAAGCTCCTTTTCAGCCCGAAAAAATGATTATGACCGGGAAACCCAAAAAGAAAAACACATTTCTGTGCATCTCCTGCGGTTCGGAGCATTCAAAATGGCAGGGCAGATGTCCGGACTGCGGGGAATGGAACTCGGTCGTGGAAACGGAATCCGCCTCTCTGCGGCGGAACCGGCCGGGTAAAGAAAGCGAAGTGGTTTTGCTCTCGTCCATTCAGCCCGACCGGCTTAAAAGAATAAATACCGATATCGAGGAGTTCAACCTGGTTTGCGGAGGGGGGATCGTGCCCGGATCGGTCATACTGATAAGCGGAGAGCCGGGCATAGGCAAGTCCACCCTTGCGCTCCAGATAGGCCGCACATTAAGAACGCTCTATATTTCCGGCGAGGAATCCCCCCTGCAGCTAAAGCACAGGGCGAACAGGCTCGCTCTGCCGTCAGAAAACATACATGTGCTGTCCGGCGCTTGCGTGGAGGATATCGTAAAAGCCGCGAACGCGGATAAGTACGACTGCCTTATCGCGGACTCGGTGCAGACTCTCTACGCGTCCGATATCCCGGCCACAGCGGGCACGGTAACGCAGATAAGGGAATCCTCGGCAAGGCTGATAGATCTCGCGAAAAGCACGGGCATCCCGGTAATACTGATCGGCCATATCACGAAAGACGGGAATATAGCCGGCCCGAAGATACTGGAGCATCTTGTCGATACTGTGCTGTATTTCGAAGGGGACTTCTCAAAAGAATTCAGAATGATAAGAGCGCTCAAGAACAGGTTCGGGTCCGTTAATGAGATCGGGCTGTTCAGGATGTCGGATTCGGGACTGGCAGAAGTAAAGGATAAAAACAGCGTTTTTCTCAATTCATTCAGCTCGAGTTCCGCCGGAAGCGCTATCTCGGCGGCCATAGAAGGATCTAGAACAATGCTCTTCGAGGTGCAGTCGCTTGTCTCATTCACCAATTTTTCGAACCCGAGGCGCATGTCGGACGGATTCGATCTCAACAGGCTGATACTTCTGGCCGCCGTTCTTGAGAAGCACGGTTTCATGAAGCTCGCCAGCTACGATGTCTTTATAAACCTGGCAGGCGGATTCCATATAAACGAGACATCGGCAGACCTTGCTGTCGCAATCGCGATCGTTTCCAGCCTCAAGGATAAATCCATTGCGCGCGATACCGGATTTTTGGGAGAAATATCCCTGTCAGGAGAAATAAGGCCGGTTTCGCAGTGCGGCCGGAGAGCGCAGGAATTCGCGAGATCCGGGTTCAGAACAATCATTCTGCCGGAAAACGACGCAGCTGAGGCAAAAAAAATCTTCAGCGGCGACATAATACCGGTAAAAACGGTATACGAGGCGATAGACCGCGTTTTTTAAACGCTAAAAAATTGTTGCATAATAAATATTTGTTATCGATAATAGTACTGGTATCAACCAGAAAAAATCAATAAGGCAGCCATGCGGTTTACGATAAAACAATACAACAGCAATTTGCAGAAGAACATTTCCGAAAAAAAATTCTTTATAAAGAAAAAAATTAGTAAGTTATGGGATACTTTCCTTGAGAAAGGCCATGAAAAAATGACCATAATGCTTATTCCCCATAACGAAAAAAATATATTCAATTTTCATATCTCCAAGTTTACCATACTCTTCTTTATCGCTCTTTTCATGATAATAGTCGGAACGTCATCCTACGCTATCATTAAAAATGCTTCGATCAATTCCACCAAGGAAGAGCTGCTGGCAAATTACAAAGACATAAGATCGAACCTTGTCAGGCTTGAAATGATCACAAAGAACACGGCAAAGGCTGTGGATAAACTTAAGCCGTATATAGAAGACGTTTATGAAATTACAAAAGGCGAAAATGATGTGGATAAGATCTGGGAATTAAAAGAGGAGGTTAATTCCCGGGAAGACCTGAAGGATTACAAAAACATTCTTCCCGATGAAATATTCACGTTAAGGGAACTCCAGAGAGAGCTTATCTGCACCACGAATACAATCAGGACGGTAAAGAATTTCATCGGCGTGCGCAGCAGGGTAATAAACGATATCCCTTCGATTATTCCCAACAGGGGAAATGTCACGTCGTTATTCGGATGGCGGCGCTCCCCGTTCGGATTCGGCCGCGACTTCCATTCCGGCATCGATATCGCCGCCAATTCCGGTACAGAGATAAGAGCAACCGCCCCGGGCACAGTTATGAGCGCCGGGTGGGAGAGCGGATACGGATTCCTGATAAGACTGCAGCATAAATACGGCTTTCAGACTTTATACGGTCATTGCGAAAAGATTATCGTCAGGCAGGGAGATCCAATAAAAAAAGGCCAGATAATAGGATTCGTCGGGCAATCGGGACAGGCCACAGGATGCCACTGCCATTATGAAATCAGGCTTGGAAATCAATCGATCAATCCATATCAGTATATGAGCCGGGTCTGGTAAAAA
>CAZVDF010000001.1:59469-165016 GCA_964626055.1 uncultured Leptospirales bacterium
AAACATACAGAATTGTAATGAATAAAGACTCCCTTATTCTGAAAATATTCACGGGCTTGTTTTTAACAGGCGTAATATCCATCGCAGCCGTAATGTCAAACAGTTCCGGCGAGGATAACGGCTTCACCGAAATCCTTCTGAAATATATCGACACTCACGAAAGGAAAGACGATGGAGCGGCGGTTATCCGGAAACCCGGGAAGGACACGGCCGGAACGACAATCTCCGATGAAGAAAATATTTCAGCAGGTTCCTCTCTGGTACATAAGAAAGGCGACTGGGATAAGTATGTGATCTCTCCGAGATACTCAATCGTCGAAAGCCGGTCAGGCGGAAGGATATACGAAGATTCCGACGAAGTCAGTATGAATACCTACGGCTCTTACAAGCTGAACGCGATATACGGAAAGTCAAGTTTCACCAGCAATAAATACAGGATTTCCGATGATGACAGGCCGGTATCCATGGTCATTAAGGACGGCCTGGAGATCGAACGCCAGATGCAGCTGCATATGGAAGGAACAATGGGACGGAGAATGAAAGTCTATATCGATTATGACAGCAAGAAAGCGGACAATCAATACGTAATGCAATACAGGGCCAGGAACAACGAGGAAGTCATCAGGGAGATCAATGCAGGCGAGATAGCCATTAAGCTTCAGGGATCGAAATACGCGGTTTATGACGATACTTCTGCCAGCGGGCTGGGTATTGATATGACGCTGCGCAAAAATAATCTTAACATTAAAGCCTTTGGAAGCGTCATTAAAGGAGAGACCGAGATCGAGAACTTCCGCGGGAATTCATCTTCGGGCTATACGAAACTCGCAGATTATCAGTACGCAAAATACACATACTACCAGCTGGAGCCTTTTAAAAGATACGATAATCTGACTTCCGCGCCTACCCTTCCCGATCCTGCTGTCTATAATTTAATAACGTTCAAATCAAATCCGTCCAACCCTGAAACATATAAGCCCGGCATGGTCAACATTTCTCCGTCAGGATTCGAAATATACATGGACGACCAGAATAATTACAATACTTACGAAAATTTAAACTCAATTAAGCTCAGCCTCGACGGAGGAAATTATAACAGGCTGGTTTCAGGAACCGACTACACGATAAATTTTTCAACAGGCCTTATAACTTTTTTAAAAAATATTCCGAAGAACGCGAGAATATTCGCCGTTTACACTCTTGCGGACAGCCCTTTGAACACAACCGACCCATCCGCACGAACCGACATTTCCGGATTTGCAGGAAAGCTCTTTGTATTTATAAAATACGGTTATTCAATAAATGAAGATTTGGATAAAGATACAGTTAGGGATGCGGGAGAAGAAGATCAAAACGGCGACAACAGGCTGAATCTGGATATTTACGAAGTAAGATCAATTTTTAATATAGGCCAGAAACAGCTCCTTGAAAATAATTTTAATATTCAGATATTCAAGGAAAACGGTATAATGACCAGGGAAAATACAATAAAAGCTGGCAAATACACAGTAGACTTTACGAACGGGCTCATAATGTTTTATTTAAGAGAGCCTTTCAGAGAGCTGTATACGGAAGCCGGCGATGCCGCAACCGCCGGTATTATTTACAGTGAAAACCAGCAAAGCAGCGCGGATACGTATTCAAAATATAACTTAAGAGTGGATTATTACAGGGAAGCAAGGAATTTCCAGCTTAAGCACGTAAATATAATACCCGGCAGCGTAAGAATAAAAATAAACGGAAGGGAGATCCCTTCGTCGCTCTATACGGTCGATCATACGTCCGGATTTTTACAGTTCACAAGTCCGAATAATCCGGTGATCGGCCCTGAAACGGAAATAGAAATTAAATATGAATATCTGCCTTTCGGCGCAAAGACTTCAACTCTTGTGACCGGCACAAGAGCCGAGTATAATATCAACAAAAATTTAAAGGTCGGGGGAACGGTTCTGTTCGAAAGACAGTCCGCCACCGACATAATCCCTAAATTCGGAGAGGAACCGGCGCAGACCCTTGTGCTGGAAGGCGACGCTTCGCTTCATATGGGCGAGGACTCGCTAAAAAGCCTTATAAAAACAATAACGGGATACAATGCCCGGTCCGTGCCGCTCGAGATAAATGCCTATGGCGAATACGCAAGGAGTTATAAAAAAGTCAATACATTCGGCAAAACGCTGATAGACGATATGGAATCCAGCGAAGAAATAATTCCGGTTTCTCTTTCGGACAAAGACTGGCAGCTTGCTTCAATGCCGTATATCACAGCGCCGGGCGATATTGCGCAAACCGAGCGGGGCCTGTTAAATTACCGTTATTACAGGGATCCGGACAGTCCGGGGACACTAAGAGGACCTGAATTTACGCCGTATGACATTGATTATTCAAAAAAACCCGGACCTTATAACATAGCAGAGGGCCATATTGCGGATTCTATACAAAAGCAGAATACTCAAAAATCACTTGCCTTTAATTTCGACTTTTCAACCGGAGATTACATTCCGATAGTCACAAGAAAGCTTGCTACAGAAGCCGTCGATCTTTCACAGCTTCAGTATATTGAGATATGGTACAGAGCAGACGGCACATCCGCGGGTCAGGTGGATCTTAACTTCGATCTGGGTTCGATCAGCGAGGACGCGGACAGCGACGGCCTTCTTGACACCGAAGATCTCAACAACAACAATATACTTGATTTCGATCCTTCGAAAAATACGACTGAAGACACGGGCTGGAAATTCAACCCTGCTGTGCTTCCATCAGGCGAACACACGCGCGTTGGATCAGGCCCAGGCCTTAACAGCTACACAACCGGCGACGGCATCCTTAACACGGAAGACCTGAACCGCAACGGAATACTGGACACAAAAGAAGCAATAATCAAAATGCCGGGCGCCTCAACTGCTCCGTTTAACGATGTCACCCCTCTATCGGTCAGCATGAATAATTCGACCTGGCAATGCGCAAAAATATATCTCAACAAAGATTCTGCTGATTATACTTCAAATTCAGCTTACTATGAGGAACTGTTAAAGAAAGTTCAGTCGATCAGATTCTATTTAAGAAACAGCACATCAAGTCCGGCCACAACCGGAACCATTTATATAGACAGCATAAGATTTGTTTCAACGATCTGGGGAAATCTAAAGATTAATGATGTTCCTAAAAATGCCCCGGATCAATTCAAATTAACTAAAGTTGATTCAATAAACGATGCTGCATACAGGGCTAATTCATTTATGCTCGCCCAGAAAAGCGTTTACAATTCTCTGTACGGCCATAAAAGCGATGAGGAGCTTGCCGTGCAAAAAGAAAGCGCGATCCAGATCGATTATGATTTTTCTTTGCTTCCACCGGCGGGAAGGAAAGGATCGGCTGAAAAAAAATTATCAAAAGCTATGGATATAAGGTCATATAAAACAATGAATATCTGGTTTAATTTCAAAAATTTTACACCCGGCGATGCAGTGACGATTCAGATTGGCTCATCCGATACGGATTATCTCGAATACAGTATTCCGATGAGCAGCGCGGGCGCATGGCAGGAAATAAAATTAAAACTAAAGGACAATTCAAGCGGTAGTTTTAATAAAACGGTTCAAGGCAGCCCTGACCTTAAAAGAATAACTTTAATCAAAATAAACGTTACGGGCGAAACCGGAAACTTATGGCTGGACGATATGTATTTAAGCGAAGCTGAAACGCAGAAAGACAGCGCATACTGGTATGAGAGCGAAATAAAAATAAAAAGACCGCTCTTTTTAACGGAAGCTGGAACGCCCGTGTTCTCCGATATCAATTTGAAATACATAGGTAAAGGCCATGGATCACAGTTCAGCACTGTCGGAAAGCCGGTAAGCGATATTATGGAAAACTATAATGAAATCTTTTCCTCAATGAATATTCTGCCCAACTGGACGACAAAGCTGGATTTTATCGTCGAGAAATCCGAAACGGACAGTTATAACGAACTTATGCCGGAAGACAAAAGAGGCAAAACCCTGAAAAAAAGCCTGCTGTTTGAATCAAATTACGTATCAAATATATACGCCGTTCCGAGCATCAAAGTCCTGTATAAACAGGATATGTTCGGCAACAGGAAGGAAGAAGACTCCGCCAACAAAATTATTAAAAGGACAAATGACGAACTCTATACGCCGTCGATCATACTGGATGAAAAGCTGACCAATTTTTTATACGGCAATCTTTCGGGTACAGTTAAAATCGACCTTTTCTTTAAAAACCAGAAAATAGGCAGGGACAGTACCGGCGCTTTCATCTTTCAGGATGAGATAGAAAAACGCCAGAAAGAAAGCGCTAACATCGCTCTTGAATACAGAAATAAATATTTTTACATTCAGCCGGGTCTCCTCGCATCCTCTCAGGAGATAGTAAAACTTAACGGGAAGAGCTATCTCAACGACACCCAGATTTTAAATGATGTAAATTCCGGCTACCATTTTCCTTTTATTAACGACGGCGAAAATAAACTGGTCGACAGGGAAAAGAAAACGAATTTAAAACTCGGAAGCGATAATTCGGTATTCTCTCCCAGTGTATCTCTTGAATTATTTTATTCGGAAAACAACTTCAGGGATTACAGCGGCAGTGAAAGACTATTGTCGGCGGAATTTTGCAGATCCAAAAATGCGAGGAGTTCTCTGTCCAACAGCATAAACTTCCCTTTTAACTTCGGCAATTACAAAAGCATCAAATTTTTAAAAACCGTTAACTTCTTTTACACGCGCTCGGTCTACCTCCAGGAAACCGATGTCCCTTTTGAAGGAGAAGGCGAAGGGACATTTGACGAAGAATACGGCATAAAAAGAGTATACGCCAGCTTCGCGAGCCCGGTATTCAATCTGTGGGAATATCCTCCATGGTATTTTTTCACGGGAAGAGGAAATTTCGCCCGCGGCAGGGATTTCGCGCACGATACATTGAACTCGAAGCTCAGAAGCGAAAGCAATTCCCCGATACAGAATTACAGCAACCAGCTCAGATTGATCGACAACGCGGGCTTCAATTCAATACTCGACTTTGAAATATGCATCATTAACCTTTCGTCCAGCATCAATGAAGTGAGCGAACGCCAGTCGTTATGCGGCATCCCGCAGGAAGTCGTTACCGTCAACGCGGGGACAAATATAAATTTCGATCTTATGAGGATATTCAGCTTCGGCTTTTTCAGGCCGAACAGGGCGGGGCTCCCTCATCATTCGGCAAACTTCTATACCGGCTATTCCTTTGCAAGAAATATGCTTATCACTTCGAACATCGAGGAGAACACTCACGGACCGAACGCCGCGCTTACGTTTAAGAGAGACCGGTCAAGTCTCGGGTTAAAATGGGAATTTAATTACAGACAAAGAAATAAAAAAGAATACATCTCCCTGGACGAATACGCCAGAAGCAGAAGAGACGACATATACGCAGCAAATATGCAGACAAATGAATCCTTTAAAGAAACCGACAGGGGGTACAAATACTCGATCTTTTACGAAACCGATGTTCTATGGCTTCACAGGCTGTTCAGCTTTTTTTATGAACTGACGGCTTCGCCGATATTCAATATCGAATACTCCCTGATCCTCAACCGTTACGACTATTCGAAAACAACATCGCCGGAACCCTATGACCAGCATCTTATTACCGGGAAGCTGATCCTGGATCTTCATAAAAACGTCCAGGGAGGAATAACGGGCCGCGCCGCGCTGGAGAGATTCAGGAGCAGGGAATCGAACCATGTGATAAGGGAGATCCAGTCCTATGAAGTCGCCTTTAATTTCTCGCTGCTGTTTTAACGCAATAAATATTAGTAATTTACTCATCTTGACTGACTTTTTTATAAACATTTGCGATAGAATGATCAGATTATGATCAATTTTAAGGCAACATGGATGTTGCCGACCGCCGAAGAGTCCACGGATGGGGTATTTGAGGCGGAAAATTGATCATAATCTGATCATTCTATCGATAGTATTAAGAAATAGTGTAATAAAAGTCAGTCAACTTGAGTTATTTATTATTGTTTTGTTTTAAAAAAGCTCTCCGCTTTTCTCTTTATTCTTTTATACAATCCCTTGATCTCAACAAGCTGTGATTTGTCCCGAAGATGCTTAATGCGGGATACGGTCTCGGATTTAATAACTTTCCAGAGCATATCCTCATCCTGGAAATCCGCAAAATAATTCAAATCCACCTGGTATGCGCCCTTGTATTTTCTGCCGCCCCCTGTCTGGGTTATTTCCTTGATTAGACCGTCCAGATCGATGTTCTTATCGTCGGTCCTGAAAGAAGCATCAAGCCTCAATCCCTGCGGCTTCTTCCTTATCACGGCCGCGAAAACTATCATCACGGAACATTTAAATCTCTGTATCATAAAATCGGCAATTATCGGGATACTGTCCCTGTCCGACTCGTCGATGAAACCGAGTCCAGTGAATATCCAGCTTTTGTATTCCTCCTTGTTGCGGATTGCCATACTCATTAAATTTATTATGTGGTCCGGCAGCGGTATCTCTACCAGATGATCCATCATTTTCCTGTCCGAAAAAGACGAAACATAATTAAGAGCTTCAAAATCAATCAAATCGGCATGCCTGAAAGCATCCGTGTCGATATAAATCCCGAACTGCAATGCCGTCGAAATTTTTTTCAGTTCCGTTTCGCTGAATGACTTATGGAGCTCTTTAACGACAAGCGCGAAAAAGCTGCTGGTGGAGCCGGCTTCTTCCATAATAAGTCTAAAATCGATTTCGATATTTTCTTCAACGGGTTCATGGTGATCGACATGCACCGCGCACGGTATTTTTCCCGTGACACCGTCGACTTTAACGGACTGGAAATCGAGCACGGCATAAGCGTCGAAGTCCGATATATCGTCATTTGAATTTTTAAAAATTATCGGGGAGCCCAGATATTCGATTATTGCCGAATTCTGGGGAAGCGACGGTCTTATAAGACATTTTATTTCCGCTTTTATGCCTATGCCGGCGCATACCATCTTCAGCGCATACGATGAAGCTATGACATCAGGGTCGGGCGAACCTTTAATAAAAATCAAAATTGACTTGTATTTTAAAAGAGCGGAAATTAATTTCTGGGACAACTCGCCGAAATTCATTGATTTCTCACGCAGCCTTGAAAATTATTATAGTAATATCGTTCAATAATTTAACTCCTTCGGTAAAACCTTTGATATCGTCGTAGATCTTTCCGGCAAGAGTCGTCGGAGTATCGCTCTTGTTGATCCTCACGATATCTTTAATTCTGCTTACCGAATAATTATTGCCGTTCCTGTCAATTGCCGCGGACACTCCGTTGGAATAAAAAAGGCCGATGCTGTCGG
Organism: uncultured Leptospirales bacterium; assembly: GCA_964626055.1. Classification (GTDB taxonomy): domain Bacteria; phylum Spirochaetota; class UBA4802; order UBA4802; family JAFGDQ01; genus JAFGSG01. The sequence continues at coordinate 66,818 of CAZVDF010000001.1, forward strand.
GATATGCGGATACCGTTCTGTGCTTATAGCCGAATCCCAGATCAATGCCAACCGGGATGCCCTCCGCGTCGAACTCGGAAAAATTCTCCTCCGAGGGATCGAAAATTATCAGAGAATTGAATGCGGCATTCGAAAACTCGATCTCTCTTGTGCTGCTGTCATATATCATGTAAAGAGCTGTTGCGTATTTCTCCGTGAATCTGGAAGTGCATATAGCTTTGTTCATTACATCCAGCAGGCCTTCGGATGATTCATGCATGTCCCCCTGTGCGTGAAAAATACTGCTGATCTGCAGAGCCAGCATTGAAGATTCCACTCCTGCATCCAGCGTGTTGGCGATAAATATTCCCATCCTGTCCAGGCCTATTTTAACTGAATCAAAAATATCGCCTCCGAAATCGGAATTATTGATAAATAAAGAACTGACTGCCAATCCTTTCAGATCGCAAAAACCTGCTGGAATAATCCTGCTTTTAATATTTTTAACAAACATTTTATCGCGCCTTACAACCTGGGTTTTTCTTATCTGTTCCGAAAAGATCGAATTCTCGAGCAATATGCCGAACTGGATCCTGTAATTGTCCAGGAATGAAACGAATTTTGAAGAATAAATGCTTTTATGGGTAAGGCTGCCGAGAAAAAGAATTCCGAGAAGTTCTTTCTTATAAGAAAGCACCGAAAGCCCGGCTTCGATCCTGTTATCAATAAAAAATTTCAGCAATTCATCCTTATTCTTTTGAAATTTGTCATCGGTATAAAGCTGCGATTTATCAATTATATTGTTTTCCTTAAATGCGTTAACGATTTCGCTGCCCGGATGTATCCCGCCGGGTTCCGGATTTGTTTTATAGGCATGCGAAAGCCCGAACATTTTTAATTCATCATTATACAGAAAGAACAGAGCCGACTCAATCCCCATTATTTCGCACGCGGAATCGATGCCAGTCCGATAGAAATTGTCCCAATCCATCTTCTGTTTTCTCAAGTCCGAAAGCCCGGTGATGTCTCTGGAGACAGCGTCGAAAATATTCCTGAGCGCCTTCATCCTGATATTTAAAATTTTTACGGATGCAGGCCTTAAAATCCTGTAAATTATGAAAAACAGGACAGGCAGTCCTATTGATGCCGCATATAAAAGAACATTGCCGGTTAGGATATCAGAAATTATTATTTCTTTTAAATAAAAGTACGCTGCCGCGAACAGGATGATAATGAATACCGACCAGAGAGAAATCTTTAAATAAAAAATTTTAAAATCGATTATTCTTTTCCCGGATATGGAATAATTAATAAGTAACTGCAGGAATAAAACACCGATGAATCCAAAGCTCTGAAAGTCTTTAATGTCGGTGTAAAACGGCAGGATAATAAAAAAAACGACCGGAATGACAGTCCCGGCGATAATCCCGGCAAGTAAAGCATAAAATTGGCTTTTAAATATATCATTCTTTGAATATTCTATTTTATAGCGAATTACGGTGAACATCCCCACAATATACAATCCAGCGACGACAGAGAACAGGATCGCAAGCGGGCCGTATGTCCGGATAAGGCCGTCCCCGAATGTTGTATCCATTATTATATTGTCCGTGATGAGAGTAAGCCCTATAAGCAGAATTCCCGGAATCTGGGAGAGAAGAATAACAACGATCCCGGGCCTGCTTTCCCATCTCGGAAATAACAGGGCAATGACAAAAAGGCACATGCATACAAAAACCAGAAGGCAGAAGAAATATTTAGTGAAATCCGTGAGGTCAATGGCGGAATAATAAATTGTCTGATATAAATAAATAAACAGCATCGCGGCAAAGGAAAGGTTAGCGAGCGCGAATACCAGGTTTTCCGGATAACGGGATCTTTTAATAATATTATTTACAGCAAAATATATGCCAAGCGCTATTTCCAGGCTTATTAATGTAAAATCAAGGCTGATCAATTTTTCACCTGATATTCGAATTATCTATTAATCTATTAATTGAGCTGTTGCATTGCTCAACCGAATTAAAGAGAAGCTTGAGGGAATCCCCATGATTTCCCAGTTTCGCAACATTTCTGATATTTAAAGTAAAAGCATAGAGTAATTATATCCTTTTTCAAGCCAATTTAGATAAATATCTTAAAAAAACATAAATTATTCGAATTAATTAAAAATATTTCTTGACAATAAAAACCCATCAAAATACAATCCAACCAGTCGGTTTAAACCGACTGGTTGGATTGTTCCCGGTTTAAAATTACACCGGTTTCCGTATAATTTTTTCAATGTGCTTTCGGCGGAGGCGAAGTGCATCCGCCGCCGCAATAATTAAATATTTATGGTGGTGAGCTATGAATATTACCGACATAATTACAAAACACGCGCGTATTCGCCCCGATGAACCGGCAATTGCTGAAATAAGCCCCGTGGCATCCGGCAAACGATACGAAATCAGCTGGGCACAGCTTGAAGAAAGAACCAACAGGCTGGCGAACAGCCTTCTGGACGCAGGCATAAAAAAAGGGCAGAAGGTATTCCATCTCGGAAGAAATTCGTTAAAGTGGCTGGAAATATATTTTGCCATACTTAAAACAGGCGCATGGACCGTTCCGTTGAACTTCCGGTTCACTGACGACGATATCCGCTTTTGCGCGAATACTGCGGAGCCTGTCGCCTTCCTTTTCGATGAAGAATATACAGAAAGGATCACCGGGCTTCGCAGGGAATTGACTTCGGTAAAACTTTTTGCCGTAGCAGGTAAAAAGACGCCGGAAATCGCCATTACTCTCGAAGATCTGATAAGCAAAGGATCGCCTCAGCCGGTCAACGTAAGGCTTGAGGACGAGGACGAATGCGCGCTCTATTTTACTTCCGGCACTACGGGCGCGCCTAAACCCGTACTGATACGGCAAAAGAGCATTATGTGCACGGCAATTCACGAATTTGTGAATCATAAACACGAACCGGCCGACCGCTTCCTTATGATGCCTCCGCTGTATCATGTTGCCATAGGACACATGCTGGGCGCCGTGCTGGCAGGCGGGTGCACCGTGCTTCTGGTAGACCAGATTAGCCCCAAGATCATAGTTGAAACGATAGCTAAAGAACATATCTCGATTGTATTCCTTCTTGTGCCCTGGGCCATGGATATTCTTGAAGCATTCGACAAGAGAGAACTAAAAATAGAAGACTATAATTTAAAAAGCTGGCGCCTCACTCATATGGGAGCGCAGCCCATACCGCCCAGCCTTGTGAAGCGTTTAAAAGAATATTTCCCTAAAATGCAATACGACACCAACTATGGCTTAAGCGAAAGCATGGGGCCCGGGGTCGTCCATCTGGGCATAGAGAACGAGCACAAGGTCGGCGCTATCGGGATACCCGGAATTCTCTGGGATGTAAGAATTGTGGACGAAAACAGCAAGGATGTAAAACGGGGCGAGGTCGGCGAGCTCATAGCAAAAGGTCCGGGCGTAATGAAGGAATATTACAAGAACCCCGAGCTGACAAAAACAATAATACAGGACGGCTGGCTGCATACCGGAGACCTCGGGAAGGTTGACGAAGACGGCTTTATTTACCTTGTGGACAGGAAAAAAGACCTGATCATTTCCGGCGGCGAGAACATATACCCCGTTGAAGTGGAAGAAATGATTTTAAAACATCCGGGGGTGCACGATGTGGCACTGATAGGCGCGCCGCACGACAGGCTCGGCGAAGTGGCTGTTGCCGTAATTCAGCCGCAGGAAGGCGCGACACTTACCGAGAAGGATATTGCCGGATATTGCGAAAAGAACCTGCCCCGCTACAAGCGGCCGAACCGCATCATTTTCGACCAGATACCCAGAAGCCCGACCGGCAAAATACTGAAGCCAAAGCTTCGCGAAAAATACAGCAAGAAAGGCTAAACAGGAGGTTTACGAATGTTAAAAAAATCATTGATAACTGAATTGGAAAAGATCGCGGGCAAAGATAATGTACTTACCACGCCGGAAGCTTTAAAGGCATATTCATACGACGGCACGACCGAATGGCAGCATGAACCGGACATCGTCGTTTTCCCCACAAGTGCAGAACAGGTCTCCCGGATAATGAAAATGGCAAACATTGAAAAAGTGCCGGTAACGCCAAGAGGAGGCGGTACGAATGTCAGCGGAGGATCCATTCCCATCCTTGGCGGCATTGCGCTTGTGATGACTAAAATGAACAGGATATTAAAGATCGATAAGGAAAACCTGTCCGCGACCATTGAGCCGGGCGTTGTTCTCCAGGACCTTACAATAGCTCTGGCAAAAGAAGGCCTCTTTTTTCCGCCTGACCCGCAAAGTTTCTTCGGAGCGACACTGGGCGGGATCATTTCCGAGAACGCCGGCGGCCCGGCATGCGTAAAATATGGAGTGACCAAACAGTATATACTGGGACTTGAGGTTGTCCTTCCTACAGGAGAGATCACGCGTTTCGGCGGCAGAACTATCAAAAATGTGGTCGGATACGATTTAATGCACATATTCATAAGCGGTGAAGGTACGCTTGGAGTAATTACACAGGCTGAATTGAAACTAAATCCCCTTCCCCAAGCAAAAAAATCTATTATGGCTGTTTATAATAATATGGCTTCTGCAGGGGAAACCGTATTCAGAGTCCTGGAAAAAGGAATTATCCCCGGTAAGATCGAATTCCTTGATAATTACATTATCAATAGGATTGAAGAGATGATGCCGATAGGCCTGCCAAAAGACGCAGGTTCCGTGCTGCTTTTTGAAGTAGACGGATTACCTGAAGCTATTGAAAAAGAAACAAACGGCATAACCGATATTGCAAAACAATACGGCGCCCGGGAAGTAAGGATCGCTAAAAACCAGGCCGAAGCCGATCAATACTGGGCCGCCAGAAGAGCGGGCTTTGCGGCAACGTTCGGAAAAACACCTACTGTCAAGAATGAAGATGTAACGGTTCCGCGAGGCAGAATTCCGGATATGCTCAACAGGGTTGAATCAATATCAAAAAAATACAATGTCACAATAACGGTTCTCGGCCATGCAGGCGACGGAAATCTTCACCCTGCCATTCTTACGGACAGAAAAAATAAAGAACATTACGAAAGAGCGCTAAAAGCAATGGATGAGATCATTGAAGGAGCTGTTGAACTGGGAGGAGTTGTCGCAGGCGAGCACGGCATAGGCCTTGAAAAACAAAAATTTTTCAGAAAGACAATGGATCCGGTCGCGGTCGACCTTATGATTAAAATCAAAAAGCTTTTAGATCCCAATAATGTCATGAACCCCAATAAAATATGGGATTAGCAAACAGAGTTCCAAAGAGAGATTAAAACATGAAAGATCTCAAAGAGTTAAAAAAAATAGAACAATACGCCGACAGCTGCATAAAATGCGGATTCTGTACTTTCTTTTGTCCTGTTTATCAGGAAGACAAGATTGAGATGAATGTTGCCAGAGGAAAAAATTATCTCATAAGACAGATTATCAAAGGAGAACAGGAATTCACGAAAGAAATGCAGGATATTTTAGGCAGGTGCCTTCTCTGCAAGAGATGCTGGTTCATCTGCCCGCCCAAGACTCAGATCGACAGAGTCGTTATGGCGGCAAGGGCGGAAAAAGTAAACAGGAAAGGCCTTGGACTCATCAAGAATCTTGCATTCAGAAAATTAATGTCCCACCGTAAGCTCTTCGGTCTTGTCGCAAAGCTGATCAGAAAATTCCAGTGGATAATGCCGAGAACGGAAGGGAATGTGCGTCATGTTCCGGATTTCGTCAAGATTTTCGGAAGAAGGAATTTCCCGGAATTCGCTAAGAAATTTTTACGCGACCAGGTTAAAGACGTTTATAAACCTGCGGACGGTAAGCCTGCAAAAATGAGAGTGGGCTTCTTTATGGGATGCCTTATCGACTTCATGTATCCGGATCTCGGATTGAAAATGATCGACTTCCTGACAAAACACGGCGTTGAGATCGTTGTTCCGAAAGATCAGAGCTGCTGCGGTGTCCCGATGTCCACGAACGGTGATTATAAAACCGCGAGGATGCTGGCGGATAAAAACATCAAAGCCTTTGAAGACCTCAATGTAGATTACATCGTTTCAGTCTGCGCCACATGCAGTTCAGGATTAAAGGATTACCAGAAATACCTGCCCGAAAACGAAGAACAGAAAAAGCGTTACGAGGCATTTGAAAAAAAGATCAAAGACATCAATGAGCTTGTATTCGATGTCCTTAAAATAAAGCCGGAAGAACTGACATTAAAGAAGGAATTCGACGGCAAGACCGCGACATGGCATGACCCGTGCCATCTGGTCAGATATCAGAACATCAAAGATCAGCCAAGGGCAATATTAAAAGGATTAAAAGGGCTGAAGTACGCGGAAATGCCGAATGCGGATCTTTGCTGCGGCATGGGCGGTTCGTTCAGCGTAGTTCATTACGATATAACAAAAAAGATAGGCGCCAAGAAAATGAACGGGGTCAAGGCCACCGGAGCGGATATAATAGTTACTGCATGCCCGGGCTGCATGATGAGCCTCGCGGACAGCGTTTACCGGAACAATATGCCTCAGAAAGTTTATCATATTCTGGAGCTTGTAGAGTGATCAAAAGGCGGCAGCCTTAAAAGCTGCCGCCTTTGCTGAAATAAATTAGCAAAAAATAATTTAGTTAAATATTGAGGAGGTTTTCCTATGATTAAGACTGATTTTTGGCTGACAGCAAAGGATGTGTTGAGGGTTAACGCGGTAAAATGGCCTGATAAGATAGGCTCAAAAGATTTGTTCAGAGAATTCACTTTTAAAGAATGGAACGAGCGCTCATGCAGGCTCGCAAATGCACTCGCCGATATGGGTATGCAAAAAGGCGACAGGTTTGCAGTTCTAGCTTACAACTGCGCCGAGTGGATGGATATATATGCCGCGGCGGCAAAGGGCGGCTTTATCGTGGTGCCGATCATGTTCAGGCTTTCAGCGGCGGAAATGGAATACAATATCAATCACAGCGAATGCAAGGTCTTCATCGTACAAGGGGGGAAAGACAAAAGAACGGGCAAAGACTATCCATGGATCGACATGGTCAACGGATTAAAGAAAAACATTCCCACTGTAAAGAAATACATGTATTTCGGATACGACTGCGCTAAATACGACGGTTATGTTTCATACGAAGACGCAATGGCAAAAGCAAGCGCGGAAGAGCCGGCTACAAAAGTCGATCCGGAAGATATCTGGATCATAATGTATACAAGCGGCACTACCGGCAAACCGAAAGGAGTCATGAAAAGCCACAGATCTCTGTTCTCGCAGTATTTTATTATGATACACGATCACTTCTTCAGGCACGACGACTGCACACTGCTTGTTATGCCGTGCTGCCATATTAATTCCCTGCTCTACTCCTTTGTCAACACATGGGTCGGGGCAACGGTAATGTGCTATAATATGGCAAGCTTTGACCCGGAAGATCTTTTAAAGACATTCTCGGATCATAAGGTTACATTTACATCCCTCGTCCCGACTCACTATATAATGATGCTCTCGCTGCCGGATGAAGTTAAGAAAAAATACGATCTTACCACTATCAGAAAGCTGCTCATTTCCTCCGCTCCGGCGCGCAGGGACACCAAGCTGGGAATACTCAAGATGTTCCCAAACTCGCAGCTCGATGAGGCGTACGGATCGACAGAAGCGGGATGCGTTACCATCCTTAAACCCGAAGAGCAGCTTACAAAGCTCGGTTCATGCGGGCGCGAGGTTATCGGCACCGACATTATAAGGCTTTATGACGAAGAAGGCAAACTGATCACAAAACCGAATGCGGTCGGCGAAGTTTATTCCAGAAGCCCGATGCTGTTTTCCGGTTATTGGAAAGATCCCGAAAAGACAAAAGCCGCCCTGAAAGGAGAATACTTCAGCGCCGGCGATATGGGATACAAAGACGAAGACGGATACCTCTTCCTTGTAGACAGGAAAGCGAACATGATAATTTCCGGCGGTGAAAATATTTTCCCGTCCGAAGTTGAAAACTGTCTGGGCGGCAACCCGAAAGTTAAGGATGTTGCGGTCATAGGCATTCCTCACGAAAAATGGGGAGAGACCGTAATGGCAGTAATCGTTCTGCATGCGGGCAAAACGGCTACCGAAGAGGAAATAATAGCACATTGCAAAGGCAAGATCGCAGGATACAAAGTTCCCAGGAAAGTAATTTTTATTAAAGAAGAGGAAATGCCGAAAACCCCAACGGGTAAAATACTGCACAGAATACTGAGGGAGAAATACGGCATGTGGAAGGATGCCCTGTAATATTCAGACAGGGGATAATACATTTTAATGCAAAATTAGATCGGATGCCGATATGGCCGTTTCAAACTATCAAAAATTTTTCATGCACTTGCCCGGGGTCACGCCCACGAACGATCCCTTAACAGTCTTTAAAAATTTTTGATAGTTTGAAGCGGCCATCCGGCACGGCAATAATGTTTTTTATATTAAAAATATTTAACAGTTTTACGAGGCCAAAATGAAAAAAATATTGCAGGGAAACGAAGCAATCGCAAGAGGCGCCTGGGAAGCGGGCGTTACCGTCGCCTGCGCTTATCCGGGAACACCGAGCAGCGAGATACTGCCGGAGCTCGCGCAGTATAAGGAAATCAAGGCCCAGTGGTCCCCGAATGAAAAGGTCGCGGTTGAAGAAGCCTCGGGCGCGGCATTTACCGGCGCAAGGGCGATTGCGTGCATGAAACACGTCGGAATGAACGTAGCCGCTGATCCTTTCATGACGCTTGCATACACGGGGACAAAAGGAGGATTCGTCATCATGGTGGCCGACGATCCGAATGTGCACAGCTCCCAGAATGAACAGGACAGCCGCAACTGGGCGCGTTTCGCAAAAGTCCCGATGCTTGAACCCGGCGACGCTCAGGAATGCAAGGACTTCACTAAGATCGCGTTCGAAATCAGCGAAAAATTCGATACGCCGGTGCTGCTGAAAGGAGAGACCAGAGTTTCCCACTCCGACTCGCTTGTGGAACTCGGAGAGAGGAAGGAAGCCCCGATTGCTCTCGGACTTGATAAAAAAGAAGCCCCTAAATACGTAATGGTGCCCGTATGGGTGAGACAGCGACGCATAGCAATTGAAAAAAGAATGAAGAACCTTGAAAAATATGCGGACGAATTTCCATACAATATAATGGAAATCAATGATACAAAAGTCGGGGTAATTACCTCCGGCGCTTCGTACATGTACATGAAGGAAGTCTTTCCCAATTATTCCTATCTTAAACTGGGTATGGTCTGGCCGCTTCCCGGGAAGATGATCGCCAAATTTTTTAAAAAAGTAAAAAAAGTCATCGTTGTCGAAGAACTCGACCCGTTCCTTGAAACGGAAATAAGAGCGCTCGGATATAAAGTAGCTATCGGGAAAAATAAAATACCCAATATGTTCGAATTATCCCCTGAGATTGTTGAAAAATCCTTAAAAGGCAAATCATACAGGGCCCCGAAGATAAGGGTAAAGACCGAAGATATCCCTAAAAGGCCTCCTAATCTTTGCCCCGGCTGCTCCCACAGGGCTCTCTTCTATTCGCTGAAAAAGCTCGGCGTATTCGTTTTCGGGGACATAGGATGCTATGCGCTGGCATCCGGACCTCCTCTGAGCGCCATTCATACAACGGTATGCATGGGCGCAGGTATCGGCGGAGCATATGGCGCCGGGAAGGCGCTTGGCCAGGACGGTCTCGGCAAGATATGTTCCGTACTTGGCGATTCGACTTTCCTGCACGGCGGTATAGGGCCTGTAATGGATGCGGTCTACAATAAAGGGTATTCGACAACTATAATTCTGGACAACAGAATCACCGGCATGACCGGTCTCCAGGAGCATCCCGGTACGGGATATACGCTGAAGGGCGAAGACACCAACATGATAGATTACGAACAGCTGGTCAGGGCTCTTGGCGTAAAGCATATTCGCAAAGTCGATCCGTACAATTTAAAAGAGACTATGGACGTCATCAAAGAGGAGTTGAACAGGGACGACGCTTCTGTTATAATCACGCATAACGGACCCTGCATGCTCCACAGAAGAGAAAAAAGGAAATTCCAGCACCCTTATTATAAAATAGATACGGATAAGTGCAGAGGATGCAAGAGCTGTCTTGAAATCGGATGCCCGGCCATCAGCTGGATTGAAAAGGAAGGCGTTACCGCGGACGGGAAGAACAGAAAAGGTTATGTATCCATCAATAAACTTCAATGCCCGGGCTGCGGTCTTTGCTCGCAGATCTGCAAATTTGAAGCCATAATTCCGGGAGAATAGGAGGTACACAATGAAAAAAAACAAAGTGACCAACATATTAGTTTCAGGAGTCGGCGGACAGGGAGCCATTCTTGCGAGCAACATACTCGCGCACGTTTTTGTCGAAGCAGGATATGATGTCAAAAAAAGCGAGGTTCACGGGATGTCCCAGAGAGGCGGCGACGTTACTACGCATTTCAGGTATGGCGATAAGGTCTATTCTCCTCTCATTAAGTACGGCGATGTGGATTTTCTTCTTTCGTTCGAGCTTCTTGAAGCATTGCGATACATAAATTACTGCAAAGACGGCGCAAAAATTGTTCTTAATAACCAGAAGATATATCCTCCGGCCGTAAACCTCGGACAGGCAGCGTATCCGGAAGACATACCGGGCATGTTCAGAAAGCATTTCAAGAACAATGTCCACCTGATAAGCGGACAGGATATAGCGCTGAAAATTGGAAACGCCCAGGCCGCGAATGTAGTGCTGGTCGGCGCATTTTCGCGTTTTTTCCCGGAAATAAAGGAAGAAATGTGGCTTAATGCCTTAACCGATCTTCTTCCAAAAAAAATTCACGAACTTAATATTTCCGCATTCAAGGAGGGTCAAAAAGCCAGCTGATACTGATTCAATATAGGTTATATATTATCATCACCGTTTCTTCCATTGGAAATGTTTCTTGACAACGGATATCATGATATCGATTATAAACTGATTTTTTGATAATTAGGTATGCTGTATGACATTTGGCAATAAACGCGCAAGCAGAAAGATAGAAAACGTCCTTAAGATCGGAGCTGAGCTATTCAGCAAAAACGGCTACGCGGAAACAAGCATGGAGGATATTGCATCTGCGGTAAAGCTCAGCAAGGGGGGCTTATATCATTATTTTAACAGCAAAACGGATCTCCTGTTTGCCATTGTCGATAATTTCATGGACATTGTTCTTGAGGACCTGCAGGAAGAATTGAGCAAAATTGGAGATAAACGCGAAAGAGTGAAAAGACTGATTTTCCGCCATGTCGAGCGATATCCCAGATGCATCGCCGAGGCAAAGACGCTTTTTCACGATGCGCACAACCTTCCCTCGAAATCCTTTAATAAAATTTTGGCTAAAGAAAGGGAATACGACCGCATTACATTTAACGTGTTATCCGACTATTTCGGCTCTTCACTCACTAAAGATCAGATCACTGCCGTAACATTCATCCTGCTGGGCATGTGTAACTCCATTTATTCATGGTACAATCCGACCAGCCCTATAACCCCCGAAAAGCTTTCCGAGATAATCTTTTATATTTTAACGGACGGGGTATGCGGTATTCAGCAAAAAAATAAATCTTAGAAACCATCTCAAAATTACGGATTCATGTAAGTGATTGCTGATAAATTACTTGACAAAATTCAGCATGGCATGCTATTTAAGCATAAAATTTTTAAAAAATCAAAAATTCATTGACGTATAAAGCTAGAGCGTACGCTAAGGTTAATCTTCATTTAGAGGTACTCAACAGAAGAAGTGATTTATATCACGATATCTTTAGTCTTAATGCCAGTCTTGATTTATTCGACCGATTAACATTCAAACGGCTAAATATCTCTAATAAATTCGATGATGTACAGGTAAATATTCACCCGGAAGGGGGCGAATGGCCGGATATCTTTTCATCCGTTGCCGAAGAAGATAATCTTATAACGAAAGCGGTTAAGTACTATATGGGCCGGATAAAAAAATCCGGGGAAATTTCCATAGCAGTGGAAAAAAATATCCCTGCAGGCGCCGGGATGGGCGGAGGAAGCAGCGACGCCGCAGCGGCTCTCAGACTGCTGAATAATTTCTTTATTAGATCAAATGAAGGATTATCGGAAGACGAACTCCTCCGGCTCGGAGCAAAAGTAGGAGCGGATATTCCTTACTGCCTGTGCGGCGGTTATGCAATATGCGAAGGCATCGGAGACACTGTTGAGAAAATCGAAGGTAAACTGAAATACTGGGTATTAATCGCCAATTGCGGCATAAAAATAAATACCGCCTCTGCCTATAAAGCGCTGAACAGGGGCCGTAATTCGTATTTCAACAAAACGGAAATTGAAGAAAAAAAATATCAATTTAAGAATGGAATAAAGAAAGGAAATATCGACAGTTTTAAATACATCTTAAAAAATGATTTCGAATCTCCGGCTTTTTCGGATCATCCGGAATTGAAGGAAATAAAAAATGCGATTTCCGGGTATAAGCCGGAATATGTAACAATGACCGGAAGCGGTTCAAGTATCATCGGACTTTTCAAGAATAAAAGTGACGCTAAAAAGGCCAAAACCGGAATAAGCAAAACAGCAAAGATCGTTATAGCAAAGTTTTTATAATAAATCCGTTGAGGCGTCGCCAAGCGGTAAGGCACCGGGTTTTGGTCCCGGCATCCCCAGGTTCGAATCCTGGCGCCTCAGATAATATTTCAGGAAGTTCCAGGATTTGACCCCGGGATATTATTCAATGCTGAAATTTTAGGGTGCCGCGGCAAATCCATGGAAAAATCCTGGAATAATTAATCGATGTGATGTAAATTTTTCATTCCAATGAGCCGTTCGCCCGGTTCAGCAGAATGACAATATTGAGTCGATATATCTTAAGAATCCCAGTTCATCTTTTCCTTTAAATACTTTATGGTTAAATGAACTGTCTGGCCGTATAATAAGGCGGAGTATTCATCAGGATCAAGAATACGGATTTGCGTAAAATCTAATATAATAATACAGAGAGTGAATAATATGAGCGAACGAACACTAAATGTCGAGCTAAGAACCGGCTTCGGCAAAAACGAAGCCAACAGATTAAGAGCCGGCGGATTTGTACCGGCAGTCTTATATTCACATGGAAATACGGAAACGATAAAAGTACCTGTTAAAGCCTTTAAATCCATATTCAAAGGGCATATCTCGGAATCTGTTCTGCTTGATCTGAATATAACGAATAAAAGCGAAGACTCACAAATGCAGGCTTTTGTTAAACATTATGATACTGACCCTGTTACAAATGATCTCGTGCATATCGATTTCTATAAAATCACAGCGGGTGAAAAAATCCGTACGGTTGTCAAGATAGTAATTGAAGGCACACCAAAGGGCGTAAAAGAAGGAGGAGTCCTTGAAATTCATGAAAGGGAACTGGAAATCGAATGTCTGCCAAAAGATCTTCCTGAACAAATCGTCGTCAACGTCTCCGATCTAGGTATAGGCAATTCAATTCATATCGGCGACATCAAGATTGGAGAATCTGTTAAGTTCCTGGGTTCACCCGAACGTCCTATCGCTATGGTAGTAATACCGCAGATTAAAGAAGAAGCAGTTGAAGCTAAAGAAGCGGTTGAAGGCGAAGCGGTTGAAGGCGAAGAAGCGAAAGCTGAAGGCGAAGAAGCGGAAACCGGTAAAGGCAAAGATGCCGGTAAAGCCAAAGAAACCGCAAAAGGTAAAGACAGCGGCAAAGCTAAAGAATAATAATTCTCCAACATATTATTTCTTTATTATTTAAAGGAGGTACATTCTCGACTTGAAACTTATAGTCGGTTTTGGAAATCCGGGAGAACAATACTTAAACAACAGACAGAATATCGGATTTAAAGTAGTAGAAATACTGGGAAATAATGAAAATATTGAAATAAAAATAAAAAAGAAAAAATCCCTGATCGGAAGGGGAACAATCGATGATGTCGAAGTTGTGCTGTTAAAACCGCAGACATTTGTCGATCTTATCGGGGAATCAGTTTTATATATAGCATCTTTCATTAGAATTACAGTAAATGATATAATATGCGTCCTTGGAGACCATACCCTGCCGTTCGGGGAATTAAGGGTGGATTATCTTCTGTCGACGCTGAATAATCCCGGTATAAAATCTATTGCAAGAGCCTTAAAATCGGATAAATTCGCAAAAGTCAGAATAGGCATCGGTGCTCCCGCAAAAAATGAGACGCTTGAAGACTATCTTTATAAAGATTTTACCGAAGAGGAAAATCTGTTTTTAATAGATGTCCTGAATAAAACCGAGGACGCGATAAGAATGCTCCTTAAGTATCCCATTGAGGCGGTACAGAATAAATATAATCCCGAAGGCGCCCCGAAGATTAAAAAAAGAAAGATCAAGATGATCCGGATTCCTCACAAAAGGTCGCCAAGATAACTTGCGAATAAGCTTCTAATTTAGATCAATATAAAAGCCGATATTGTATTAAATACTATTATTACAAAAGGCTTTGAGCTTTATGCCGCATAAAAATATTTTTTTTCTAGTCTTATGCTGTCTTCTTCCCGGATTATATCTTATTTATCCCATGTCTGTTCCCGCACAGCAAGTCCAACCGGCACAGCCGGAACAAAAAGCTGAAATCAGTCCTCAATCTGCTGAGTATATTTCCATATATAATAAAGGTGATTATAAAGAAGCGCTTAACATTTTATCCGATAAACTTGCATCTGTTTACACTGCCAGAAATAACAGCCGGAAGATCCCGGACGATTATATCTTCATAAAGAAAGAAGAAGACAGGAAAAATATCACTAATTTATTTATGAGCAGAAAAGCTGACCGCTTTTTTATCGAAGATAATCAGGAACTCGCCGACCTTCATCTATATGCCGCCAGATCCTATTTTAAAACCGGGAACGCTGAAGCTGCCCTAAATCATTACTTTGAATCGCTCAGGTTTATATCTCTGGATTATCAGAAAGACGACGTAATTTTTTATGAAATATCGCAGGTCTATAAAAGCCTGAATCTTACGGATGCTTACGCGCGCTCTCTTGAGACAGCTTATTCCCTCAATCCTGCGAAAGCCGAATACTCGCTGGAATTAAGCGCGGCATTGGGCATAACTAAAGACAGAAAAAAAGCCATATTTCACCTTAAAAGGTATATCGAATCGAAAGGAGATGACATCCCCGATATAAATCTTTTTTTAACTCTCGGCAATCTATACGAAGATATCGGCGAATACCTTAATACTGCGAAATATTATAGAAGATATCTCGGTAAAAAAAATGACGACGGCTATGTCAATTTTGCACTCGGCTATCTGGCGTTTAACAGGACCGGAGATCATAAATTGGCGCTTGAATGCCTGGAAAAATCAATAAAATATCTTCCGGAAAAGGAGCTGTACAGAAGATCGAAAGCCGTCGAATACCAGGCCGACATTTACATGCACGATCTCGAATACGTAAAAGCGATACAATTTTATCTTGAAACTAAAAAATATCATGATAAAATTCAATCGGATATTCAGGAAAACAAGAATAAAATTTCGAAAAAGAATGAAGAAATCCGCGAAGCGAAATCCGCAATAAAGTCAGAAAACCTGTATGAAAGATATGACAGATATCAAAAACTGAATTCAGAGAAAGGCTCGCTCGAATTCATGAACAGGGAAATGCACTATGAATTGGGAAAAATAAATGCGGGAAAAATCAGATGGAATATGGCACTCTGCTATGAACGAATTGATAAACCGGAAGAAGCCATACAATATTATAATGAAGCGATTTCCAGGGATTTTAATCCAACTGAAGCAAGAGACAGGATAAAAAAATTAAAGTTGAAAATTAAAAGGGGATATTAATATATAACCAACACTTCATGGGAATATATACGTATAAATATTAAATACAAGAGGTTTTAAAAAATGTCGGGTCATTCCAAATGGTCAACAATCAAGAGAAAAAAAGGGGCCGCTGACGCAAAGAGAGGCGTACTGTTTTCAAAACTGATAAAAGAAATAACCATAGCGGCGAAGAACGGAGGCGAGGATTTAAATGCCAACCCCAGACTGAGAACAGCGGTGCTGAAAGCGAAAGAAAGCAACATGCCCAACGACAATATCGAAAGAGCTGTAAAAAAAGGAACAGGCGCTCTGGAAGGTGTAACGTACGAAGAAGTAAAATATGAAGGGTACGGGCCGGGCGGAGTCGCGCTGCTTATAGACTGCGTTACCGATAATAAAAAAAGAACTACGCCGGAAATAAGAACCCTTCTGTCGAAAGCAGGCGGGAACCTTGCGGAATCGGGAAGCGTCTCTTACCTCTTTGAAAGGAAAGGCATGATAATCATTGAAGCGGGACAGACCACAGAAGACGATATGATGGAAGCCTTAATAGATCACGACGTCGAAGATATAAAAACCGAGGACAGCATTATTGTCGTCACCACCAAGCCGGATAAATTTAACGATATTTACGACCTGATAAAGAAAAAAAACCTGAAAACGAGTTTCGGCGAAATTACATACATACCTACCACCACTGTCAAACTTGATGAAAAAAAAGCCATGCAATGTCTCAATCTTATTGAGCAGATAGAAAATCATGACGATGTGCAGAATGTCTATTCCAATTACGATATCTCGAATGAGATCATGCAGAAGATCAGCGAGGCGCAGTGAGAATTCTGAGCATTGATCCCGGCTATGCGACACTCGGCTGGGCCATCATTGAAGGCTGTCTCGAAATAGTCGATTACGGCTCAATTCAGACAAAAAGCTGTCTTAAAATCGACGAAAGGCTTTTCATAATCCACGATGAACTGAATAAAATAATAGACCATTACAAACCGGACTGCGTCGCAATTGAAAAATTATTTTTCGCGAAAAACACTAAAACAGCCGTCGATGTTGCCAAATGCATAGGAGTGATACTGCTCACGGCAAAGTTAAAAGGCCTGGGATACAATGAGTACACGCCATTGCAGGTTAAATGCGCCATTACCGGCTATGGCCGTGCCGCAAAAGACCAGATACAAAACATGATAATGAAAATATTCAAACTCAAGGAAATACCCCGTCCCGACGACGCTGCTGACGCGCTTGCGATTGCCGCATGCCATTATTTAAACATGAAAAGCACAAGAATTCCTGTAATATAATGATAGCAAAACTAAAAGGCAGAATCGACGAGCTAAAACCGACTGAACTGATACTCGATGTCGGCGGTGTTGGTTACCATGTATTCATTCCCTTTACTACTTACCAGAAGATCCAGCCCCAGAACGAAGCAGAACTGTATATTTACACTCTTCACAAAGAAGACCAGTTCAGATTATACGGATTTGCCACGGAAAACGAAAAAGAACTTTTCACAATATTGCTCAGAATAAGCGGCATAGGCCCTGCTATTGCGCTGTCAATACTTTCGGGAATAGAAACTAACATGCTTGTTGAGGCAGTTCAGAACGATAACGTGCATATGCTTACAAAGATCCCGGGTATAGGCAAGAGCAAAGCTGAAAAACTGCTTTTTGAGCTGAGAAGAAAGATCCGCAAGCTCGAAAATTTCTCGGCTCCCGTTTCAAAAAACTCCACAATGCGCAACGACGCGATCGAAGCGCTTGTGTCCCTTGGCTTTGACGAAGCGAGATCTGCAAAAGCCGTTAATGAAATTTTGGAAAAATTTAGTGATATTCCTATTGAAGCCCTGATTAAAAACGCTTTGAAGAATTTATCTGCGTAGATTAATACAAGTTATTTTATAATAAACATTGTTTCTTGATAAATTGAAATACATTACAAAATTTTTTTTGCAATGTATTTCAATTTATCGTTAACTGCACATATAATTATGAAACCTGCTTTATAGCCCATTCCAGCGCACTCTGCAGCATATACTGATCCGGCTGCTGAATAAATCCGTTATCTGTAAGGCTCTTTGTAAGATTTCTCGAATATTCTATGTCCTTCTTTGCCTTTGAATAAGCCTCTTCCCTGGTCATTTTTACCCTTGCTACGCCGTCTTTTATCGCCTGCACCGCAACATCGGCGGCTTCATCAGGAAACACGTTCGTCTCTTCCATATTAGGCACAATGTTTTCCGGGTTAATGCCTCTCTTCTCCGCATATTCCGCCAGTGAATGAGCAGCCGCAATTGCCATACTATCCGTGATTTTTCTTGCTCTTACCATAAGCGCCCCTTTTAAAATACCCGGGAAGCCTATTGAATTATTTACCTGGTTGGGGAAATCGCCGCGGCCTGTAGCGACAATAAAAGCCCCTTCTTCTTTTGCGGCATAAGGATATATTTCCGGGACAGGATTGGCGCAGGCAAATACTATGGCATTTTTGGCCATCGCTCGAATCCAATCTCTCCTGACCGTATCCGGCCCGGGAATTGAAAGCGAAATAAGGACATCGGCTCCATTTACTGCCTCTTCCATTGTTTTTATTTCTTCCGGATTTGTCAGGCCGCATAGCTCCCATTTGCGGTAAAATCTTTTGTCTGATTTAATATCTTCTCTCCCTGAATGCAGTGAACCTTTTGTGTCGAACATTACTATTTTCTTTGGATCGGCTCCGTCCGCAATTAATAAACGGGCGATTGAAGTTATCGAAGCGCCTGCTCCGAGAAATACTATTTTTACGTCGCATGTTCTCTTCCCTGCAAGCTTAACGGCATTAATGAAGCCCGCGAGCGTCACGCAGGCTGTTCCCTGCGCGTCATCGTGCCATACAGGGATATCGCATTCTTCGCGCAGAACATCAAGCACCCTGTAGCAGTTCGGCTGGGAAATATCCTCCAGATTAATCGCACCAAAACTGTGCTGGCACATTTTAACGAACTGAATAATTTTCTCGGGATCGTTCTCTCCTTTTTCATTCCTGCTATCGATGCACAGCGCCACTGCATCGACGCCCCCCAGATATTTCATTAAAAATGCCTTCCCTTCCATAACGCCCAGGCCGCCAGCGGGCGTGCAATCGCCGTCACCAAGTACCCTCGTGGAATCGCTTACTACCGCAACAAGATTTCCCCTGTTGGAAAGTTCGTAAGACGCGATATTATTGCTCCTTATATCAGTAGATATTTTTGATACGCCCGGCGTATACCAGACATTAAACCAGTTAAATCCCGGAACAGGTGCTTTGGGAACCGTCTGGACTTTCCCTCCGTAAAATTTATGCGCCTCTTCGGCGAGCTTTTTTAGAAACAGCGTCTTTGCCCTGGCGATCTGATCCTGCGTAAAATTTTCTGGAAAAGCCCTGTTCAGATTATCGAGATTCAGTTTTAAGGTATCCATATCATTAATTTTACCGTTTCTTAAAAAAATTATCCGCGAAAACCTTACGATTTTTGAACATTCCTTGTGGCAATAATATTGCAGTTAAGCCCGAGGACCTTTTTAATAATGACCTGCCCGATACTGACCGGCGCCTTTAACCTGACGGTTCTGATCTCGTTCATCACGTCATTAATTTTTTTAAGCGGGACCGGGGAATCAGTTCTCACGCTTACCACCGGGAAATCGCCTCCCTCAACCAGTATGCTGCTTGCAATAGTCCTCACCGGATTGAAAATTTCCTGTCTGGCCCATTCCGGCCCCTTATTGCACAGGCTGCCTCTTACATCTGCAACAGCAGATTTTTCTCCTTCGTCAACATCGACCTGCAGCTGACAGCCGTTCGGACAAATGACGCATATCATTTCCCTGGTCATCACTTTACACAGACCTCCAGTGAGCTTATATCCGTCAGAAGGCCGGCTTTTATATTTATGCGTATCATCTCAGCGGGATGCAGCCGAACCATTTTCTTCTTTCTTAAAAGTTTTTTACCATCCTGCACGGCGACCGACTTATTCGTAGCCGGTTCGGTCACTCTGAGAGAAATCACAATATCCCTGTCTCCGCTTATTTTCTGAGGAAGGACATATCCTACTCCTTGCCCGGGCTTTATATCGATTGAGGATCTGTCCCGTTTAATTTCGCCGTTTAAATACGCAACCGCGTTTTTGCCTGCCATAGCCGCCTCTTCCGAAACAAAGTCCACAAGATCATGGACATGGAGCACATTACCGCAGGAAAAGATCCCGGGTACGGTTGTCATGAACGTCTCATCCACCTGTGCGCCGCTGGTCTTTGTCTCCATAAACACGCCAGCTCCCCTGGTCAGCTCGTTCTCCGGGATCAGGCCTACTGAGAGCAGGAGCGTGTCGCATTCAACAAATCTCTCGGTTCCGGCTATCGGCCTGCGGTCCCGGCCTATCTGCGCGACCGTTACGCCCGTCAGCCTGTCTTTACCGTGTATGTTGACAACTGAAGTGCTGAGATAAAGCGGGATGCAGTAATCATTTAAGCACTGCTGAATATTTCTCGGAAGCCCGCTTGCATACGGCAGTATCTCGAATACTCCCTCGACTTTAGCTCCTTCAAGGGTCATTCGCCTTGCCATGATCATGCCTATATCGCCCGATCCGAGTATGACTGCTTTTTTGCCGATCATGATATTCTGGAGGTTGATAAAATTCTGTGCAGCCCCGGCAGTATATATCCCGGCAGGACGCGTCCCCGGGATCGAGATCGCTCCCGCGGTCCTTTCCCTGCATCCCATGGAAAGAATAACCGCCCGCGCTTCAATACGGCAGAATCCGCTTCTTGAACTTACGTAAAGGACTCTTTCGCTGTCCAGCGACAGCACAATAGTGCCGAGCATGGTTTCAACAGCGAGCTTATTGAAAGAGTCGATAAAGCGCTGCGCGTATTCAGGGCCCGTAAGAGCTTCGCCGAAACGATGCAGTCCGAATCCGTCATGGATGCACTGGTTAAGTATGCCGCCCAGCCTTCTGTCGCGCTCTATTAAGAGCACGTCTTTACAGCCTGCTTCCTTAGCGGCGATCGCCGCCGCCAGGCCTGCCGGTCCCCCGCCTATGATCACAAGATCGCGTTTTAAAGTCTTCATCTTATATACTATCTCACTTTGCCGGCGAACAGTTCCGAACCTGTCCTGTTCAGAACGTAATCTTCCGGCTTATATCCGAATTCCTTTTTCAGTATCTCAACGATCCTTGGCAGGCAGAATCCGCCCTGGCATCGTCCCATCATAGCCCTTGCCCTGTATTTTATACCGGATATCGTTCTGTTCCCGACAGGATTCCGGATAGCGTCAAGTATCTCTCTTTTCGTGATCTGTTCGCACCTGCATACCACTTCTCCGTAATCCGGGTCCCGGCTTACAAGATCGGCTTTTTCTTCCGGGGATAATTCCGAAAACGATCCCGCCCGGCCGGGACGCTCTGCAATAAAATTATCCTTTTTTTCAAGAGATATTCTTTCTGCGATCATACTCTTTACCATAAGAGCGATTGCGGGGGCGGATGTCAGCCCGGGACTTTCGATTCCTACCATGTTTATGAAGCCCGGAACATCTCTGCGGCTCTCGATCACAAAATCCCTGAAACCTCCTTCCTGAGGAGAAGTCTGCTTCGGCCTTATACCGGAAAAACTCCGGATAAAATCGGACACTGAAAGTCCGGTCATAAGCTCATGGCCTTCTTTTTTAAGCTGTTCGATGATTTCAGCCGTTGAAGCGTAGTCGTCCCGATCGCCTATGTATTCATTGCTTGGACCGATAAGTATATTCCCGTCAACTGTATTCGTCAGATGGATACCAAGTCCGGCGCCGCCATGGCCCGGAGCAGGATACACAAGGACCTCGAGACGGCCTTTAAGCCTTTTGTCAAGTACAAGATATTCGCCTCTGCACGGATAAATTTTGTATTCCTTTATTCCCAGCATTTCGCAGATCCGGTCGGAATAAAGACCTGCAGCATTTACTAAAAGTGTTGTTTTGAATGTTTTTCCGTTGGACGTTCTGAGAGAAAATCCCGGGCCGTTCCTTTCGATCGAGGCGACCTCATGTCCCAGAAAAAAATTTACGCCGTTCACTGCGGCATTTTCAGCAAGGGCTATCGTGAGCCCGTAAGGGCATATAATTCCTGTCGATGGGGACCAGAGCGCGCTGATCCCTCCGACTTCGGGCTGCTTTTTTCTCATCTTTTCAGCATCAAAAAGCTCAAGGCCTGGCACACCGTTTGCCTCACCCTGTTCTTTAAGTCTTTCAAGGGTTTTAACATCGGTGTCATCAAAAGCAACAGTCAGCTTGCCGATATAATCTATCTTGACCTTGAGTTCGCCGCACAGGGCCTTCATCATGGAATTACCCTGTACATTAAGACGGGCCCTCAGAGTTCCGGGTTTATAATGGATCCCGGAATGGACTACCCCGCTGTTGCGCGAACTGGTTCCCATTCCGACATCCTGTTCTCTTTCCAGAACGCATATATTCAGCCTGTAACGCGCGAGCTCCCTCGCTATGGCATTGCCGACAACTCCGGCGCCTATAACAAGGACGTCGTATTGATCTGTCATTTCTATGCTTAACTATCCGTTAATAAATTTTCTTACGATTATTTGGTAATAAATTGGGGAAGGTGGGTGAATGAATCAAGCATATTTTTTAATTAAGAGTGTATCTCAAAACCTCTGATACAGCTGTTAATAGTATTTCGACAACCATCATTAGCACAGGGACATATTACTGGACATCATCTCAAAATCTGGTTTTATCCTTTAATAAATCGAAATACATTACAAAATTTATGAGGACGCCTTTCAGGCCTGATGCGATCGCCTTCGAATACATAAAAAGCTAACCAGGAAGGCCTGATTCCGGAGTAAATTTTGTAATGTATTTCGATTTATTAAAACTAGTTCATATGAATTAATATTTTAGCATAAACTCTAATTAAAAAGGGGCGAATGATTATTCGCCCCTTGATGGTTCAAACAATAATATTTTCAATTTACACTTTTATGCCTGCAAGTTTTTTTGCCAGCTTTTTCTTTGCCTCAATATTGGAGTTGTTAAGAATGGTCATACGGTGAGTTTCAGGCGATCCTGCTCCGTGAATATTGGATACAATATCCCGGCTTTCAAACGCGAGCTTTTCAATGAGTCTGAAAATGCGCACCCTGTCCATCGTATCGACGCCGTCAACCCCTTTTAAATACTTGGTTAAAAGCGGGCCGATTTCCGGATTTGCGAAATCCTTATCCGACGGCAGGTCGGTGGTCATGCCGCCTGCAATCTCGACCATCATACGGATAACTTCCGCGAGTTCCTTGCCTTCGTACAATTTGGACGTATTGGACAATACAGGATCAACAGTAAATATGCCGGACGGTGTCTTCTTGGATTCAACCGAAGCGGCGATCGAACAGCCGTAAATAGCTTCCGTTACTTTGAGCATTTCCGCATATTTATTCTTGATATGGGACACCTTGCCAGTGCCGCTGTATTCCGCGGCAGTGGCTGCAGCGCCTATAAGAACATCGCCGACGCCGCATTTGCATCCGCCGTGAGAATGGCGATGAAAGTTCCCGAAATTACGCACCATCTGGCCTGCATATTCGTGCTCGCCGCACAGGAATACCCTTTCCCATGGGACGAATACGTCTTTAAAAATAACCATCGGCGATGCTTTGCTGAACCTTGCATTGCCAAGGTCGCAGTCCTGCATCGGCTGCGCCTCAAGAGTGCCTCTTCCGTAAACATGAATCAGCCCCTCTGCGTCATTTGGGATCGCGAAGCAGACCGCATAATCCTTATCGGCTTCCTGCATTTCCCTTGTTGGCACTACAAGAGCCCAGTGGGCGCACATGGAACCGGTCTGATGTATTTTAGCGCCGCGAACGACAATGCCGTCCTTGTTCTTATCGACTACGTGGAGGTACATGTCCGGATCTTTCTGCTCGGAAGGTCTCAGCATCCTGTCTCCCTTGACGTCGGTCACTCCGCTGAAAACGACATAGTCGTTTTTTTGTATCATTTTAACAAATTCCTGCAATCTGGGCCAGTATTCCGTTTTATATTTCTGATCGCAGTTATATGTTTCTATCCCTACTGCGTTTATTGCATCCATACCCGTGCAGCGCATATAACAGCCGCCGATTCTCTGGGAAAGATATTTCAGCATTCTGACTTTGGCGATAAGATCTTCCGGGCTTTTATAAAAGCTGACAAATCGGCTGATATCTTCGCCTGTCAGATCGGAGGAAGTCACCATAAATTTTTTGCCTTCCGGGTCATTTTCCATTTTATATGTTTCCGCTACTGCCGCAGTCATGTGTTTTATAAGCGGATGCTCGGTCGGATTTTCAACTTTTTCTCCAAGAATATAAGCCGTAGGGTGCAATTCCTTTAGTGATTTGTAATACTGTTCAGGTGTTTTTATAGCCATTTATGCTGGTTCCTCCTTTAATTTAGTTTAAATTCTAACGTCAAATTATTTTTATCAATATTATAAATAAAACAAAAGCCGTATTAATATATCTCATTCCTTTTAAAATTCCGTCCGTTCCTGTTCAGCCAGTATCTTTTTGATGCTGGCCATGACCTGAATTTTAACATTGGTAAGATGATTTTTAAGAACTGACTGCGCTCTTTCAAGACTGCGTACAGCGACTGCATCGTATATTTCCTGATGAGCCTGATCGCTTGCCGCAAGCGATGATATAGGAAAATAATTACCGCCGTATTTGAGAAATATCATATCAAAAACGTTTTCTAAAATACGGATTTGTGTCTGTTTCCCGGATAAGGATGCAAGCGTCATATGGAATTCCTTATTTTTAAACAGCCTTTCCTTCAGATAGAATTCCCTGTCCGCAGAAAGATGAGCCTCAAGCGCTTTCTTGAGTTCAATAAGACCGTTTTTATCTATTTTCTCTACTGTGCTCGGAATTAAAGACGGCTCGATAAGCTCCCTTATCTCATAGAGCTCTTCTATTTCCTTAATGCTGAATGGAGCCATGGAATATCCGCGGTTCGGCTCGTGCTGGACGAATCCCTGCAGTTCCAGATATTTAAGAGCCTGGATAATAGGGGTAGCGCTCAACTCCAGCTTTTCAGCTAAATCCCTGTATGCGATTCTCTGCCCCGGGACAAGCTCTTTGTTATAAAGCATTTTCCTGATTCCGTGATACGCAGTAAGACTGCTGTCTTCTTTTTGCTTTTTATTATTTATTTTTTTCTCTTTAATCATGAAGCGATGCTAAAAAATTTAATTAAAAATGCAATTAAATTTTTATTTTATTAAAAAAAATAATTGATGTATAATTTAATTAAATATCTGATTATTTTCATTGACAGATATTTAAAGCATTATATTAGATGTAATATAAAAATCCAGAGGTAATTTAAAATTCCTGCTCTCTCTTCAGCCTGAGCCGGGAAATCATAGATAATGCTTTCTTCTAAATTGAACTTAAATTTGCTTCTTAAAAAACCAAAAATTATTATGCGATATACCCTTTCTTTCAAGGCGTAGTTCAGGCTTACCGATTTGCAAAGTAAATCGATAACGCGCTGGAACATAATACCCCGCCTAAAGGCACAGGCAGGAGGCCTGTCAGTACCGCGCTGACGCCGAAGGCGGGAACCGGTATAAAATTTTCAGCCGGAGAATTTTATTTAAAAGGAAAGATACCTGTATGAGACTTCATGAATACGAGGCGCTGGATATATTCGAGCAGAACGGCATTCCCATTCCCAGACGCGGTGTTGCGTCCACGATGCATGACGCTCTTCACGTGGCCGGCGAAATAGGCTACCCGGTCATGCTGAAGGCCCAGGTTCTTTCCGGCGGCCGCGGCCTTGCGGGCGGGGTTAAGACAGCGTCCTCTCCTGATGAGCTGAAAGAAATAGCGGAGTCAATGCTCTCCTCCGACATAAAGGGATTGCCCGTCCTCAAACTTCTGGTCTGCGAAAAAGTGGAGATCGCAAAGGAACTATATCTGGGATTTACCATCGACGGGTATTCAGGCAAACCGGTTATTATGGTAAGCACCGAAGGAGGCATGCTGATCGAAGATACTGCGAAAAATTCGCCGGAAAAAGTCGCATCACTTCATGTCGACTCATCTTTTTCCCTTTATCCGTATCAGTGCCGCTCGCTTTTAAGGCGCCTCGGCATAAATCAGCAGCTCGTTACATCATGGACCGATGTTATTGGCCAGCTTTATAATGTCGTAATGCGTTATGAAGCGCTGATCTGCGAGATTAATCCCCTCGTCGTTCGTCCGAACGGAGGCCTGATCGCAGTTGACGCGAAAATGGAAGTGGACGACTCTGCGTTATCCAGGATTCGCTTTCCTCTTCCTGACAGGGTCGAAAGGATTGAAAATCCCCTTGAGAGAAGAGGAAGAGAAATAGGCGTCACGTACGTCGACCTGGATGGCGATATAGGGCTTATATCTTCCGGAGCCGGCCTGGGCATGGCTTCCACTGATATCATAGGAGAGAAGATGAAACCCGCCAATTTCCTTGAGACGGGCGGCGGGATAACCGCGGATTTGCTTTATAAATGCATGGAAGTCATCATGATGAAACCCGGGCTCAGGGCAATACTGATAAATGTATACGGCGGTATCAATCCAATTCATGAAGGCGCAAAAGGCGTTGTTCGTTATATAAAAGAACACAACGTAAAAATACCTATTGTTGCAAAAGCGCTGGGGAACAGGCAGGAAGAGACATGGGAAATATTCCGCTCCGCCGGTGTCCATGTCGTGACCGAAGCCGCCACGGAAAAAGCTGTTGAACGTATCTATGAACTTGTCGGACGAGGTTAAGAATGAGCATACTATTAAATGATTCAACACGCGTTATTGTGCAGGGTATCACGGGCCGTATAGGGGCAATGCAGACCCACTGGATGCTTGACTATGGGACAAAAGTAGTCGGAGGCGTAACGCCGGGTAAAGGCGGGACTGTCGTTGAGGGAGTTCCGGTTTTTAACAGCGTACAGGAGGCAGTAAAGGAGACCGGCGCCAATGCCTCGGTATTCTTCGTCCCTGCAGCTTTTGTGCTCGATGCATTTATGGAAACCATTGACGCAGGAGTAAAGCTGATCGTCATTGTGCCCGAACATATCCCGGTTAGGGATGTCATGAAGATGCGTAATTATTCCATCGAAAAAGGCGTTTTTGCGCTTGGCCCCACGACTCCCGGTCTGCTTGTCCCGGGCAAGGGGAAGATAGGGATTATGCCGGCGTCAATGTTCGCTCCCGGCAGGGTCGGAATTATCTCCAGAAGCGGAACGCTTTCATATGAATTTGCGGGCATTCTCTCCGAAAATAAAGTGGGACAAAGCACTGTTGTGGGCATGGGCGCAGATCCTGTCGTGCTGCGTAACCTGCCCGACATTCTCGAACTATTTGAAGCCGATGAAGGCACGGACGCGGTAATAATCGTAGGTGAAGTGGGCGGCGAACAGGAAGAAAAAGCCGCAGGATTTATCGCAAGGAGAGTGAGCAAGCCGGTAGCCGTTTATATCGCAGGCCGGTACTCACCGCAGGGAAAACGCATGGGCCATGCCGGGGCCATAGTGCGCGGCACTTCGGGAACAGTTTCGGGCAAGCACGAAAGTCTCAGATCGGCAGGCGCGGAAGTGCTGGAAAGCCCTGTGCATGTGGCAAAGTGGGCGGCAAAAAATAAACTGCGCTAGCTTCCCGGTTCGAAGATATTATTCCCTCAAAGGCATAAAATCGTCCCAAATAAAGTCAGTATGATATTTTAAGTCTTCTCAGAATGGTAAAATCATACATACTCATCCGTCTTTAACCGATTAATTCATATTAATATTGATTTATAATTCATAATGATATATAATACTGGCAGCGCAAAATATCGCGAATCGCATTATAAAAATTTTTTCTTGTATATGAGTCAGCAATCATGTCCTATTGATTTAGGAGGCAAGCTCCATGAAAATAGAACTTGCAGTATTGGGTTTATTGTCTGAAGGCAATCTGTACGGATACGAAATAAAAAAG
The DNA here is from genome assembly GCA_964626055.1 of uncultured Leptospirales bacterium. Taxonomy (GTDB): domain Bacteria; phylum Spirochaetota; class UBA4802; order UBA4802; family JAFGDQ01; genus JAFGSG01. The sequence goes on from CAZVDF010000001.1 coordinate 94,738, forward strand.
AGAATGGATTACAGGGTCGGAAGTTATGTTAACATAAAATTCGGATCAATATATTATGAAATTAAAAAAGGATTAAAGAACGGCTGGCTTATAAAAAAAGAAAATATTAAGGGAACTGGCACTCCAGAAAAAATAATCTATGAACTATCGCCGGAAGGCAGAAAGCGTTTTAAATCGACGCTGAAAAAATATTTCGATAAAGCAAGGCTTCATTTCGATATCGATTATGTTCTCATGTTTTACGATACTCTTTCTGGTGAGCAAAAGGAGCTTTTCATCGAAGAAAGATTAAAATTAGTGGAAGAAAAATTGCTGTCCGTAAGAGAAAAAATTCAAAACCATGCTTTGTCTTCTAAAAATAATCCCCAGGAACATCTATACAAATACATGGAAAACCATTTAAAAGCCGAACAAACGTGGCTTAGATCATTAAATAAGTAGACGTCTGCTTTTATTGCTGGCAGGAATTCCATAAATCATCTATTCCCTTGCAAATACTGATCCGTCAACCGACTAGGATGAAAAAATAACGAGCACTCTGGGACTCGACACAGGATTCGAGGGATTTGCTAAGATAAAGGACAAAGGGGATATATTGACTTTAATGCGTTTTTACCCACTCCAGTATGTTATCCCGCAAAATTTTAAGATCTGAATCCCTGCTTAAATTATGATCACCGTCTTCAATTAAGACAACACGTTTTTCGCATGTAATAGCCTTGATCAGGAAAGCTGCATTAGCCAGGGGCACAATCTCATCTCTGCCCCCATGTATTACAAGGGTGGGTATTGCCGTATTCGTTACTGCCCTCTCAATATCTATCTTCATCGCTTCTTTAAAAAATTTATTATTTATTGATACACCGTCAACTTTTGTCTGTCCATTTTCCGGAAGTGAATTAATATCAACATCAGCCATTTTCCGGATAAGCTCGTTCAGAAGAACCGGTGCGGCGATGAGAGTCTGAGAACATAACCTGTCTCCCATAACTGAAGAAAACAATAAAGAGACAAGAGCTCCCATGCTCGACCCGACCAAATGCACTTTGTCTATCCCGTATTTCTGAAAGAAAAAAAACGCAGCGTTAAGATCGTCAACCTCCTGCAGTATTGACAGATCGGATATGTTCCCTTCGGATTCCCCTACGAAGGAAAAATCGAAGGTAAACAATGTATATCCGGCGCTTACGATATCCTGCGCCAGATGAGTAATTTTGTATCCGTCTTTAGTGGAAAAAAGGCCGTGACAGTAAATTACGCCGTCGGATGATGCGGGTGTACCTTTGTAAATCTTCGCTGAAATCTTCTGGGATTTGTTATTTTGGAAAAAGATTTTTTCGATATTCATTTTCACTACGCCGAAGGCGCAGACCGATACAAAAGTATCGGTCTTTTATTGCTGGACAATCTATTTTTCCATTGTATTATAAATAATCTCGGCGATATCCAGAGTCTCGAGATTTTTAATATCGAGCTCATTCGCGCCGTCGGAGAGCATTGTCATGCAGAACGGGCATGCAGTGCAGACTTTGCTTGCGCCTGTGCTCTGCGCGTCTTTTGTCCTGAACTGGTTTATCCTGGATCCTAGCTTTTCTTCCAGCCACATTCTGCTTCCGCCGGCTCCGCAGCAGAAACTCTTGCCGTGATGCCTGCTCATTTCCACTAAATCAACTCCCGGGATGGCTTTTATTATGCCTCTCGGCTGGCTGTATATCTCGTTATACCTGCCCAGCATGCACGAATCGTGGTAAGTGATCTTTTCATTCATGACGTCTTTTATCTTAATTCGGCCGTTCTTTAATAGATCGGAGAGTACTTCCGAATGATGATAAACTTCGTATTTGCATTCCAGCGGGCTTCCGCTCGAGTCCACACCCACCGCCGCAAGTTTAGGATATTCTTTTTTAAGTACATTGTAGCCGTGAGGGCATGTGGTTACTATTTTTTTAACCCCGTAATTCTTGAAGAGCTCGAGGTTCTGAGTTGCAAGAGCATGGAAAAGATATTCGTTCCCAGCCCTCATTGCCGAATCGCCGCAACACGCTTCCTCCGGCCCGAGAATTCCGATCTTATAGCCGGCCTTCTCCATGATCTTTACAAATGCTGCAGCAACTTTCTGATTCCTCTTATCGAACGATGCGGCGCACCCGACAAAATAAAGGTAATCGACTGCCGGGTCTTCGGCAAGAGTTTTCAGGTTAAGCCCTGCAGGCGCAACCCAGTCGCCTCTTGTGGCAAAACCGAACCCGTAAGGATTGGAATTATTTTCCATATTATTGAATGCAGTCTGAAGCTCCGTAGCCATTTTCCCTTCCATCAGTACCTGCGCTCTCCTCATTGAATTAATAGCATCTATATGCTCTATCTGGACAGGGCAGTTTTCAACGCATGCGGCGCAGTTTGTGCACGACCATATCTCGTCTGCCTGTATCGATTCGCCTACCAGCGCTTTCGACTCTATCGTAGTTAAATCGAGCGCCGCTCCTTCTTCCAGCGTTGCTTCTCTGGCGACTACCTTGGCTAACCTGTCGTCCTTATTATCCTTAATATCATTTATCAATTTTTTTGGAGATAAAGGTTTTTCTGTCAGGTAAGCCGGGCAATTGTCCTGGCACCTTCCGCATCTTGTGCAGGCGTCGCCGTCCATCAGCTGCTTCCATGTGAATTGCTCGCAAGCGCTCACGCCGAACGTCTCAGAAGTCTCAAAATCCTTTGGAGGTATTACGCTCATCCCGTATTTGGTCTTCGGGTCTTCGTTTTTCAGGTTCATGAAAAATACATTGAGCGTTGAAATTAGTATGTGACCCAGCTTATTTGAAGCCAGCAGGCCTATGAATGTAAACGAAAGAACAAAGTGTATCCACCAGCTTATCTTATGCAGGACCGAAAGCGACGACTCGCCCACGCCTCCGAAGAGTTGCGCCAGAGCATATCCGAACGGGGACCATACTTCGAACTTCGGGAATCCGCTCATTGCTATTCTCAGAGCTTCGTTCGTAAAGCCGGTAATTATTATTACAACAAGGATGGCAAGAGCATATGTATCCGTAGGTCTGGTATCAAGACGTTTCGGACGGGTTATATATCTCCTTATAATCGCGAGAGCCAGGCCGAACAGCACAACTATTCCGCACAGATCGGCAAAAAGCGACCATATGAGATATGCGTTCCCTTCAAGGAATTTGAAGCCGAGAAACAGCTCTGTAAAGTCGTCCTGTGCCATTATTAAAAGTGTGACGACAACGAGCCCCAGAAAAGCGAAGAAAATGCTTGCGTGCATAATGCCGGCATAGGCTTCTTTTAGTACTTTCGCCTGGAATACTACATATTTAACAAGCATCCAGATTCTTTTAAGAGGAAAGTCTGTTCTGAGCTCCTTCTGGCCCTTTTTCCATATCCTGATTTTTTTATAAAGCGTATAAAAAAGATAACACAACGAAATGACAAAAAATCCGTATATTGCCCATCTCATAAAACCATGCGGGCCGCCGATATTGAAAAACGATTCTCTTGCGATTAAATTTCTCGGCATATCGTACATTGCGGCAAAGTCCATATAATCCTCCAGAAAAATATATTATTATTACTTTTCCATTACAGATTCAATATTATGTGCTGTCAAATTTTTTTTATTATTAATAGAAATGCATTACAAAATTTATGAGGACGCTTTTCAGACCTGATGCAACAGCTTTCGAAAGTATGAAAAAAAACCAGGAAGATCTGATCCCGCAGTAAATTTTGTGATGTATTTCTATTAATGGCTTATTATTTATCTGAATTATTAATCTTGAGACGGATTCTTCTTATCTCTGCGTAACAGCCAGTTTAATTGCCAGCGCTGCAAAAATGCTCCCTGCCAGAATATTAAGAATTCTTTCTGTTTTTTTAGACCTCTTCAGCCACTGGCCTATCAATCCCGCGAGCTGGCTTATTACCAATCCGAATACAATAAAAGTCACAATAATGAACAAAAATCCAAGAAGCAAAAGCTGGACCGTGATAGATCCTCTTGAAGGACTAGCGAATTGCGGCAGAAAAGCCATGAAAAAAATTGAAACTTTTGGATTGGTGACATTCATTATTATTCCTCTCCTGTAAAGCTGCCATGAAGATAGTGTGTTTTTATCGTTGAAGGATATTTCGCTTGATGAAGCTTTGAAAGCCTTCCATGACAGATAAAGCAGATATCCGGCGCCGGCGTACTTTAAAACATCAAATGCCAGCTGCGAAGTCTGGAAGATCGCCGCAACTCCGAATGTCACAATGCTCGTGTGTACGATGAGTCCTGTGCAGAGGCCGAGTGTGATCTTAAGCCCCGCGGACCGTCCGCTTATAACGGACTGTGTCAGTACAAAAATGTTATCCGGTCCGGGCGCGAAGGCAAGAACTACAGAAGCTGTAATGAAAGTCAGCAGTGTATTGAAATCGAACATATGAAAATTCCTTTAAAGAAAAATTACATAAATATTTTTCTTTAAAGGATTCCTGTCAATTCTAAATAAATACGACTCTCTATTAATAATTATACCATCCTGCACCTGTTTTGCGGCCTAAACGGCCGGCTCTGATGAGAGTCTTAAGCAAAGTCGGTGCCGTCCACTTGTTCTCCTTTGGAAGCTCATTGTATAGATAATCAGTTGTATGTTTGGCAATATCTATGCCTGTTAAATCCATTAGCTCGAAAGGTCCCATAGGATAGTTAAGGCCGAGCTTAACTGCTTTATCTATGTCTTCGCGGGTTGCTATTCCTTCATTGAGCATGTTTATTGCTTCAAGAAAATGCGGCATCATTATTCTATTCACAATGAAGCCGGGCGTATCTTTTTTAACTTCAACTGTTTCCTTTCCCATTTTCACTGCTAATTCGGAAGTGATCCTGTAAGTATCATCGCTCGTAAGATATCCGCGTACGATCTCGACAAGTCTCATTATGGGAACAGGATTAAAAAAATGCATGCCTATTATTTTGTCCGGCTTAACAGTGGACATTGCAATCTCCGTGATTGACATTGAGCTCGTATTTGTCGATATAACTACTTCAGGCCTGCAAATATCCGCTAATTCCTTGAATACGGTTTTTTTCAAATTGATATCTTCGGGTATTGCTTCAATAATAAAATCAGCGTCTTTTAAATCTTCAATTAAGGTAGTACCCTTAATTAATGATAAAATTTCATTTTTACGATCTTCAGTAATCTTATTTTTCTCAACACTCTTTGTTAAAAAAGCGGATATACGCTTTATTCCGGCTTCGATAAACCGGATTTCCACATCGCGTAAAATTACTCTCATCCCGGCTTGAGCGGATACCTGCGCTATACCGCTTCCCATGGCACCTGAACCCATAACTCCTATTGTTTTTATTTCCATAAGTCACTCGCTCCTGAGAAATTATAATATTCTTATTATTTAATTTAAGAGTATGCCCTTGAAACTACAATAGTAATCGTATATTGTTAATGAACTTCAGGACATAATTAATATATGTCTATATATTTAATTAATGCAAATATTATTTGCAATTAAATTATGGAGTATTATGTTTCAAGGCGTTATCGATTTGCTCCGCAAATAGATAGGCTTACATCCTCGACGCAAGCGTCAAGGTATTACGCCTTGAAATAAAAAGTAATCAATAGCAATTCTGAATTAATCTCTATTGAAATATTAAATAATCAAATATAATGTCTAAAAATAAATCTGCCGGTTTTTACTGGATTTACATTCTTAAGTGCAAAAACAATAATTATTATACAGGTTATACCATCGATATTGAAAAAAGATATTTGCTGCATCTCCAGGGCAAGGGCGCAAAATATACCCGGATGTTCAAGCCTGTTAGGATAGCGCAATGCTGGAAGCTTTTTGATACAAAAGGCCGGGCCATGAAAATCGAAGCGTTCATTAAACAAAAACCGAAATCATTTAAAGAAAATATTATTAATAATCCGCGAATTCTCAGGCATGCCTTATTTAACAAGTTTGACTGTAATTTTAAAATAAAGAAAGCCGGTTACAGGGCATTGAAAATTCAATCTCCATGATCGTAAAGGAAATTCATTCAAAGACCATACTTTCCGCATCCAAGATATATGATTATGTAATAAATCCATATGTGGGATGCCAGCATGCGTGCAGTTATTGCTATGCCCGCTTTATGAAAAAATTCACAAAGCATAGCGAACAATGGGGGCAGTTTGTCGATGTTAAAATCAATGCCCCGGATTTACTGAAATCGGAGATAAATAAAAAAAAGCGCGGAAGCATATGGATAAGCGGGGTATGCGATCCCTATCAGCCTCTCGAAACAAAGTATATGCTTACGCGCAAATGCCTAGAAATTCTGAAGCGATACGACTGGCCTGTAATTATCCAGACGCGTTCGCCTCTTGTAACAAGAGATACGGATATTATTAAAGAAATGAAAAATATTGAAGTCGGATTTTCCGTAACAACAGCCGACGATAACATAAGAAATTTATTTGAATCCCATGCCCCGCCGATAGGAAAGCGGCTGAACGCGCTTGATGAACTGCATAAATCCGGGATTAAAACCTATGCTATGATCGCACCGATCCTCCCGGGCGCGGAGTTTCTGGTAAAAGAATTGGCAGATAAAGTTGACTACATACTTGTTGACAGAATGAATTATAACTATGCAGACTGGATCTATAAAAAATTAAAACTACAAAATTATATTTCTGACGAATACTTTCTAAGAATTGGCAATGAAATTGCAACAAGATGCAAAGAACATGATATAGATTGCCGCCTGGTATTTTAAAAAATTAAAATTATAATTGAATATTTTTAAATTTTTTCTAAAATAAAAGAAGAAATATACGGAAGTTATCTAGCAAATATTTATCTATATGAGTAATTAATTATAATTTTATTTCTCCCGGCATAAGGCATACCTATGACACAAACAATAAAAAATCAACCTTCATATATAAGCCCTGAAAAAGCTCAATATAATCTCAGCATACCGTTATATTTAATATTGACACTTATAACATGCGGATTATTTAACCTGTACTGGAATTACAAGCAGATGGAAGCATGCAACCATTTACTGAAGCGGGATGATTTTGTTTTTATTAACTGGCTACTTTTTTCCATTATTACATGCGGAATATATCATATTTATTATCAATACAAAATGGGCTGTGCCATAGTAGAGATCCAAAAAAACACAAATAAAACTGCAACCGAATCGCTGCCTGTAATCAGCTGCATTGTTACGGTTTTAGGATTATCTATTGTTGTTGATTGCATTCACCAGCATGAGATCAATAAAATCGTAACTCAGTAATTGATATGGAATTTTTCAGGAAATTAATCTTAAACTTACAGAAAATACAGCCGGATAAATTATTGTATTTTTCTGTCTGTATAATTCTCTGTCTGGTTATCACTTCCGGAATTTCATTCTTCGTTTGGAAAATAAATCTGCAAAATTACATTGCGGGTATTCCTTTATGCCCGTTCCATGCAATTACCGGCAAACCATGCCCAGGATGCGGGATGTCGCAGGCATTTCTTCTATTAGGACAGTTAAAAATTATTGAAGCATTAAACATGAATATATTTTCCATTCCACTTCTGGCTTTAATGATAATCTATATTGTCTTTGGGCGTATTCCGTTATGGCTGCAAAATAAATTGATGGCATATATTTCTCTTATTGCTGTTTTAGCGTTCTGGATACTGCGATTATTATCAGATAACAACATATTTTATGCATCTCTTTTAATCGCTCTAAACGGTTAACTTGCTGATTGCATCAAAGGAATGCATATCCGAACAGGCTTCCAATTCGGAATTTTAGCTAAACAATTATTCGAATGAGAGCAAACATGAATCAACAAAAAATCGTTATCCAACCATCTGATTCCTCCTTCCCGGTTCAATTCATTAATGGTTTTCTTGCTTATTTTAACGCTTTTAAGATAATAAACGCACACAGAAGACTGTGGATCTATTTTATAATTCCATTTGCAATCAACCTGATTTTACTTTCAGCAATATTTTATTTATCATACTTTTTAATTTACCCCTATGTATTAAATCTGATTCCAGCCGGTGATGCGTGGTATCTTTCTGCAATCCGGTGGATTATCGGGCCCCTTCTGGCATTGTCGTTTGCTATAATCTTTGTTTTTCTTTATTCCATTACAGGCAGTATTATTACAGCTCCTGTGAACGACCCGCTTTCTGCAAAAGTAGAAGAGCTATTAAACGGCAGAACATTTCTCGAAAAATTTACCTTTTCCGCGGTCATTAAAGATATTATCCGCATCCTTAAAAACACAATTATACTTTTATTATTAATAATAATATTCAACATTCTGATCATGCTGTTAAATATTATTCCTGTATTCGGCAATGCCCTGTATTCCATTCTCAGTTTTCTGTCTGCTCTTTTCTTTTTCGGATTCAGTTTTTTTGATTTCCCCCTCGAAAGAAGAAAATTTGTATTTAAACAAAAACTTCAAATTATATGGAAATTTAAATTTTTCAGCATTGGCCTGGGGCTCGGGTTCTTTATTCTTTGTTTTATTCCGGTACTCGGTTTTCTCGTACTAAATTTGGCCACAATAGGCGCTACAGATATCTTTGTAAAATATATTGATCCAAAGCTGAAATTTGAATAAATTGCCTTAAATATTTTCAAAAGAGGACGATAATCAACCTTTTTTTAAAAATTAATTGAACTTATAATCATCATTTGGATATATTAAATACCAGCCGTAATTTCAATTTGCGAAAACAGAAAAACAAATAAATAAATGTCAAAACGCCGTGTGATAATAATTGGAGCGGGCGCTTCGGGGCTTATGGCGGCAGGACAGGCTGCCGAAGCAGGCGCAGAAACTATCCTTATTGAAAAGATGAAGAAGCCGGCAAGGAAGCTCTGCATTACAGGCAAAGGAAGATGCAATATTACTAACATCGCTTCGATAAGCGACTTTATCCCGCATTTCGGCTCTAACGGGAAATTCCTCCGCCAGGCATTTTCAAGATTCTTTAACGACGATCTTATTGATTTCTTCAGAAAGCTGGGACTTGAAACAGTGACAGAAAGAGGCGGCCGTGTATTCCCTGCAACCGGCGAAGCTGAAGATGTCGTCAACGTAATGTTAAACTGGGCAAAGAAATCGGGCGTAAAAATAATCACGAACTCTCGGGCAAAAGCTATCGTTTTAAAGAACGGACATGTATCCGGCGTGCAAATTCAAAACGGAAAATATGATGATTTACCCGGAGATAATAAATCCGTTTTGCCTGCCGATGCCGCCATCATAGCATGCGGGGGAGCTTCGTACCCCGGCACCGGATCAACAGGCGACGGGTACAGCCTGGCAGGATCTGCAGGTCACACAATTGTCTGGACGCGGCCTGCGCTGGTGCCGCTTATCACGGCCGGAACTACCGCTGCGCGTCTTGAGGGGCTGAGCCTGCGGAATGTAAAAGCTTCAGTATGGATAAACGCCAAAAAAACGTCAGAAGAATTCGGCGACATGCTTTTTACCGCAGACGGAATGTCCGGGCCAATAATACTCACAATGAGCAAATTATGCGTGGATGCATTACATGTAAAGAAAAAGGTAGGCATCTCAATCGATCTCAAACCTGCTCTTGAGCACAAAGTCCTGGATGAAAGACTGATGCGCGACATAAAGGCATCACCAAATAAAACACTTAATAATCTTCTGAAAGGACTTCTGCCAGAAAGACTTATAGGAATATGCCTCGAAAATACTGAAATAAACGGCGAAAAAAAAAGCAATCAGATTACTGCAGACGAACGTAAACGGCTGCGCGTATGGCTTAAGGATTTCCGGCTTGAAGTCACGGGGCACAGGCCAATTGCCGAAGCAATAATCACGGCAGGAGGGATCGACATAAAGGAAATTAACCCGCGCACTCTCGAGTCGCGTATCGTGAATGGACTTTTCTTTGCTGGAGAAGTTCTGGACATAGACGCAGACACAGGCGGATACAATCTGCAGGCTGCTTTTTCAACAGGCTGGCTTGCGGGAAGATCGGCAGCAAAAGACGAAAAATCAGTATGATATTATAAAAAGTAGATTCAAATAGCAGATGAAAATGATCAGAAGTAATTTCAATAATAGCTATTGCTGAACAAATTTGAACATGACTTATATAGTTTAGTATTTTTGAAATGGCTTCAACTTTATAAGGTAAGACAGATAATGATTGATACAGGTTTTCTTCCGATCAGCCGCAAAGAAATGCAGAGCCGCGGATGGGATAATGTCGACATCGTTCTGGTCACAGGCGATGCATACATCGATCATCCGGCGTTCGGGAGCGCTGTCATTGCCAGAGTGCTCGAAAGCAGGGGATACCTCGTCGGCATTATTGCAATGCCGGACCGGCATGATCCGTCATCCATCGATGTATTCGGGAAACCGAAGTTATTCTTTGCGGTAACATCGGGAGCGATCGATTCGATGCTTGCCCGTTACACTGCTTTCAAACGCATCAGGAACGATGATCCGTATGCTCCGGGCGGTAAAATCCACAAACCCGAAAGAGCTGTGATAGTCTACTGCAATCTTATAAAAAAGCTCTATAAGGACGTGCCTGTAATCATCGGCGGAATCGAAGCGTCGATGCGGCGGATCGCGCATTACGATTTCTGGGATAACAAGATCAGGCGCTCGATCATAGAAGATTCGCGGGCGGATATTCTTGTTTACGGCATGGGAGAATACGCAATCAATGAAATAGCAGACAGATTATCAGCCGGTAAAGACCTGGGCCGGATTCCGGGCACAGTTATAATGTCCAAGTCAGCACCTGACAATGCGGTTTCTTTGCCTCCCGAGGATGAAGCGATTAAAAACAAAAATAGCTTTATCGGACTTTATAAAACGTTTTTCCGGAACCAGCATAAAACTCTTTTTCAGGAAGCGGGAAAAAGATTTCTGATCCATTATCCGGCTCAAACATTAAGCACACGGGAGCTGGATTCCATATATGAACTACCCTACAAACGCGCGCCGCACTTCTCATATAAAGAGGCAATACCTGCGTTCGATATGATAAAAAATTCCATTGTCTGCCACAGAGGCTGTTTTTCGGGCTGTTCCTTCTGCTCTCTTTCGCTGCACCAGGGGAAAAGAATTTTAAGCAGAAGCAAATTGTCCGTGCTTCGCGAAGTAGGGATACTTGTAAACGAAAAAAAATTCAAAGGGCATATTACGGATATCGGCGGGCCGTCGGCCAATATGTACGGATTCGGATGTTCCAAAGGATGGAATTGCAATCGCGAGAGCTGCACGTTCCCGGAACTCTGCAGGAACCTGATATTCGCGACGAAAAAATGGATAGATCTTCTGGCAAACGCCGCGCGGATAAAAGGCATTAAAAGCGTAACGGTCGGCTCCGGCATACGTTATGATATATTTATGAATGATCCGGACAAAAAAACTGCGCTTAACGCATTGATCAAATCTCATATAAGCGGACAGCTTAAGATCGCGCCTGAAAGCACATCGGAACGAGCTTTACGCGCGATGAGAAAAACGCCGCTTTACGATCTGAATGAGTTTATCCGTCAGTTCGGGGAATGCAATTCAAGGCTCGGGAAAAAACAGTATTTGCTCCCGTATCTTATGTCTTGCCATCCGGGAAGCCTTTACGAAGACATGAAAAACACGAAGAAAAATATTCTATCATCATTCGGCTTTATCCCCAGACAGGTGCAGATGTTCATCCCACTCCCTATGACATTATCATCTGTCATTTATTACACTGGCGCGGACCCGCTTACGGGAGAAAAATTTAATGCCGAACATGACATGTCCGGTCGTATTAAACAGCACAGAATTTTTTAATTAAAAAAATCTTTAACCGATCTTTCCGTGATTTATAACATATATTTCTAATATACTTGACTCCTTTCTAAAAATAAGCTTATAATAATAAGCAATTTATCGTTTATCTCTTCAATAAAACCAACGGACTCGTTATACTAGTTTATTCTGTATTGCAGAAATTACGAGATACTCCTCCGCCGCCTGCGACGCGGGAGGAGTATCATTGAAAATTTTTTACTTTAGCAATTAATTTAATTTCTTTCAAAGGAAATTCATGAAGAAAAAAAGTCCTTCAAAAAAATCACAGGTAAAAAAAAGAGAATTATACAAACAGGGAACGGGATCAATAAAAGAATGCTTTGCCGATCATATGGAATATTCCCTTGCAAAAGACCAGTATTCCGCCACGAAATTCGACAATTTGAAGAGTCTCGCCCTTGTTGTGCGAGACACGCTTGTAAGAAACTGGATTGAGACACAGCAGGCTTATTATGCACACGATGCCAAACGCGTATATTATCTCTCGTTAGAATTTTTAATAGGCAGGTCTCTCGGAAACAACCTCATTAATACGGGACTCTATGAGAATGCTTCAAAAGCTGTGCGGGAACTCGGCAACAACCTGGAAGATATCCGCGAAACGGAATGGGATGCGGGGCTGGGCAACGGCGGCCTGGGAAGGCTTGCAGCCTGTTTCATGGATTCCATGGCTACTCTTCAGCTTCCCGCGTACGGCTACGGCATCAGGTATGAATACGGAATATTTTTTCAACAGATAGTCAACGGTTATCAGGTCGAAATACCCGACAACTGGCTCAGATACGGAAATCCGTGGGAATTCGAAAGACCTGAATATCTGTATCCTGTAAAATTTTATGGAAGCGTACGCCAGAACACAGATGAACGCGGAGTCCTTCATAATGAATGGCTTAACACAGATGACGTAATGGCCATGGCATACGATACGCCGGTTCCTGGATACAAAAATAATACTGTAAATACCCTGAGGCTCTGGGCTGCCAAGTCATCCAGGGAATTCAATCTTGAATATTTTAATCACGGCGATTATCACCGCGCCGTTGCGGACAAAGGGCAATCCGAAGTAATTTCCAAAGTGCTATACCCCAATGATAACGTAATCGAGGGAAAAGAACTGCGGCTTAAACAGGAATACTTTTTCGTATCCGCCAGCCTGCAGGACATAGTGAGAAGATACAAAAAAGCCCATGAGACATTTGACGAATTCGCGGATAAAGTCGCCATCCAGCTTAATGATACCCATCCCGCAATAGCAATAGCCGAACTCATGAGAATATTTGTAGATACTGAAGGCCTTGACTGGAACAGGTCATGGGACATTACGACAAAGACATTCGGTTATACCAATCACACAATACTGCCGGAAGCTCTTGAGCAATGGCCCGTCAGCTTAATCGAAAAGGTTTTACCGAGACATATTCAGATAATATATGAAATCAACAGGCGCTTTCTCGAGTCAGTTGCGAATAAATATCCGGGAGACAACGGACGGCTTTCCAGGCTTTCAGTTATTGAAGAGGGACCGGAAAAAAAAGTCCGAATGGCCAATCTCGCGATAGTAGGCAGCCATTCGGTAAACGGAGTGGCCGCGCTACACAGCGAAATAATCAAAAACCGGGTTTTCCGTGACTTTTATGAACTCTGGCCGGAAAAATTCAATAATAAGACAAACGGGATCACACAGCGGAGATGGCTCCAACTGTGCAATCCCGGACTATCCTCGCTCATCAGCTCAAAAATAGGCGAATCTTGGACAACCAATCTTTTTGAGCTGAAAAATCTTATTCCTCTTGCAGATGACGCTTCCTTTCAAAATAAATGGAGCGAAGTCAAAAGACAGAATAAAGTTTTTCTGACTGATTATATTCTGAATCATAATAATATAAAAGTGGATCCGGATTCGCTTTTCGACTGCCATATTAAAAGAATGCACGAGTATAAGCGCCAGCTTCTTAATATTCTGCACGTTATCACTCTTTATAACCGCCTTATTTCAAATACTGAAAAACAAGATGTCCCGCGCACGGTTATTTTCGGTGCAAAAGCCGCTCCCGGATACTTTATAGCCAAGCTTGTAATTAAGCTCATAAATTCCGTGGCCGGCACAGTCAATAATGATCCGCGTGTCGGGAACAAACTTAAAGTCATCTTCCTGCGTAATTACTGCGTCTCAAATGCGGAAAAGATTATACCTGCAGCCGATCTTTCCGAACAGATATCGACCGCGGGCACGGAAGCTTCAGGGACTGGAAACATGAAATTCGCCCTTAACGGCGCTCTGACCATAGGCACGCTTGACGGCGCAAATATCGAAATTAAGGAAGAAGTCGGTAATGAAAATATTTTTATTTTCGGCCTGACTGCCGAAGAAGTTGCTTTAAAAAAATCCTCCGGTTACAGATCGTGGGATTACTACAATTCAAATCAGGAGCTTAAATCCGCAATAGACATGATAGCCGGAGGATATTTTTTAAAAGAAGACAGAAATCTCTTTATGCCTCTTGTTAACATGCTTCTAACAATGAACGATAATTATATGCTCCTTGCCGATTACGAGCCGTATATAAAATGCCAGGAAAAAGTAAGCGAAACATTTAAAAACAAAAAACTATGGACCAGGATGTCGATTCTTAACACGGCGAACATGGGCAAATTTTCATCGGACAGGACGATTGAAGAATACGCTGATGAGATATGGGATGTAAAAGCCGTAAAGATTTAGAAAGACTGTTGACAAAACATTTAAATATAATTTTTATGTAAGCTTAAAGCTTGTTTCAGTAGATAGTTCATCCAGTCAGATCATTAGCAGAAATATTTGGCTTTTTTCGAAATAGAATCTTAAACACATTAAGGAGAATTTCAATAATGTTTGCGAGGTATCATTTCCGCATCTGAGACATAAAACGAAGCGCAGGTCTGTGTCTTCGAGTTCTGTACGCGTCGGGGTGCGGTGACATACAGGAGGTACTGATGTCGGATATGCGGCATAAAGTCGCGTTTATAGCCGGCACTGAGATGATCGCGCTCTGAAATCATAAGTGGTGTATCTTCAATGACCGCTGCCGGCGCGTGCTGACAGCGGTTTTTTAATTTAAAATAATTGGAGGTATACCCAATGTCTAAAAGTTTCACAAGCTTCTTTGCCTCGCGCTGGGGAATTGTTATTACCGGCGCAGTTATAGGCATCCTCGCCCCGCTTCTGCAATACGCCGGCAATCCTGCCAATATGGGGATATGCGTCGCGTGCTTCGAACGCGACATTGCAGGCGCACTGGGACTGCATCGCGCGGGAGTTGTGCAGTACATCCGTCCCGAGATCATCGGTTTCGTGTTCGGCTCTCTTATCGCGGCGCTTGTTTTCCGGGAATTCAAAGCGCGCGCGGGCTCATCTCCGATAGTCCGCTTCGTTCTCGGCCTTTTCGCTATGATAGGCGCCCTCGCATTCCTCGGATGCCCATGGAGAGCTCTCCTTCGCCTCGCCGGCGGAGACCTTAACGCCATTACCGGGCTTGTCGGCCTCGCCGCAGGAATCGCGATCGGGGTCTTATTTTTAAGATCCGGCTATACGCTGGGGCGGTCTGCGCGCGTAAGCAGCATAGCGGGATGGATTATGCCTGTAATCATGGCCGGACTGTTTTTGCTTCTCATATTTGCTCCTAAATTCAGCGAAGGGGGCCCCATATTTTTCAGCGAAAAAGGCCCGGGCTCGCTACACGCGCCTTTACTGATCTCCCTGGGAGCAGGCCTTGTAATAGGTTTCCTTGCACAGCGCACGCGCTTCTGCACGATGGGCTCAATACGCGACATTATACTCATGAAAGATTTTCATCTTATGAGCGGGGTAATAACCCTGCTTATCGTCGCATTTATCGTCAATCTTTTCCTCGGAAAAGTAAACTTCGGTTTTGACGCGCAGCCTGTCGCTCACAGCAGCCATCTCTGGAACTTCCTGGGCATGACCCTCGCGGGGCTCGCTTTTGCGCTTGCCGGCGGGTGCCCGGGAAGACAGCTTTTCCTTTCCGGCGAGGGAGACGGAGATTCCGCCATCTTCGTACTGGGTATGATCGCAGGCGCGGCATTCGCCCACAATTTCATGACTGCCGGAAAACCGGATGCCATTGTCGATAACGTTCTGCAGACAGGCGGACTTTCATTTTACGGAATGGCGGCAGTTATTATAGGACTCGCGGTATGCCTGATACTCGGTTTTACAATGAGAGAAAAAAAATCGGAGGCAATCAGATGACAATTGAAATTAACGCTCGCGGTTTATCGTGCCCGCAGCCGGTAATCCTGGCAAAAAAAGCAGTAGACGCAGATAAATTCCCTGTTCATGTGTTTGTCGATACCGTTACAGCCCGCGAAAACGTAAAACGCATGGCTGAAAATGCCGGATGCAAAGTGCAGATCGAAGAAACCGGCGATGAATTCAAACTGATATTGAACAAATAAGAATTAATTAAAATGACTGTATATAAAAGGTCAGAATCCTTTTAAATGATTATTGTCAAAGTCAATAACAGATCATTATAATTAATACTTCAGCCCCCCGGCTTCCCTATGGGGGGCTGAAGATAAAAAATGTATTTCAAACTGTATCTGCAATTAATTTTAAAATAGCCTGTCGTTATTTATACAAATTAATATTTTTATGATAAGTTGATAATATGCCATCAACAATTAATCGCTTATAAAATATATGAAAAATAATGTTCAATATTCCGTAATTATTGTGGATTCAACCAGTCACGCGCTGCGCATTGAAAAAGAGCTCTTAAAAGACGGCTTCGAATGCAGGCTTGTGCCCGTACCGAGAATCTTAAGCTCGGACTGCGGCGTGTGTGTCCGCATTAATAAAAACGATAAAAATGCCGTATTACAGAAACTAGCAGATGTTAATGCTATGTACGAAAGCGCGCATGACGTTTGAAAAACGATCCCTATATAGTAAGATTGCCCCCGTCAACGTATATGCTCTGCCCAGTAATAAATCCCGCTGCGCCTGAAGCTAAAAAAAGAACTGCCCCAACAATGTCCTCCGGTTCAGCCATACGGCCAATCGGAATGCCTGCTGTCATTCTCTTTGACATCTCGGGATTTGACCAGATCGGTTTGCTGAATTCGGTGCGCGTTATGGCCGGCCCTACCGCATTTACCCTGACGCCGTACTCTGCCCATTCATGCGCCATGCATCGTGTCAGCATTTTTAGCGCTGCCTTGCTTGTATTGTACGCTGCCATGCCTTTTTCGGTTTTTTCCGCGCCTGTTGTGGTTATATTGATTATGCTGCCGCTTTTCTGTTCTATCATCCGGCGGGCTGCCAGACGAGACAGGAGCCACACTGCCTTAACGTTTGTGTCGAACACCTTATCCCATCCGTCCTCGCGCATATCGATAAGGCTGCGCATCGCACTGCGAGCTGCATTGTTCACAAGGATATCTATTTTACCGAATGCATTTATCGCGGCATTAACAACATTTTCCAGCTGTTCATTAACCGTAAGATCGGCCTGCACGGCAATTGCTTTGCCGCCGGCTTTTTTAATTTCCTCTGCAACCGATTCGATCTCCTGCTTTGTGCGCGCAGCGACAATCACAGAAGCTCCCGAGGCCGCAAGTCCTAAAGAAATGGCTCGGCCTATCCCTTTCCCTCCTCCGGTAACGACAGCTGACTTTCCTCGCAAATCAAAGTTTGAATTTTCCATACGGTTCTCCTGGAACATTTCATAGAATTATTAGAATTCGTCTTAAAAATATAGATTCATATATATGATTAATGACTCTTCGAAGAGTATCCTGAAAAATTTCAACCTGGACTTTTTCAGGGAACATCCGTGTATAGCATAGCAGTTCCCTGTTCTCCGGAAACTGCTAAATAGTCTTTAATGTATTCTCCCTGAGCCCGCTGATAAGCGAAGTCTTTAATTTTTTAAGATTGTCGGATAAACTGACCTTGTATGTGTGCGGGTTCAGAAGCCTTCTGTATGTCTTGTCAAGCAAATTGACCTGGCTTTGCCTGTAATCCCTGATTTCCGACAATGATCTGGATCCGTTGATCCTTTTGCCTTTTTCCATAACTTTTACAAGGAGAGGTTCGGCGCAGTCATAAAATTTAAGCACAAATCCCGCATAATCGGTCGAGGGGTGATTGAACCTGATGTATTCTTTGCCGATTATCCTCTCTTTTAAAACAGCCTCCTCTTCCTCCAGATATAACAGATCGCAAAGCATATTTTTGCCGCGATAGAATCTCATAACATTTTTTACTCCGGGATTCGTTATCTTTTCGGACTGGTTGGATATTTTTATGCACGGCCTGATCGCACCGCCTTTCTTTCGGGCGACTATCTTATATACGCCCGGAAGAGCCGGGTCATTGCCTCCCGTGACTAGCCTTGTGCCGATCCCCCACGCGTCGATAGGGGCCCCACTGCTTTTTATCTGCCTGATGACCCATTCGTCAATATCGCTCGAAATAAATATCTTCACTTCTGCAAGGCCTGCTTCATCGAACATCTTTCTGGCTTCCATACTGAGATACTCAAGATCGCCGCTGTCTATGCGAATGCCAATAAGGGACGGTTGCTTGTTTTTAAGTTCTTTAAACACGGTTATTGCATTCGGAATTCCGGATTTAAGCGTATCGATGGTATCCACAAGCAGCACGCACCTGTCTGGATAAATTTCAGCGTATTTACGGAACGCCTCCAGCTCGTTCTCCGCGGCCATTACCCAGCTGTGAGCCATTGTGCCGCTGACCGGAATCCCGTAAATCTTCCCTGCAAGGGTGTTTGATGTCGCCGAAGCGCCGCCTATAAAAGCGGCGCGCGCTGCCGAAAGAGCGCCGTCGATACCCTGCGCTCTTCTCAGCCCGAATTCCAGTATGGATTTCCCGTCTGCCGTATCGGATATGCGCGCGCTCTTTGTGGCTATAAGAGTCTGGAAGTTCAAAAAGTTCAGTACGATGCTTTCAATAAGCTGTATCTCAACAAGGTTGCCCGAAATCCGCATAAGCGGCTCTTTCGGAAAAACAACTGTGCCTTCCTTTATGCTGTAAACATCGCCGTTAAATTTAAATCCGGACAGGTAATCGATGAATTCTTTTTTAAAGAGCGCCTGCGATTCCAGATACCTGAGATCATCATCGCTGAATTTTAATTCCCCTATAGCATCCAGCAGCGGGTCAAGCCCGGCAAAAATCGAATACCCGCCGTTAAAAGGCTGATACCTGAAAAACATCTCAAATACGCCTTCTTCATCAGGGGATTTGAAAAAATACCCCTGCATCATGGTCAGTTCGTAAAAGTCGGTCAGAAGAGAGAGATTGCCGTACGTCATCAGTACACCACCGGTTTATTAAGTGTGCGTCTCATAAAAAAATTCAATTTGCTGATAAATTGAAATACATCATAAAGTTTTCTCCGGAATCAGACCTCCCTGGTTAGCTTTTAATGTTTTAGGATGCTGTTGCATCAGGTCTGAAAGGCGTCCTCAAAAATTTTATGATGTATTCCAATTTATCGTTAATAATATATATCTATTGTTTAAATAAGGCTTTTGCTTACAAATCTCCGGTTTCAATTATTCTGATCCCGGCGCTTTTCATTTCTTTTACACATTTATCAATGCTGCCTTCCGGAACATTTATCCCCCTGCATGCATTGATAAGAACTGCAGTGTTAAATCCGTATTTTACCGAATCCATTGCGGAAAAATATACGCAGTAATCGGTCGCCAGCCCGCAAAGATATACATTTTTTATACCAAGAGCGTTTAGATATCCATGAAGCCCGGTCTCTTTCCTTTTATCATTCTCAAGAAATGCAGAATAAGAATCTATACTCGGATCTGTTCCTTTACGGATAATGCAATTGAATTTAATACTGTTTATATCTTTATGGAAATCGGCTCCGCGTGTTCCCTGAACGCAATGATCTGGCCAGAGAGTCTGCATAATGCCGTTGGCATTCATCTGATCGTAGATATTTTTCCCTTTGTGCACGGAAGCGAACGAAAGATGGCTTTGCGGATGCCAGTCCTGAGTGCCTATTACTGTGTCGAATTTGTCCATAATGCCATTGATGACCGGTACTATCTTATCTCCGTCATTTACGGCAAGCGCCCCGCCGGGACAAAAGTCATTTTGAACATCAATTACAACGAGAGCTTTTTTCGAATTATTCATAAAGGCGCCTCATAATCGAAAGACATCTTTAAATACTATTTTATATGTATTTATATTTAAGTCAAAAATAAAATTATTTTACTTTCCAATACAGAATCTGCTGAAGATGGAATCGAGTATGCTGTCCGGAGATATTTCCCCTGTGATCCCGGAAAGAGTGTCGATCAGGGTCTGCAGCTCAAAAGCGACGATCTCGGGCTGCTCTTTTACGCGCAGAATATTTTTGCACGCTTCAATATCGGACAGAGCTTTTTCAAGTATCCCTATGACGCGCATATCGGCTACGAATGAATTTTCGTAGTCTACGAATTCGTTTTGCAGTAATTTACTTAGCTCGCTTTCAAGTTCCGCAAGTCCCTGCCCGGATTTGGCAGAGAAAAAAATCACATTACCGAATTGTTTGAACGAATCCGAATCGCATCTGTCGGTAAGATCGGCTTTATTCGCGAGGACAATATGCTTTTTAATTTTTAAGCTTTTAAATATGGCGTTGTCCGCTTCCGTAACGCCAGGATCCGCTTCAATCACGAAAATTACTACAGGCGCAGTCTCTATTTTTTTTCGAGAAAGCTCTATTCCTATCCGCTCGATTTCGGAATCCGCCTCTGTTATGCCGGCAGTATCGATGAGATGCACGGGCAGCCCGGCAAACTGGACTATCTCTCCAATAAGGTCGCGGGTAGTCCCGGGAATATCGGAAACAATTGCCCTCTCCCTGTTCAGAATAAGATTAAGTATGCTGGATTTCCCGACATTGGGCCTGCCTACTATCGGGACCTCGATCCCGTGCGATATTTTCTCGCCTATTCTGCATCTCCTGAAAAGATCGGCAATTAGATCGTTTATTTCATGCACCCGCTCGAGCGCTTCTTTATGTGAAACAAACTCAATCTCCTCCTGGCTGAAGTCAATGCCTGATTCAATGTCCGCCTTTAGCCGAATAACGCGCTCTTTGATCCGGTGAATAATCATCCGCAAAGCTCCGTGCATTTCCCTGATCGCCGAGGAAACTTCCCAGCTGCTTTTTGCCGTAATAATATGATTAATTGCCTCCGCTTCAGTCAGATCGATCTTCCCGTTCAGGAAAGCGCGCCTGCTGAATTCGCCCGGTTCCGCTATTCTCAAACCCCTGTCGCATAAAATCTTTATTAATTTTCTTACCACTATCGGATTTCCGTGGCACGATATCTCCGCCATATCCTCGCCGGTAAAACTGTCAGGCGTCTTATAGTATGTAAGAATGACATCATCAATATATTCATTATTTTGAACAATAGTGCCGTAAGCAGCGTATCTGTGCTTAATTTTATCCGGCCGGTTAAATACAGACATAACAGCCCCGAGAGTATCGGGGCCGCTGATCCTGATTATGGAAATTGGCGAATTGATGGGAGGAGTTGCAGAAGCGCAGATAGTGTCTTCCGGCATTTGTATCACCTTCGCGAAGTCGGAGAAACCTTCACCTTTCTGTAAATCCCCTCCCCTTCGCTTTTGGTAGAAACGCGCGAGTCATTCTGCAAAGTGAGATGGATAAGCCTTCTTTCAAACGGGTTCATAGGCTCCAGAGTCCACGGCTTCCCGGTTTTTATTACTTTATGGGCAATATCTTTGGAAAGTCTTCTTAATGCTTTTTCTCTTTTCTCCCTGTACGATTCAATATCAAGAATAATCTTTTTATCGCTCTGGATTTTGTTCGAAACGATCAGGTTCAAAAGGAACTGAAGGGCTTCCAGGGTCTTGCCCTGTTTTCCTATGATTAATCCCGATTGTTCGCTGTCCATTTCAATATATATTCTGTTCGATCCTTCAACAATATCCTTTATTTTAACCTCAATCCCCATTTTATTAATGATGTTTATTAAAATGTCCCTGGCAAAGCTTATTAATTCAGTATCCGAATCGCTGTAATATACTCTGATCTTTGCCTGCCTTGAAACGCCGAATCCGAAGATCCCGCTCTTCCCTTCATCTACAACTTCTATCCTTACTTCGGAGGCATCGTCGATTCCCAGCTCATTTAATGCCTTTTTTGTAGCATCGTCAATTGTTTTCCCTTCAACCTCTAATACGTTCATGTAAAACCTCCTCGTTATAATTAATTTCTATATAACGTATTTCTTTTTTATAAATTAATAACCTCCGTATTATATTTATATTATTTTCATTACTCAAGCAATAGATACGCTGCTTAACTTAACAAAATTTATACCAGGTTAAAAAAATATCCGTTTTGATGAAATCCTGATCAATTATGACTCTTTATGCAGCAGCAGGCTTAACCTTGCTGTTTGTATACAACTGATGCAGAATCTGCATTATATTCTGCAATGTCCAGTAAAGCACAAGGCCGGACGGCATATTCCAGAATATCACAATAAAAACAAGCGGCATCAGCATCATCATCTTTTGCTGCTGTCCGCCCGCAGCAGAAGGCATGAGCTTTTGCTGGTAGAAAGAAGTAGCGGTCATTATTAACGGTAAAATATTTAAATTGATATTGATAAACGGAATTACCGCTACCGTATCCGGCAATGAAAGATCCTTCATCCAGAAAATAAACGGAGCCTGCCACAGATCGATGGAGTTTATAAGAGCGCTCCAGAGGGCAAAAAAGAAAGGCATCTGAAGTAGCATGGGAAGGCAGCCGCCCAGCGGATTGACTTTATTAGCCTTGTACAGCTTCATCATCTCTTTATTAAGCACATCCGGTTTGCCCTTGTATTTTTCCTTGAGCTCATTCATTTTCGGCGTAAGCGCCTGCATCCTTTGCATTGAATTTGTAGATTTAATCGTCAGGGGCATTAATACTATTTTGGAAAGTATCGAAAAAATGACCAGAGACCAGCCTATATTGCCGATAACCTTGTTTATATTCAGCAGACACCAGAGAAGAAAATCCCTGATAGGTTCAATCCATTTGCTGACGTCCGCCGCGTCTTTCAAATTTACATCGACTGCAGCCAGTATATCCTTGTTCTTTTCACCGGCGTAAACTTTAAATGATTTGGCCAGCTTTTGTCCGGGTTCAATTTTGTCGGCAGAAATATACATCCCGGCTTTATGTCCTTTATCAATTCTTGTATCGCAGATAACGCCAGTTCCGTTGAAATTTTCAGGCAGCATTATAAGCAAAAAATATCTGCTCATTATTCCTGCCCATTTGATCTCGCCGTTTTCTATTTTATAATCCTCTGCCTTTGAAAAAAATCCTCCGCCTTTTTCGCATTTCATTAATTCATTATTTAAATAATAAACCTGATTTAATTTATTATATGTGTTATCAAAATCCATATCAGGGCCGAGGAAATCCCCCGGGGATATTATTATGTTACCGTTAGGGAATGAAATCGTCCTATTTCCGAGATTTCTTATATTATATTCGATATTGAAATAATAATTATTATCGAGAAATGTGTATGTTTTTTCCAGCAGAGCAGGTTTTCCGTCTACGGAAATATTTGTGCTGAATTTTATTGCATTATCCGATATCCTGGTGTAATTCCAGATCGTATTTTCAAGAGCATTTCCATGCTCAAACTCTTCCCTGCTCAGATATACTGAAAAATCGAAAACTCCCTTCGCGCCGGACTTATTTTTGTTTACAACAAGTTCAACATCCCTTTCTTTATAATTAAAATTTTTAATCGAACCGCCTTTGCTGGAAAGGGCAACTTTGTATTTACTTGTCGCGACTTCCACTTCGGTTTCCCTGTCAGCTCTCTGCCCAACGACCTTAATTTCAGCCGGAATGCCTGCGGTCTGCTTTTTTTCCACAACAGTTTCCTTCTGAGGCTGGGAAACCTGGTTTTCTTTTTCCGGAACGGCCGGGTTAAAAAAGCGAATCCATACAAACCAGACCGCGAGCGATAAAACAACTGCAATGATCATTCTTTTAACATCCATAATTCTTACCTTTGATAATCATATTTCAAAAAAGTTAAAACACTGGGAAATAGTGAATAATAAACAGTTCAAACTGCATCTTTATTTTAAAAAGTTACATGATGAAATTGAAAAGAAGAGACAACCCCGGGAAAAGCAGGGCGTTTCACGGCAGGTCCAATCCACCATCGCAAAAAGGATGACAGCGTAATATTCTTTTAAAAGACAGGAACAGGCCCTTTAAAAGCCCATGTTTTTTCAATGCGATAATCGCATATGAAGAACATGAAGGATAAAACCTGCAGGAAGAAGGTAAAACAGGAGACAAAAATAGCTTATATATCTTAATTGCACCAATACATATCATTATAGCGGCGTTTTTAATTAATATTATTAAATTCAACTGATGACTCCCGCTTTATTAAAAAGCTGCTTTAATAATTTCTGCGAATCCGCATACCTTAAATTCTTAAAATTTTCCAACGGCCTGATTATGATGTAAAAATTATTATTTACTCCTCGAAGTAATTCGCGACAAATCGCTCTGATACGTCTCTTTGCCATGTTCCTTAAAACAGAATTTCCGTAATTCTTCCGAATTTGTATCCCCACCTTTGCCATATTTAAAGGAGTATTATTACTTTTATTAAAAAAATCTTCACAGCCAGCTGCATAATAGACAATAATCTGAATATCTCTATCGTAAAACCTTCTTCCTTTTTTTAAAACCTCCCAGAATTCCTTTCTCCCTTTTAAAGATTGATATCTCTTCACAAATTAAATCTTTTCTTTTTCATCTGAAACAGTTAATTTATATCTTCCCTTTCTCCTTCTTCTTTTTAATACCTCTCTCCCTTCCGGAGTGCTCATTCTCGACCGGAATCCGTGTGTCCGGTTCCTTTTAATTTTACTCGGTTGAAATGTCCTTTTCATCTGCCTTTCCTTTTGTTATTTATATACCAAAAACAATTAATTTCTTCGATCAACGATAAACTGCTCCAAATTATGCCATAATTATTGCGGCATCCCAAGAATAAAGCACTTTTTTAAAAAATTAAAAAAATATTAATAATTATCTCATTATAATATAAATAATGTGATTTTCTATTGTCAATACAATTTTTAGCGAGAAAAGCAATTGTTCACGGGGAACTTAAAAATTTGCCGGCATAAATATGTTTTCTATTTCACGGCATAAACTTCGATCGTATCTGAAAATGATGATAATCTGGAAAATATGATAAATAATTTTGCGAATGGCTTAAAAAATATTGAATCTCTGCCGATCACCCTTTCAGGATGTACCCCCCCCGGGAAAACGAAAATTTTTCTGAAGCCGATATTTTTTAAAATTTTTTTCACAGTTCCCGGAGAAAAATCTATCCTGTGATCCGCAGGGTGCGCGTTAAACCACCCGATTCGATCAAACATATACTGCGGTCCGAAAAATGAGGGAGCGGAAAATGCAAAAATACCGCCTGAGTTTAAAGAGTCATAGATCGCTTTAAAAACGGATGAAGAATCGCAGGCATGCTCTAAAAAATACCAGGCAGTTATTATATCGAACCGTCCTTTGATATCAGCATTATAAAAAGAGGAGTTGAAGACATTTATCTGTAATTTTTCAGCGCAATATTTTGCGGCATACCCGGATATTTCAATCCCAAGAACATCTCTTATCCCGGAATCCAGCGCCGCTTTTAAAAAAAAGCCCATTGCGGAACCTATTTCCAGCAATCTGGCTGTATCAATATCCTTTTTTATATTTTTAATTCTGGAGATTCTGCTCTTCGAAGCGGCGTAAATATTTTCAAAATCCTCCAAATATGTCTTTCCGTATTGCTTTTTATACTGATCGGTAAAATAATCGTCGTTATAATCAATTTGCCTGTGTCTGCCGTTGAATATAATTCCGCATCCCCTGCATTTAAAAAGAGATATATGATTGTCATATATCTCTTTATTCTCTGCGGAAAAACACAGAGGGCATTGCGATTCAGAAATATTTAATCCATCCGGATCATTTGTCATTTTTTTTCTTTTTCGCAGGCTCAACTACAATCGGAACGCCTCTTATTCTTGTCTTATCAAGAGAGACAAGAACCATTTCAGCGAACTGTTCAGGAACTTCAAAGAAAGAATATGTAGAATATATATCGATCTTGCCTATCTGTTTTCCTTCAATGCCGGTCTTTTTGACTATCTCTCTAATGAGATCGCCCGGGGAAAGGCGGTGATTCTTCCCGATGTTGATGAAAAGCCTGGCTTTGCCGTTTTTTATATCTTCAAAATAAATTTTTCCGGTCTGGGATTTTTTTGATCTGTCTTTCAAATTGAGGTCGATCTTCGAAACGTCTCCGAGCATATCTTTCAGCAATGCCAGAGCCACTCTGCTCGTTCCCACAAACAAAGGCAGTTTCTTTTTGAGCGCTTTCAGAACTTTCTCATAGCCAGTCAAATCTTCACTCAGAGCGATATCCAGTATATGCTCCAGTTTTTTCTCTTGAGTCATAAGGTGTCCTCTCAGCTTACATGAATCGAACGTGCGATTGATTTACTCCATGAAGGAAAGTCGATAAGATAAAAAATCCCCGGCTATACCCGGGACGGGATTATCAACTTCAATCATTTTCTTAAATTAAAATCTCTTTTTTTGCTCTAAATTACTGAGCGGTAACATTTATTGCATGCCGGAAAAATATCAAGCAATTTTCTTTCCCGTTTATGCCATGCATCTGTATCCCACATTGCGCACGGTCTCTATTATGGAATTGAACTCATCGCCAAGCTTGCCGCGAAGTCTTCTGATATGTACATCCACCGTCCGTGTGCCTCCGATATAATCCATCCCCCAGATCCTGTTAAGAAGTTCCTTCCTCGAAAACACAACTCCCTTATTCTCGGCGAAGAGCCTTAAAAGCTCGAATTCCTTATAAGTGAAATCCTGTTTCAAATTTTTTATATAAACGGAATATTCCTTGAGGTTTATTTTAATGTGGCCGATTACTATGACATCTTCAATCGCCGGATAATTTTTACCCCACAAAAATTTCTTAATGCGCATGTTAAGCTCCTCCTTCCTGAACGGATAGAGGATAAAATCATCAAAAAACCATTCAAAATCGAGCGCAAATATTGTGCTTGTCGTCAGGACTAAAAGAACGGGAATATCATGAAGTTTTTTTCTGATCCTTGAAAGATGAAATTGCGCGCTTTCAATCGATTTAAAATAATCCGAATCGACTGAAAAAATAATTATGTCTTCCGACTTCATGGAGTCCAGCGATTTATAAATCTTTACGCTATATTCCGGCAGATTGTCTTTAAAAGAATCCGCAAGCTCAGTGTTGTTCGATAACAAACCGATATTAGTTCCCAATATTTTCTCCAGAAGCTAGATCGCTGAATATTTTAATATAACGGTCGGCAATTTTTCCAGCAAAAAATTCCTTTACTTTTATTCTGTTATTGGAAGACAATCTCTTATGTAGCTTTTTATCTTTATGCAAAAGAAGTATCGCATCCGCGCAGGCCTCAATATCGCCGACATTTATTAAAAGAGCATTTTCGCGATTTTTTAAAAAATCAATCTGCCCGCCTTCATTTGTACAAATTACAGGCAGTCCGCAGAACATGGCTTCCATAAAAACAATTCCGAATCCTTCGTGCATCGATGTCAGAGCAAAAACATCGGAAATATTCAAATATTTATATTTTTCCTCATCGTTGACAAAACCAAGAAAAAAAACTTTATTATTGAGTCCGAGTTTGCGGACGATTCTTTCCAGATTTTCTCTTTCCGGTCCATCCCCCATAATGTACAGCTTGAATTTTTCCGAAGGGATTTTGTTTAATGCCCTTATCAGTATGTCGATCGCTTTTCTTTTTACAAGCCTTCCGCATGTTACCAGAATAAAATCGTCATCGGCAATATTCAGTTCCTTTCTTGTAACCTTTGAAATGTTCGGTGGATGAAACGGTAAAGGAATTATATGAATTTTTTTATCCGGTTTATAATATTTAACAGCGTTGTCCGCAGTGTTGCTCGATTGCGCGACAAGCGAGTCCGCCCTGTTTAAAAGAAATCTCACGATTGCAGACCATATCCTGCTTTTATGAGGGGACATTTTTTTGCTCGGATCATAGATCTCGCCGCCGTGCATGGAAACGACGTTCGGAATACGGAATATTCTGCCCAGCAGAAATCCGACAGGGCCGGATGGCAGAACGAAATGTGTATTGATGACCGAATATCTGTTTTTCCGAATGAGCCGTATTCCTTTGAAAAAGGCACCCGGAAGATAAGTCAGCATAGAAATAAATGTCGCGGCATCCCTCGATTTTCTGAATAGAATTTTTACCCGGTATATATTAACGTTATCAGCTCTCTCGTATTTCTTTAATCCTTTGAAAGATGAAGTAATTACGTCCACACTGGCATGTTTTGCCCATTCAACGGCAAGATCGCGTGTTGCCACTCCTCCGCCGCCTCCAAGCGGAGGATATTCATAGTTAATTATCAATATCTTCATAAATTATTTTTTATTAATAATATCTGGACATCTATAGGCATAAATTAAAAAAATAGTAAAGTTGTTTTTTATTATATTTGACAACAATATATTTACCGCTCACTATTCCCTTTATATACTGGATTCACTGAATATTTAAATATACGGCAAGCCTGTATCCAAAGGGAACTTTCATAGATTATGATAAAAAGAATTTTTCTCGGGCTTTTTATTTTATCAAACCTGATATTCGTAAATGCCGTACGCGGATCGGAGTTTGACGAACTGGATAAACCCCCTGAAGGCGCACATGAAGGGCAAATACTGGTGGGAGCATTTTTTGCGTTCGGCTGGCCAAAAAGCGAACTAATAGACGCCGAAAATGACTTTCTGCAGGGCTCTTATTACACATTCGAAAACGGTATCAGTAAGTCTTTGCAGGTATCGCATCAATCATATGCTTTGGGAATTTCGGCGGAATATATTCCAATAGACCACCTGGGCGCTCATTTGCGCTTCAGGCGGACATATCTTGTCCAGAGCACGAGTTTCGGATCTGAATACGAGAACTGGAAAGGTTATTTATACAAGGATTTCGCTTTTTATCTGGGCCCCGCCATTCACGCAACCTCACGAAGCACATGGGATTTTGTTTTGATCCCTCTTATCGGTTACTCTTTCGCCAAGTACGATGCCACCCCTGTCGCAAAAAAAATACTTCAGAGTTACGATCCCGCTAATCCTGTAAAATACGCAGGCGACACACACAGAAATTCAAACGGATTATCTTATGGCGCCGAATTAAATTGCACTATTTATTTTACCGGCGGGCTTTACGTATCGATCGGAGGCGAATTGATCAGGAACAAACTAAAATTCGACAAAGGATTCGATTTAACAAATCCCCAGACAGGCAGAAAATATTCCGCGGGCAGCTCGGCTACTTTAGACACCTACAGCGTGATTATAACTGCAGGATATGCTTTTTCAAATTAAGAGTGCGTCTCAAAACCAATCATTGATGGTTCAATTCGTATTTCTGCTCAGTATTATGCGTGCTGAGCAATATCAATACTATCTGTAATTTCCTGCGGAACCCGGCCTTCGGCCTCAGACAGTCCTCGGAAATTATAGATAGTATTGATATTGCTATTGATTACCTTTTACTTTAAATAGGTTTTGGGATGCGCTCTAAATTATATCTCAATTCTTATCCTCTCTTAACAGCTGCGATCTTTACCTTTATGCGGATAATATTTGCCTGAATTACGGGATTAGCCGAATTTTTTTCATATGCCCTGTTATAATAATTAAGAGCTTCATCGAGCTTGTTCATTCTTTCAAGGCTCATGCCGATATTATTCTGGATCTCGGCCGATCCCGGCATTACCGAAAGAGCGGCGGAAAAGGCGGTATTTGCTTCGCTGAATTTTCTGAGCTCTATCAAAATAATACCGAGATCATTATATGCGATCCAGAATTCCGGGTCAATGGAGATGGCTTTCTCGAAATATTCCTTCGCTTTATAATAATTTCCAAGCTTCATTGCCGATTTTCCGAGAATATAATATGGGATCTGGTTTTCCGAAATTTTAAGAGCGGAGATCGCAAAATAATTAGCATCGCCGTATCTTTTGCTTTCGAGCATCATGAGAGCAAGATCGATCAGCGGGTCGGCTGAATTCTTTTTAATTTCGGCGCATCTTCTGAAATGGCCTATCGCAGCCTGCAGATTACCGGTTTTCCAGTGATTATGCGCTGCGAGAAACCTCAGGTCATAATTGAAAGAATTGCTTTCCAGGTCTTTTTTCGGATCAAGTTCGCGGGCTATTGTAGCGAGCGACTCCCTGTATTTCTTCTCTTCATATAAAGACAACGCGTCTTTATATGAAGCTGGAAGCATGGCATTAAAAAAGAAAAGAAAAATAATTAATAATATTATTTTTTTCACTTTTTCGCTCTCTTGACCGGCTTTTTTATTTTTTTATTTTTTTTAGGTTTTTTGCCTTTAGCGGATTTGCCTTTTATCGATTTTTTCGCCGATTTTTTTACTTTGCTTTTTTTCGCGGAATCTCCGCCTGAATCATTGACGGCTGCCTGCGCAGCAGCTAGCCTGGCGATCGGGACCCTGAACGGCGAACAGCTGACGTAATTAAGTCCGGCCATATGGCAGAATTCGACAGAGCTCGGCTCCCCGCCGTGCTCTCCGCATATGCCGATTTTGAGATTAGATCTCCGGCTCCTGCCTTTTGCTACACCCAGCCTGACAAGCTGGCCCACTCCGTTCCTGTCGAGAATTCTGAAAGGATCGTTTGGCAGTATTTTTTTGTTCACATACTCGGGTAAAAAGCTTCCGGAATCGTCCCTGCTGAACCCGAAGGTCATCTGAGTAAGGTCGTTCGTGCCGAATGAGAAGAACTCTGCTTCTTCAGCGATCTCGTCCGCTGTTACGGCGGCTCTTGGAACTTCTATCATTGTGCCGACCAGATAGTCCACTTTAATACCCATCTCTTTCATCACCTGCTCTGCCGTCTTTACAATGATTTCTTTTTGCATGGCAAGCTCTTTTACGCTTCCGACAAGCGGCACCATTACTTCCGGTTTAACGTCAACGCCTTCTTTCTTAAGTCTGCATGCGGCTTCGAATATAGCGCGCGCCTGCATTTCGGTAATTTCCGGATATGTTATTCCGAGCCTGCATCCCCTGTGCCCCAGCATGGGATTGAACTCGTGCAGGGAGTCTACCTTAGCTTTAACGGCTTCCGGCGTTATTCCCAGTTCCATCGCCATCTCTCTCTGATTTGCCTCTTCATGCGGTACAAATTCATGCAGCGGAGGATCGAGAAGCCTTATCGTTACGCCGTATCCTTCCATGGCTTTCAACATGCCGTAAAAATCGTCCCTCTGCATCGGAAGAAGCTTTGCAAGAGCTTTTTTTCTCCCTTCAAGGGTGCCCGCAAGGATCATTTCGCGCATCGCTTTTATTCTGTCGCCTTCAAAAAACATGTGTTCCGTGCGGCAAAGCCCTATGCCCTGCGCGCCGAAATTCCTCGCTACTCCGGCGTCATGCGGAGTGTCTGCGTTGGTTCTCACACCGAGCTTTTTAAATTCATCGGCCCACTGCATTATAATCCCGAAATCGCCCGAAAGTTCGGCTTCAACAGTCTTAACTTCGCCTGACATCACTTCGCCTGTCGATCCGTCAAGAGAGATGTAATCCCCTTCTTTCAATACAACATCTTTTATTTTCATTTCTTTTCTGGAATAATCGATCTCGAGTTCGCCGCAGCCGGAAACGCAGCATTTGCCCATCCCTCTGGCGACAACAGCTGCGTGCGAAGTCTGTCCGCCTCTCTGCGTCAGAATGCCCTGGGCAGCGGACATGCCTTTAAGATCCTCAGGAGACGTTTCGATCCTTACAAGTATTACGCGTTCGCCCCGAGCGTTCCACGTGTCCGCTTCTTCCGCGTTGAATACTATCCTGCCGGTGGCGGCGCCGGGCGAAGCGGGCAATCCCTTTGTGATCACTTTTCTTTCAGCCTTCGGGTCAAATGTAGGATGAAGAAGCTGATCGAGCGAATCGGGCTGAATGCGAAGTAACGCGATTTTCTTACTTATCAATTTTTCCTTCACCATATCGACAGCTATCTTCACGGCAGCGGCGGCTGTTCTCTTGCCGTTGCGGGTCTGCAGCATCCATAGTTTTCTGTCCTGGATCGTGAACTCTATATCCTGCATGTCGGTATAGTGTTTTTCAAGTTTCTGGTATACCCTGACGAGTTCCTGATATACTTCCGGCATATATTCTTCAAGCGAAGGATATTTCCTTTTCCTGTCTTCCTCCGACACATTGTTGTTCCTGGCCCAGCTGCGTGAGCCTTCAAGAGTTACCTGCTGGGGAGTCCTTATCCCGGCAACAACATCCTCGCCCTGCGCGTTGATAAGATACTCTCCGTAAAAACGCCTGTCGCCGGTTGCAGGATCCCTGGTGAACGCCACGCCGGTCGCGCACTGATCGCCCATATTGCCGAATACCATTGCCTGCACGTTTACCGCCGTGCCCCAGCTGTCCTCGATGCCGTTCATCTTCCTGTAAAGAATGGCCCTTTCATTGTTCCATGACCCGAAAACGGCCCCGATGGACCCCCATAGCTGTTCATTGGCATCCGAAGGGAAATCCATGCCGAGCCTTGTCTTAATGAGCGCTTTAAATCTGCGCACAAGTTCCTTTAAATCATTCACGGTAAGATCAAGGTCTGCCTTTGCGCCTTTCTCTTCCTTGAGTTTATCCATCACTTCTTCAAACGGATCGATATCCTCCTTGTTGACCGGCTTTAAACCCAGCACAACATCGCCGTACATCTGCACAAATCTTCTGTAGGAATCCCATGCGAATCTTTCGTTGCCGGATTTTTTAATTACACCCTCTATTGTATCCTCGTTAAGCCCGAGATTAAGAACCGTATCCATCATACCGGGCATTGAAGCGCGCGCTCCGGAACGGACGGAAACAAGAAGGGGATTTTCCGGGTCGCCGAATTTTGCGCCCATTATTTTTTCAACGCTTTTTACGGCTTTATCGACTTCTTTACTCAGTTCCTTCGGAAAGCGTCTGTTATTATTATAGAATTCAGAGCAAACATCGGTCGTGATTGTAAAGCCTGCAGGCACAGGTATCCCAAGATTAGACATCTCCGCCAGATTTGCGCCTTTGCCGCCCAGCAGATTTTTCATTCCTGCATTACCTTCAGTTATACGATATCCAAACGAATAAACTCTCTTTGTCATATTACAGCTCCTGTTATTATATATTTAAATATTCCTTGAAATTCATAATTTGATCATTTTATAGCCAATGTTCATAATTAAATAGAATTGAGTCAACTTGGCTTAATTATACAGAATCGAAATTTTCTGCTTATATATAATTCAAAATAAAATCATTCCAGTGTCAATATTTTTTATTGAAAATAATCAGAAGCCATCTTAAAATTATATTTAATCCTTTGATAAATTATATGGATCGTCAATCAATTATATGAATTTATAATTTCAAGTTGACTTCCAGGTATAATTGATCATTTCCCCATATATTTTTTCACTTCTCTGATAAAGCATGAGTTAAAATAATTACAGTTTTTACAGTGTTCGTCGTCTATATTCAGATCATCTTCATTGCAGAGCACGCTTTCATCGAAATCTTCCGTCATTATTTCAATATATTTGATATATTGAATCTCATCGTCGTTAAGGGATTCATAACCCGAATCCTTTAATTTTTTAAGGATACTGATTTGCAGAGAAATATTATTAATATCCGGTGTTTCTGCATGGCTCTTAGCTTTGGGATTTTCTTTTACGGGTTTATTCAGTTTTAATAGTTTACCTTTTTGTAATTTAAACTTAATCGCCCTTCTGTTAATAAAGAGAAAATATAATAGCCCTCCTGCCAGCCCTCCCAGATGCCCGATATGCGAAACAGTGCTGTTGCTGCCGGAAATTTCAAAAAAAATCTCAATGCCGGCGTAAAGGATGACTAAATATTTAGCCCTTATCGGGATGATAAAAAAAAGAAGAAGCTCTACATTGGGGAAAAGTATGCCGAATGCGAGCAGCAAGCCGAAAATGGCGCCCGATGCGCCAATCGTGGGAACAAAATAGCCGATCCCCTGATCAATAAAATTCATTATAAAAATTGTAACCCCTGCGAATGTACCGCAGAACAGATAGTAAATGAAGAATTTTTTACTTCCCCACTCATGTTCAACAGGGGTTCCGAAGATTAGCAAGGCATACATATTGAAAAAAAGATGAAGAAAATTACCAATATCATGTAAAAACATATACGAAAAAATCTGCCATATATATCCTTTTTGCACTATCAGGGATGGCGTAAGGCCCATGTAAAAAGTGATAACCGAAAGTCCCTGGCGGCTTATTCCCTGCAATAGATAGGTCACGCGGTACTGTTCCGTAAAAAATTGTATTAAATATATAAGAACGTTTATTATGATAAGCCTGAACGCCCATCCGCTATAAAGAGATCTGTTTGTATTATTCATTATTTATCCTGATCAGTTCATTGTTAACAATGGTTTCTCTCCCGGCCGCGGGTTGGAAGGGAAACGTTGTTTTACTTTGATAAACCGGATCATCCTCCAGGTACCGATTAAATTAATATGAGCTATCAGTTTATAAAAGTTTCTTTTTGCAGTAAAGCTATTTTTTAGCTGGACTTTTAACAGCAACTGCCGTCAAATATTATTACAGGTTATCTCAAAATTAAGTTATGCTCTTAAATAAATTGAAGTACATTACAAAATTTTCTGCGGGATACCTTCCTGGTTAATATTAACGCTTCTGAAAGTTTTTGCATCAGGTCTGAAAGATGTCCTCAAAACATTTTGTAATTTACTTCAATTTATTATTAATTTCGAATAAAAGATTATAATTTTAATATAGCTTCTAATTGAGAGGAGATTGTAATCATAAAAAATGAA
Source organism: uncultured Leptospirales bacterium (assembly GCA_964626055.1). GTDB lineage: Bacteria > Spirochaetota > UBA4802 > UBA4802 > JAFGDQ01 > JAFGSG01. The sequence goes on from CAZVDF010000001.1 coordinate 129,713, forward strand.
AATTAAGTTTCTTTTAATTGCTTTTATTTCAGTATTATTCAGCGCTGACGGAGTAAACTCCGACAACCCCAAATATCTCAAAATCACAGCTTTAAAAAATAAAAGCGAAATACATGCCGGGAACTCGGATGTTCTGACAATAAAAATCATTATTCCCGATAATCTTTATATATACGGAAATCCTAAAGGTCCCGGGATTGGACGCCCTACAACAATAGATATTAAACATCCGGATGATTTCATTTTCCGATCCGCAATTTTTGCAACGCCCGAAAAACACACTCCCAGGGGCGAATCCGATTATGTTTGGATTTACAGGAAAGACACTAAAATAGATTTGCCATTTTCCGTTAAAAATAATTCGAAACAGGGGGAATATTTCCTTTCCGTCTCTGTTAAAGCGCTGGTCTGCTCCGACAGGGCATGCACTCCCGAAGAATTTTCATTCAGATATCCCGTCAGGGTTATCTCCGGTTCAGGAGGAGATAATTCCGACAGCAGTCAGCAGCACTTCGCTTCCGGTCTCAATTTACGCGGAAATAATGTTCAACCAGATGAAGATTTTAAAAAGAAAAATAAATACAACCGGGAAATATCATCAATTAAACCGAGATTTATTTCCACTATTGACGTAACAAATATTATTGAGGCGATCATTTTCGGGCTCATCGCCGGCTTCATTTTAAACTTCACCCCGTGCGTGCTTCCGGTTGTAAGTTTAAAAATACTGGATTTTGTAAGATATTCGGGGAACAGCAAAAAAGATATCCGTAAGATGGGCCTGGCATTTGCGATGGGCATTATTTCTTCTTTCGGCGGGCTTGCCGTACTCGCCTCGTCTCTGGGATACAGCTGGGGAAGCCTTTTCCAGAACAGCCTTTTTCTGATAATAATGCTGACTGTCGTTTTTGTATTATCCCTTTCGATGTTCGGAGTATTCACGATGAATATCCCGGGCTTTGCCGCGAAGGCATCGCATGAATCCTCTAATAATAAATACGCATATGCATACTCAAAAGGGCTTATGGCAACTTTGCTTGCCACTCCGTGCAGCGGCCCTTTCCTGGGCGGCACGCTGGCATGGTCTGCAACCCAGCCTTATTATATAATCTTTATGGTATTCATCAGCATAGGAATAGGTATGTCCGTCCCCTACATTATTTTAGCGGCAAATCCGAAACTATTAAAATTCCTGCCCAAACCCGGCGACTGGATGAACACATTCGAAACTGTTATCGGGCTTCTTCTTCTGGGGACATGCGTATATCTCATCGGCATTCTTGAACAAAGACTGATTGTCCCGACCCTCTGGTTCCTTCTTTTTACAGGCATCGCTTTCTGGCAGTACGGGAAATTCGGTTCGCTGATAAAGCCGAAAAAGAGCAGGATCATATCGAAGATCGCGGCAATACTGATAATTATTGCGGGTTATTCGGCGTCATATAATTATTTTTGTGCCAGAAAAGACGGAACAGAATTTTTAAATTCAGATAAAAAAAACTTCAGCCTGGATATTTTATTCAAGAACAGGGAGGATGGAAAAATTTCAATCGTAGATTTTACCGCAGACTGGTGCCCGAACTGCAAATTCGTGGAAAGAACATCGCTTTATACCGAAAAAGTCGCCGGATCGATAAAGAGGAATAATATCGATCTGTTAACGGCAGATCTCACAAGGGAAAATCCAGAAGCATCGGAACTTCTAACAAGGCTCGGCAGCCGCTCGATTCCTTTCCTTGCCGTATTCCCCGCAGGCAGTAAATTCTATGAGCCGGCATGCCTCAGAGATATTTATTCAGAGAAAGACGTTTTAAAAGCAATTGAGATGGCAAAATAATATTAAACTACATCAGCGGGTCTTCGAAATGATGCCGGACGTCCTTGCCCTGAGCGACAAAGATAACAACTTCCGCTATGTTGGTCGCATGATCCGCAATTTTTTCGAAGTTGTTCGCAATCAGTATAAGGCTTATCGCGGGATTGACTTTCGCGGGATCTTCCGTCATAAGCTGCTTCAGCTCGTCTATTATTTTATACCGCAGCTGGTCTACCTGGTCATCTCTGTACAGGATATTCCTGGCTTTATCGACATCCATGTTCACAAACGCATGAAGACTTTCCCTGAACATAATGCTTACGATCTCGACCATCTTCGGCATATCGACAAACGGCTTCAGTTTTCCCCATTCCAGTACTTTAAAAACATTTTTGCTGATATTTTCAGTATGGTCCGCAATTCTTTCCAGTTCGGCATTTATTTTTATTATACCCAGTAGAAAACGCAGATCGCTTGCCGCCGGCTGATGAAGAGCTATCAGCTTAAGGCAATATTCATCGATATCAACTTCCATTCTGTTTATTTTCTCTTCATCCTCTTTCAGGGTTTTTAATATACCTTCATCATTATCAATAAGGGCTTTAATTGCTTTATTCACCATGGTTTCAGCAATCGAGCCCATGTTTAACAATAAATTTTTTATAGAATTTAATTCCTCAACAAAATGTCTGTCCATTGAAATTCCTCCTGATAAAACTATAGAAACTCGAATCTTTAACCATATCGTCCTGTGATATAATCCTGAGTCCTTTTATCTCTCGGATTAGTGAAGATATCCGAAGTTCTTCCGAACTCTATCATCTCCCCGAGGAGCATATATCCGCAGAGATCGGATATCCGCGAGGCCTGCTGCATATTGTGCGTTACTATTATTATATGATATTCTTTCTTCAAATCCAGCATAAGTTCTTCGACCTTCATTGTTGCTATGGGATCAAGCGCCGAGCATGGTTCATCCATAAGAATAACCTCCGGCTGAACGGCAAGAAGCCTTGCTATGCAAAGGCGCTGCTGCTGATACAGCGGGAGAGCAAGCGCCGGCGCGTCCAGTTTGTCTTTCAGCTCATCCCAGAGCCATGCAGATCGCAGGCTTTTTTCCACTATGTCAGCGGTTTTTCTTTTATCATTGAACCCTTCAACCTTTAATCCGAATGCGACGTTGCCAAATACGGAAAGCGGAAACGGATTCGGCCGCTGAAAAACCATGCCCACTCTTTTTCTAAGCTCATAAATTTCCAGCTGGCTGCCGTATATATCGATTCCGTCGAGAAGTATCTGCCCTTTTATCCTCACTCCTTCGATCAGGTCGTTCATCCTGTTAATGGTCCTGAGCAATGTAGACTTGCCGCACCCGGACGGGCCTATCAGACCGATAATATTATTTTCCTCAACGTCCATATTAACGGATTTTAGAGCCTGAAAATTGCCGTAATAAAGGTCGAGTTTTTTTATTTCTATCTTTTTTGGCATTTGCTTTACCCGAAACGTCCGGTGATGTAATCATCCGTGCGGTTGTCCTTCGGAACCGTAAAAACCTGGTCTGTCTGCCCGTATTCAATCAGTTCGCTCATTAAGAAAAAAGCGGTATTATCCGCAACGCGCGCAGCCTGCTTTGTGTTGTTCGTCACGAGTATAATGGTGTATTCGTTCTTCAGTATCCTAAGCGCATCTTCAATGGCCGCAGTAGAAATCGGATCAAGTCCCGAGCACGGCTCGTCCAGTAAAATTACTTCCGGTTCCATTGCCAGCACGCGCGCCAGGCAAAGACGCTGCTGCTGGCCGCCGGACAGGCTCATTGCCGAGCTTTTAAGCCGGTCCTTTACTTCGTCCCATAAAAAGGCCGATCTCAGGCTTCTCTCTACCAGAAGATTGAGTTTTTTTCTGTCGTGCATGCCGGATAGAGCGGGATTAAAAATAATATTATCGTAAATGCTTGCGGGTAAAGGCACCGGGAGCGCAAATACCATGCCGACCCTTTTTCTTACAGATACGGCATCGCATGAAGGATGATAAATATCCTCTCCATCAAGAAGGATCTGGCCCTCATGTCTGATCTCGGGGACAAGGTCGTTCATCCTGTTAAGCGCCCTCAAAAATAAAGTTTTACCGGAACCCGAAGGTCCTATAATCCCGAGTATTTTATTGGCCTGTATATCAATATTAATGGAACGCAGCACTCTCGATTTGTTCCAAAATACGTTAAGGTTATTTATGATAATTTTATTTTGATTCATACTTATTTTGTCTTTTAACGTTTAACCTCACCCCCCATCCCCCTCTCCAGAAGGGAGAGGGGGAGTAATTCCTCCTTCTCCCCCCGGGAGAAGGAGGTTAGGAGGATGAGGTTATTTTGTCTTTTTTGCAATAAACCTGTTCATGACCCAATAAGAAACAAGATTGATCAGCAGAATAGATATGATAAGCACTGTCGCTGTCGCATAGGCATTCTGATTGGAAATACCCTCGCGTGCAAGAATGTAAAAATGAACCGACATGGTGCGTATAGAGTCGAAGATGGAACCCGGCAGCCTTAATGAAGAACCGGCTGTAAAAATGACTGCGGCCGTTTCTCCGATCGAACGGCCGATACTCAGCATGATCCCCGTAACTATCCCCGGAAGCGCGTTCGGCAGCACTATCTTCCTTACGGTCTGCCATAATGTGGCGCCAAGGGAAAAACCGACCTCTCTGTAGGAATAAGGCACAGCCTTGATCGCCTCTTCACTTGTCCTGATGATTGTCGGCAATATCATGAACGCAAGAGTAAGCGAACCGGAAATGATAGACCAGCCCATTCCGAGCGTGGTAACGAAAAAGATAAATCCGAATAAACCGAAAATAATTGAAGGTATGCCCGCCAGGCAATCCGCTCCGAAACGAATTATTTTTGTGATACGGCTTTCCCTGGTGTACTCGGTAAGATATATGGCCGTTCCGACTCCTAACGGCGTTGCGATTGTTATCGCAAAAACCGGCAGTATGACCGTACCGATCAAAGTCGGAAAAATTCCGCCGGCTTTTCCCATGTCCATCGGGTTTGACAAAAGAAAATCAAAGCTTATGTAAGGCAGTCCCTTGCTGAAAACAAAAAGAATTATAAAAACAAGAATGGCTAGCGTAAATATGGTAAGCAAGACAAGCAAAGAAATTGCCAGTACCTGTGTATATCTGGGGTGTATAATCATTTATTAACCCCTTTTCTTACGATTGTTAATGCCATGTAATTTAAGATCATGATTATAACAAGAAGGACTACTCCGGTAGCGAAAAGAGCTTCCCTGTGCCTGCCTGTTGCATACCCCATTTCCAGAGCGATATTTGCCGTTAAAGTTCTGACCGAATCAAGCGCCGAACCGGGAAGCTTAACGGCATTGCCGGCAACCATAATTACGGCCATCGTTTCCCCGATCGCTCGTCCCAGTCCCAGTATAATTCCGGCGACAATCCCGGAACGTGCCGCTGGTATCACGACCATGTGTATAGTCTGCCAGTGCGTGGCGCCGAGAGCGAACGCTCCTTCGCGGTAAGAACGCGGTACCGCCTTTATGGAATCAATGGAAATGCTTAGTATTGTCGGCAATATCATTACACCCAGAATTACGGAAGCCGAACTTATGGAAAGACCCGGCCCGCCGAAATATTCCCTTATAAGAGGCGCAAGCACCATTACGCCGATAAAACCGTAAACTACTGAAGGAATACCTGCCAGAAGCTCTATAGTGGGTTTAATAATTTTCATGGCCCAGCCGGGAATAAATTCTGAAATGAATACGGCTCCCGCAAGGCCAAGCGGGACTCCGACCAGCATTGCCCCGAGAGTAACCCATAAAGAGCCGACTATCATGGGGAATATCCCGAATTTGCCCGAAGCCGGCATCCATTCTGAAGACAGTAAAAAATCGTTGATACCGGTTATAAAAATAAAAGGCAGACCTTCTTTTACAATAAAAAGGACTATCAGAAGAAGCATGGCAATAGCGGATAAGGCTATTATCATCAATAGTCTGTATATTCTTTTCTCGTTAAAAAAAATCATCGGATAATTTTTTTGATGAAGGATAATGTAAATACTATTTCGCAGGTATTAAACCATTCTGTTTAATTGTTTCCTGTCCCTGCTTCGAAAGGATATAATCAATAAATTCTCTGATCTTATCCCCGTGGGTATCTTTAGTTAAAAAGTAAATCGGCCTTACCAGTGAATATTTTCCCTTTATTATTTCTTCCGAAGTACTGGCAATTCCGTTTATTAAAACAGGTTTTATTTTTTCATTTATCAGACCGTGTGAAATGTACCCAATCGTATTGACATCGTTTATTACCGTTTCGCGCACCGTCCCGTTCGAATCCTGGATTATGGCTTCCTCTGTAAGTTTTATATCTTTTATAATTGATTCGAATGATGATCTTGTCCCGGAGCCTGCCTCGCGGGATATTACCGTTATCGGATGATCGACGCCTCCCGCGTTTTTCCAATTCCTGATTTTACCGTTGTAAATATCCCTTATCTGCTGAAAAGTCAGGTTGTTCACTTTATTGTTTAAATTCACGATTACAGCAATACCGTCCCTTGCGATGATAACGGAAGAAAGCGCTTTTGCCTCGGACGGCAACTCGACCAGATCCGCCATACCTATCTGGGCTGCTCCGGATAAAGCCGACTGGATCCCAACGGCGGATCCGCCGCCCTGTATGGTAACATTCACATCATTATGAATCTGCATGTACTGGTCAGCCAGCTTTTCGGCGAACGGCTGGAAGGCGGTCGAGCCGGCAACAGTAATTGTATGCTTTTTTTTGCCGCAGGCGAAAAATGCTGCGATAATCCCTATAATTGCAATTGCTGTTAATATAGATTTTAAGTTTGTTTTCATAATGATACCCGATATTAAAATATGCAGAAATTGTCAAGTTGATTTAAAAGCCATTTATCAAGCCGGTGCTCTGTTGCATTTAACTCTGTGAATAAAATGAATTTTCGGTAATATTGCACAAAAGAAACAAATGCGGCAGCGTACTGCCGACCAATATGTAAAAATAATTTTATGCCCGCGGTTTTAATGCAAAAGCCGCTCACTATATGATCACCTGGCAGCCGGCAAGCCGGGAATTACTTTACAGGTATCAAACCATTCTGTTTAATTATGTCCTGACCCTGTTTTGAAAGAATATAATCGATAAAATTTTTAACGTTATCTTGTGGGACTTCTCTGGTTAAAAAGAAAACCGGCCTTACCAGCAAATACCTGCCGTTTGTAATTTCTTCAAATGTATATGCAATGCCATTGACTGACACGGGTTTGACTTTTTCGTTAAAAAATCCCTGGGAAACATATCCGATCGCATGGGCATCATTGCTGACGGTTTCACGAACCGTACCGTTCGTATCCTGAATAATGACATCGGCCTTGAGTTTAATATCTTTTACAACAGCTTCGAAGGAAGACCGCGTTCCGGAACCTGTTTCGCGCGATACGACCGTTATTGATCGGTTTGCCCCGCCTACATCTTTCCAGTTTTTGATCCTGCCGCTGTAAATATCCCTTATCTGGTGAAAAGTCAAATTTTTCACACTGTTCTTTAAATTAACGATCACGGCTATTCCGTCTTTTGCAACTATAACGGAAGAAAGCTGTTTTGCTTCGGGAGGCAATACAACAAAATCGGCTACGCCTATATGCGCGGCGCCGGATATTGTAGCCTGTATTCCGAGCGCGGACCCGCCGCTTTGCATGCTTACACTTGTATCCGGATGCATCTTCATATATTGATCGGCCAGTTTTTCAACAAACGGCTGAAAGGCGGTCGAGCCGGCAACAGTAATGGAATGTCTTCCGCCGCAGAAGGATATTATTATAACCGGTACGAATAAAGCAAAAAATAATTTTAATCTAATTTTCATGCCTGTATCGGTTAATAGAATGGAGGGAAATTGTCAAACAGAAATTGGAACGGCAGTAATGTATTTCGATTTATCAGAAAACATAGCTTGAAGTGCGTCCCGAAACATCATGTAATGTTTTATATTGTATATAAGCAATAAACATCGGCAAAGGGACATATCGCCAGTTGCCTTTTAGAGGTTATAAGATGCGCTCTTAATTTTATATGTGTTGCAATTACTCATCTTGACTGACTTTTATTACACTATTTCTTAATACTATCGATAGAATGATCAGATTATTCTATCGCAGATGTTTATAAAAAAGTCAGTCAAGATGAGTAATTAATAATCACACTTCAATGGAAAAAACCGTCCCGCCTGCGCCGGATTCAACAGTTATTTTCCAGCGGAGTATTTCGGCAGCATGCTTCACTATGGAAAGTCCGAGCCCGGTGCCGCCCGTAGCGCGTGAGCGGCTTTTATCGACCCTGTAAAATCTTTCGAATATCCTGTCTATCGATTCCCCGGGTATGCCTATGCCGGTATCAGCTATCGAAACGACCGTTCTGCCGTTTCCCGTTTCTGCTTTAATATCGATCCTGCCTTTCTGGTTATTGTAATTTATGGCGTTCAATATTATATTGAAAAATATTTCCTCGGCGAGAAATTTATTGCCCTTCACAGGTTTATCCAGCACATCAATATCGTAATTTATTCCTATCTCTTTCGCTTTAGCTTTGGAGTTCAGGATATCTGTGCAGTTTAAAATAATATCCTTAATATTAATCTCCGCGAGAGATTCTTCATTCATTGTCTCAAGCATATTCAGTTTTAACATATCGTTTATTATTGAGTTCTGCCTTTCGAGATTAACAAGAGCTTTGGAAATAAAATCCGCATTCTGCTCCTTGTCGTGCGGATTCAGCTGAATCGTTTCGAGGTATCCCTTGAGGATTGCGATGGGCGTTTTAAGCTCATGCGAGAGATTTCCTATGAGATCGGTTTTAAGCTGGTCGATTTTCTTTTTTTCCGTTATATCATGAATTATGAGCAGGATGCCCTCAAGCTCCGACTTGTCTTTTATGGGAACAATGAATATTTCGCAAAATTTCCCGGAAAATAATTTTTCCTGGAATTCCGCGCTGTTTCCGGTTTCCAGAGACAGCTCGATGTTCCTGTTCAGGGAACTGCCCCTTATTGTTTCGTAATATATTTTACCTGTGACGTTTTCACTTTTAATCCCCAATAAATACATGAACGCCTTATTTGAGATCACAATGTATTTTTCCTTGTTTATTACCGCTATCCCATCGCTTATGCTTTCAAAAGTGGTTTTCAGTTTATTCTGCTCAGTTACCAGCATATCCATTTCGCTGACAATGCTGTCCGCCATTTTATTAAGCGTCTTCTGAAGTATGCCTATTTCGTCGTCGCTGTAATTTACCATCCTTGTGGAGTAGTCGCCGCCGGAAAGAGCAAGGGCAAATTCTTTGGTCTCACGAATCGGATTTGTTATTTTATCGGATATAAGCATAAGTATAACGACGGCAATTGCGATAAGAACGATTCCTGCCCCGAATATAATTTTACTGAACTTATTTAAAGTTTCATCAATATCATGCAGAGGTTTTGCCACCCGGATAATGTAACCGTTGTTTTTCTTTGCATAATACAGCATGTCCGTACTAAGCGTATCGCTGCGCCTTATGCTTTCGCCGGTCTGTTTCTCAATTGCGTCCTTGATCTCAATCCTGTACCTGTGATTATCCATTAAATGCGGATCAAAATCCGAGTCGGCCATTACATTTCCGTTTAAATCAATAATAGTAATTCTCAGGCCGATAATCTTCGAAAAATTTTTAATCTCAAATGATAGTCCGCTGCTTAAACCGCCGGGATACTGTCCCGGAACATCTTTTATCATAATGCCGATAAATTTTATTTTTTCGAGCATTTCACTTTTTATGATATTAAGATGCGTTTCTTTCAGCAGATCGTAATAAAACACGGCAAGTATTAATATCAGTAGGATAAAAAGCGATGTGATCGAAAGAGTGATTTTATTACGAATTTTTTTCATCGAACAATTGTCCGGTCAAAGAGAATATTTCAGAAAAAAGATCATCAACTGAATAATTCAGTATCTACGGAAATAGGTTCTAAATACCTTTTAGTTTTTTTCTGAATCTATATCTTAAAATTAATCCAGTCATGTTCAGGATAAGAACAAGAAGTATAAGAATAATAGCCGTACCGTACTGGAGATGCCTTGTTTCGAGAATTTTTGTGCCCGCGGTCGCCATTACGTAAATATGATTGGGCAGCGCCATTACTTCGTGAAAAATCGACGTCGGAAGATCGGGCGTAAAGAAAGCGGCTGCCGTGAACATGATAGGCGCCGTCTCACCCGCAGCTCTTCCCAGAGAAAGCATTATACCTGTGAGTATACCGGGCAATGCGCCCGGCAGGACTATTTTAAATACTGTCTGCAGTTGGGTGGCGCCCAGTGAGAAGGATGCCTCTCTGAAGGTCTTCGGCACCGTAAGCAATGCTTCTTCCGTGGAACGGATTATCACGGGAAGGTTCAATATCCCGAGCGTGAGAGAACCTGCAAGCACCGACGTGCCGAACTTGAAAAAAATAACAAACAGGCTCAGACCGAACAATCCAAATACTACTGAAGGTACGCCTGCCAGGTTGCTCACCCCAAGCCTTATAATTCTCACAACTTTTCCATTGCTTGCATATTCCGTTAAATATATCGCTGTTATTATCCCGATCGGAATTGATACTATGGAAGATCCTACTATCAGATACAGAGTTCCTATTATAGCAGGAAAAATCCCCCCCTTTGTCATCGAATCCTGAGGAAACGCAGTTAAAAATTCCCACGAAAGGGCGCTGAAGCCCGTTTTAACGATATAGCCCAGCATAAAGAAAAGAAATATTATTACCGTATACGATAATATTCTCATTATTATAAAAACAACATTCTGTGTAATGTCTGCTTTTGTTCTCATTGGCTAATACCCTCATCCTCCTAACCTCCTTCTCCCGGAGGGAGAAGGAGGACTTACTTTATCCTTCCTTAAATTTATATTTTCCCGACAAATAGTCGGCAATTATATTAAAGACAAAGGTTATAAAAAAAAGAATTATCCCTATTGCGAACAGAGCGCGGTAATGCGCCCCGCCAACCGGCGCTTCGGCCATTTCGGCGGCGATGTTCGATGTAAGCGGCCTCACGGGATCAAAGATCGAATGCGGGATAACGGCAGCCCCGCCTGCGACCATGAGAACGACCATCGTCTCCCCTATAACGCGGGATATACCGAGTATTATCGCAGTCCAGATGCCTGAAAGGGCTGCGGGTATTGTAATGTGATAAATCGTCTGCCACCTGTTTGCTCCGAGAGCATAAGACGCTTCTTTCAAAGACGCCGGCACGGAAGATATGGCATCCTCGCATATGCTGGCGATCGTCGGAATTGCCATGAACGCCAGCATTAAAGCAGCGTTAAAAAGATTGAGCCCCGTGTCGAGATCGAATTTATTCTGCAGGAACGGAGCAACGACGACCATGCCGAAAAACCCTATGATTACCGACGGTATCGAAGCGATTATTTCGATCACTGGTTTAATGACTTCCCTTATTCCTTTGCTTGCAAGCTCGGAAAGATAAATAGCTATGGCTAGGCTGAAAGGTACGGCCATGACCGAAGCTAAAAGCGTAACCGCTACTGACGCAACGATCAGAGGAAGAATCCCAAAGCGCGCGTTAGCGCTCGTGGGATACCAGCTTGTGCCGAATATAAAATCAATCAGTCCGACATGGTTAAGCACGGGTATGCCTTCTATGAACAAAAAAAACATTATAAGAAATAAAATTACAAGACAGGATAATCCTACAATAAAAAAGAATTTGCTCAAAACCCTGTCATAAATAATTTTTCTGTTTAAATGCTTCATAATGACCTCACCCGGCTGGCCGGCTACGCCGCCCAGCCACCTTCTCCCGCGCCGTGCGCAGGCGAGGGTTTCTATGCTTTCAGCCCGTATCCGACTCCGGAAAAAGTCGAAATAACTTCCTTGTATTTCCCGAGTTTTTTCCGAAGATTCATTATATGTACGTCGATCGTTCTGTCTATCACGTATATATCTTCGCCTTTAACGCTGTTGATTATATTATCCCTTGTGAATACCTTGCCCGGATGCTTTAAAAAAAGATAAAGAAGATGGAATTCTGTTTTTGTAATTTTAATATTTTTACCGTCGACTTTAACAGCATATTTGTCCGGGAAAAGCTCTATGCCGCCGTGCTTAAGGACATCCTCATCGCTTTCCGGACGCATCTCGGCGCGCCTGAATAACGCTTTTACCCTTGAGATCAGTTCTTTTATGCCGAACGGTTTTGTTATGTAATCGTCCCCTCCCAGTTCCAGCCCGAGCACTTTGTCGAACTCTTCCGATTTGGCGGAAAGGAATATTATCGGTATCGGTTTATTTTTTTCCGAAGAACGTATACTTTTACAGAAATCATAGCCGCTCATTCCCTGCATCATTATGTCGAGTACGATCAGATCCGGCGTGCTCTTTTCCATTGACTCCAGCGCTTTTTCCCCGGACGGGAAACATGAGACATCGTATCCTTCTTTCGAAAGATTCACTTTTAGAATTTCCCGAATATCCTCTTCGTCGTCGATGACATAAATTTTTTTCTTCATATTATCATCTTTCACTTATAATACTTTCTCTACTACCCCCGCTCTATCTCCGCGCGAAGCCTCCTCTGGGATAAAAAGGACACAATCATTTTAACTAACGTCTTCAAAGCTTCACAACCAGTGCCCCCTCCGGGGGTTAGGGGGCCGAATGCAAATCGTATTGACATTAAAAAATTCAGCATAAGCTACCATAGGATTTAAAAGGCTGACTTTACTCGCTATGCCTCACATCCACACCTTCAATGTAATATATTGCTCTTTCCGCTATATTAGTCGCATGATCGCCGATTCTTTCAATGGATTTGGATACTCTTGTAAGGCTTAAAGCATCCGAGATCAATTTCGGATTCTCCGCCATATAGGACAGAAGCTCCCTGTATATCTGGACATTCAAAGCGTCGATTTCATTGTCTTTTTCTATTACCTGCCTTGCCAGTTCGACGTTTTTTTCGCTTATCGCCGCAAATGAATCTTTTATCATTTCAATCGCTACAGCTGTCATTCTGACAACATCAACCGGATTTTTAAAAAGCGATCGACCTTCAAATCTTTTTGCTTCCTTGGCAATACCTGTCGCCAGATCGCCTATTCTCTCAAGATCGGTATTTATCTTCAGCATGGCAAGCACAAGCCTTAAATGTATCGCCGCAGGCTGTTTTGTTACAAGTATTTTAACGCACATTTCATCAATAGTATTTTCAAGCTCGTCCAGAACTGAATCGCCTTCAATCACTTTCTGGGCCAGTTTAGCATCGCAATTTTTAAGAGAATCTACAGCCTTAACAATAGTTTCTATTGCTATATCCGCCATTTCAAAAATTTTGGCTCTTGTGCTCTCAAGATCCTGTTCAAGATGTGTTTTCATTTTTTTCCCCTAGACTTCATCCCCCCCCCCCCCCCCCCATCCCTCCTTCTCCCACGGGGAGTAGGAGGGATGGGGGTGAGGTTTATATTTTCTATCCGAATTTGCCTGTTACGTAGTTCTCCGTCATTTCGAGCTCAGGTTTTGTAAATATGGTTTCAGTCGTATTCAGTTCGATCAGGTTTCCCATATACATAAATGCCGTATAGTCGCTTATGCGAGCGGCCTGCTGCATATTATGGGTTACTATAATAATTGTGTATTTCACTTTAAGGTCCTGGATAAGCTCTTCAATCTTTTGTGTGGATATGGGGTCAAGCGCCGAAGCGGGCTCATCCATTAAAATAATTTCGGGCTCAATGGCGATCGTCCGCGCGATGCACAATCTCTGCTGCTGGCCGCCCGATAGTCCCAGGGCCGAATCGTCAAGCCGGTCTTTGACTTCATCCCAGAGCGCAGCGCCCCTAAGAGATCTCTCCACCCTGGTTTCTATATCGTATTTATTTTTTATCCCGTTAATTTTAAGGCCGTACGCTATGTTTTCAAAAACCGATTTCGGGAAAGGATTAGATTTCTGGAATACCATGCCGACTCTCCTGCGGAGATCGGAAACATTATAATTATCGGTGTAAATCGATCCGCCGTCGATCAGAATATCGCCCTCAACCCTGCATCCGGGTATAATATCATTCATTCTATTAATACAGCGTAAAAGGGTGGATTTACCGCATCCTGACGGGCCTATCAGCGCTAGCACCGAATTTTCCCTGACTGAGATATCAACATTTTTAACCGCCGCACTATCACCGTAATAAAAAGTAAGATCATTTATCAGTACTTTATTATCCATAAAATTTACATCCGCAGACCAATTATATTTTTATTCATTATCAAATATCAATTATAAATTAAAGGAAATATAAGGTTAATATAAAGATTTTGTTAATTTATATATAATAGTAACCGGACTTTTATTTTTCTCCCGCTCCCCTTAAAATCTTATCCATATTCTTTATAAAAAATTCATAAAATTCTAATTTTATATAAACTGAAAATTATCATCTTTTTTATGAAAAGAATTAAAATTTATACAATAAGGATGATAAAACGGATGAAGAGGCCTATTTCGTTCAAAAAACAGGTTGAGGAAAGACTGGACTCATTTCTGGAGGAGCAGAGAAAAAACTTTCCCGCGGACGAATTGATAACAATCGACCTGCACTGTCACGATCATAACAGCAATGTTCCGGACGAACTGATCGCGCGTATCCTGAATGTTCCGGAGACATGGCTTGCAGGTGAAGAACTTATAAATACGCTAAAAGCGCGCGGGTGCAGCGCTTTTAGCGTCACCAATCATAATAATTCCAGGTCCTGTTATGAACTGATAGAAAAAGGCGAAGACATCCTGGTCGGAGCGGAATGGAGCTGCATGGTGCCGGATTATAAAACAGGCATACATGTGCTTGCCTATGGCTTTACTCCTGAACAGGAAAGCAAACTGAATAAACTCAGAACCGATATTTATAAATTCCAGGAATACACTAAAGAAAACGATATACCTACAATATGGGCTCATCCTCTTTATCACTACAAATCAACAGGCACTCCGCCTATGGAATTTTTCGATAAAATGTCCCTGCTTTTTGAACGCTTTGAAGTCATTAACGGCCAGAGGGATTCATGGCAGAACATGCTTGTAAAAGAATGGATAGCTTCTCTTGATGCCGAAAAAATTGACAGATTATCGCGTGTGTTTAAAATCCCTGCAGATAAATATGTGAGAGATCCCTTTCTTAAAGCGATGGCAGGCGGTTCGGACAGCCACATGGGAATATTTGCGGGATTGACCGGCACCAGGCTTTATATTCCGGGATTGGGTGATATAAAGGATAAAAAAAAATCAGAACTCGCTCTTGAAGCTATAAAGAATGGGAATATGGCCCCGTACGGTTCACATAACGACACGGAGAAAATGGCGGTAACTTTTCTCGATTATTTCTGCCAGATAGGCATTAATCTGAAAGATCCGGGTCTGCTCAGGATGCTTCTGCATAAAGGCGAGCCAAAGGATAAGCTAATTGCTTATGCCGCCGCGAACGGATTCATGGAGCTAAAGCGTCATAAAACAACATTTAATTTTCTAAAGGTATTTAAAGATTGTTTTGCAGGCAACGTGCCCGGCAGGATTAAAAGATTTATCGTGACAAAAGATTACAGGGAAGTATTCAAGCTGGCGGCGAACATGGCTGCAATAAGGCGCGACGATCCCGAAAAAGCCGTATCCGCCTTTGATTCGTCGATTCATAAAATATTTGAAATACTGAACAAACTCCTGGTTTCCCGCGCCGAAAAGAAAATCGAAAAGCTGAACCGCAAACACGATCTCTCCTCGCTTAAAATTGAAGAAATCATTTCCGGCATCGAAATTCCTTCCCATTTCCGCGCGCTGTTCGACGAAAAGGAAATGCTTAAAAACGACAGGCTGAAATCGATAAACATTTCCAAATTCATGGACGGGCTCTCTTTCCCGTTCCTTGCGTCCGCCGTAATACTGGCCTCCTTTTTCACAAGCGCGAAAGTGATGTATAACTCAAGACGTCTTCTGGACGAATTTGCGGACGAGTACGGTGTTTTGAAACATCCGGAACGCACTTTATGGATCACGGACACATTCGAAGATACAAACGGAGTAGCAATGGTGCTAAAGTCAATGCTCGGCGAAATAAGGAGAAGGGACCTGCCGATCGATATACTGGCAGCGAGCAATACGCTCGAGTCGGGCGACCACTTTATAGCGGTTAAACCCGTTGCGAAATTCACTCTGCCTTTTTACCGGCAGCAGCCCGTGCGCATTCCGAATCTTTTAGAAATACACAGACTCTTTAAAGAGGGCGAATATAGCAGGATAATCTGTTCAACCGAAGGCCCTATGGGAATGGCGGCAGTTTATCTAAAACACGCTTATTCGGTACCGGCGTATTTTTACGTGCATACGGACTGGATGATGTTCAGCGACAAGGTACTTCATCTTGACGAGCAGAATAAAAGCCGACTGCGCCGTTTGCTGCGGGCATTCTACAGGCAATTCGAGGGGTTGTTCGTACTCAACAAAGACCAGAGAAAATGGCTTATCGGCAAGGACATGGGTTTCGACCCGCAAAAAGTATTTTTAACAGCTCACTGGGCGGATAACGGATTTGTTCCAAAAAAAACGGACAAGAAAAAGATTTTTAATTTATCCGGCGACGAACCGGTGCTTCTTTTTGCCGGAAGGCTTTCGGACGAAAAAGGTGTAATGGAGATCCCGCTTATAGCAGAGAAAGTCCGTTCGTCTTTCCCGGATATTAAGATCGCTTTTGCCGGGATCGGGCCGAGGGAAAGCGATCTCAGGGCCGCAATGCCGGATGCTGTATTTCTCGGATGGGTAGACCACGAAAGACTCCCGGAAATATATTCGGCCGCGGACATGCTTATCCTGCCTTCGCGTTTCGACACGTTCGGCTGCGTTGTGCTGGAAGCTCTGTCCTGCGGCCTTCCCGTAATCGCCTACAACACCAAAGGTCCCAAGGACATAATAGTCAGCGGCCTCAACGGTTATCTCGCAAGGAACGGCTCCGAGATGGCAAACAGGATAATAGAATTTTTAAGCGATAAAAAGCTGCGCCTGAAATTCAAAGATGCTTCTCTGAAGCGCGCCAGTGAATATGACCCGGAGAAAATAATATCCCGCTTAATGCAGGACCTGATGAGCGCAGCATGACCGGCGACTTCACATGGTGGAAGCACGGAGTGATCTACCAGATATACCCGCGCAGTTTTTACGATACCAACGGGGACGGGATCGGGGACATTGCCGGAATTATCCGGAAGCTTGACTATCTCTCGGATCTGGGTATTGACGCAATCTGGCTCTCGCCGGTTAACACCTCGCCGATGCACGATTTCGGATACGACATATGCGACTATTACGGCATTGATCCCGTGTTCGGAACATTAACCGATTTCGATCTTCTGATCAAAGAAGCGCACAGCAGGAATATCAGGGTAATCATGGATCTCGCGCTCAATCACACATCGTATCTGCATCCATGGTTCATCGAATCGAGCGATTCGCGTACGAATGATAAACGCGACTGGTACATATGGCTCGACGGCAGGAACGGTAAGCCTCCGAACAACTGGCATTCCGCGTTTCTCGGCAGCGCATGGGAATGGCACGAGGCAACCGGTCAGTTTTACCTGCATTCATTCTTAAAAGAACAGCCGGACGTGAACTGGCGCAATCCGGAGCTTAAAAAAGCGATGTTCGAAGTATTGCGCTTCTGGCTCGACCGCGGCGTCGACGGCTTCAGGCTGGATGTGGTAAACTGGTTTGTTAAAGACAGCCGGTTCCGCGATAATCCATTTTCACTCAATCCGATCAGCAACCTGGTGAAAAAATACAGCCGCAACAGGCCTAAGGCGCATGATATAATGAAAGAAATACGCGCTATTACCGGCGAATACAATGACCGTATGGTTTTAGGCGAAGTCTTTACATATCCGCCCGGCGATCCTTCACTGTCGGCAAGCTATCTCGGCAATGGGAACGACGAGCTTCATTTAACATTCGACTTTTCCATAATGTACAGAAAATGGAATGCGCTTAAATTTTATCACTGCATAAAACACTGGTATTCTCATATACCGCAAAACGGCTGGCCATGCAATGTTCTTTCCAATCACGATCAACCCAGGAATTACAACAAGTACAATAATGCTGATAATGAAAAGCGGGCAAGAGTTGCCGCAATGCTCCTACTAACCCTGCGGGGCACCCCGTTTATGTATTACGGCGAGGAGATCGGCATGAAAAATTCCAGGATACCGCGCGCAAAAATAGCCGACCCGGCCGGAAAAAAATTCTGGCCGTTTTACGCCGGCCGCGACTGCAGCAGAACCCCGATGCAATGGTCGCCCGAGACCAATGCCGGGTTCAGCAAAGGAAATATCTGGCTGCCTGTCGGTATGGATTATAAAAAAAAGAATGTCGCGAACCAGTCAATTGATGAATATTCATTATTGAACTTCTTCAAAAGGCTAATCACACTAAGAAAACGGAATAAAGCTCTAACTCACGGCGCATGGAAGCCGGTCTCCAGGGGAACGCAGGGAGTATTCGCTTATATTCGTGAATATGAAAAAAAAATTCTTTGCATCACGCTAAATTTCTCTAATAAGCCGCAGACATTAAGCGCGGGGCATCGCGGGCAATGGAAAGTATTGTTTTCTACCCATCGTTCAGGTTATGAACATTTCACTCATCTTCATTTTAAACTCTATCCTTATGAAGCAAGCATTATAGAAAAAATAGGGGAATTATGATTAAATTTTCAATTTTTGTTTTGAAAAAATTACCGGTTAATTATAATCTTGTATAATGCGATATTCAATAAATCCCTGTTTATCGTTAATCACTTGTATGTATCTATAATTTTGAGATGGCTGCTGATTAAGAATAGGATTTCTGCCATAACGAATACATTTTAAGAGGAGGATATTGCATTGGAACAATTCCTGATCATTCTTGCTCTTGTTTTCGCCTTTATTAATGGATTTCACGACTCCGCAAACTCAATTGCAACCATTGTATTTACCCGGGTGCTTTCTCCGGCAAAAGCCGTATTATGGGCTGCTATTTTTAACTTTTTAGCTTTTATTCTTTTTGGGTTATACATCGCTGAAACGATTGAAAAGGGAATAATCGATATTTCGATAATCGACAACAATGTTATTTTTGCGGCTCTTCTTAGCGCGATATTCTGGGATATCCTGACATGGTATTTCGGCATCCCGACTAGTTCTTCTCATGCGATTATCGGCGGGCTCATAGGTTCAGCGATCATTAAAGCCGGCTGCGTGTCACTAATGACTAACGGAATAATCAAAACCGCCGTTTTTATTTTTGTATCTCCTCTTATAGGATTATTGCTGGGCTTGCTGATCGGATCATTTATATTTAAAATTTTTCGGAATAAAGATGTGTTAAAAGCCGACAGTTTTTTCAATAAAGGGCAGGTTATTTCCTCCGCCCTTTACAGTCTTGGCCATGGAGGCAATGACGCGCAAAAAACAATCGGGATTATTGCCTTAATTCTGTTCAGCAACGGAATGCGCGGAGAGATACTGCCTATTCCGTACTGGGCGGTAATTTCATCTTATGCTGCGATTGCGATCGGCACTTTATGCGGCGGATGGCGCATTGTAAAAACCATGGGTGAGAGACTTACCAAGCTTCATTCTGCCGATGGGTTCTGCGTAGAATTAGGCGCCGCCATCACTCTGTACATCACGTCATTTTTCGGAATACCGGTAAGCACAACCCAGACAATAACAGGATCGATTGTCGGAGTAGGTACACTAAGGAGACTGTCCGCAGTCCACTGGGGAGTCACCGGCAGGGTGCTCTGGACATGGATATTGACTATACCATGCACGGCGCTAATATCAGCTTTGATCTATATTATAAGGATGAAGACTCAATAATATATTTTTAAATGTTCTTAAAAAAAGAAAACCTGAAGCATTTTAAAGAATACTTAATTTGTTTTTTACTAATTTTATTTTTTATCAAGAATTTCTTTAAATAGATCGGGATATAATTTTATTATGCATTCCTCGCATAAGCCATGACTGAAATTGACCTCTGCTCGTTCCGAGATATATTTTTCAATTTGGATCCAATTACCTTTGTCATCCTTAATTCTTTTACACGAAGAGCATATCGGCAATAAACCGGTCAATATATTTATTTCGGAAAGTGAAACCTCTAATCGTTTTACAGTATTTTCAAGCTCCACGGCCAGACCTTCACTCTCAATATTTTTTGCAACAAGTTTTTCGGTCAGCTTAAAGTGATTTCGAATTATAAAAAAACCTGCGACAATTGCGCATATAGTTGCAAAAATAATTGTAACAACATGTGACTGCCATATACTGATATCCGGAAAAATTTTCTGTTTAAGAATTTCATAAAAAGTCATACCGGCCAGCATAAGAACGGCAATCAGCGCTAATTGAGGAAACAGTTTTTTACTCTCAGCTTTATTCACCGGTAAATCCATATATATTTATCTCTTGGAAAATATATCGCTACAAGTTATCTTAAAAAGATGTTTTGCTTTTAAATAAACTGAAATACAATATTCAGCATCAGAGATTCATAGGTACAAGAAAGAGAACAATAATTACCAGTCCTATCCATAATATCATTTCATATATGCTTAGATGTATTTTGCTTTTTATGATATTATTATTTTCATTGTCCTGAACTGCCATAAAAAACTCCTTAATTTCTGTTTTGGGCAGAGCTTATATCATTCTCATAGGTTATTTTTACTTCTTCGTCTTTGTTTAAAAACTGCTTTGCGTTTTCAAGCGCCGCTTTCATGTCTTCCGCCGGTTTATCGGAAATTTCGCCATGGCCCGGGTATATCTCGATAATCTGCCGCGTATTCAGAGACATGATCGAATTTATATAATCCCCAACGCTCCCGGATTCGGCTATATATGAAAGAGTTCCTCCGGCAAAAAGCATATCACCCGTGAAGAGAAATTTTTTAACCGGCTCGTATATGCATATTGAACCCGAAGTATGCCCCGGCGTATGAATAATATCAAGAGTGTAATTGCCGAGATCAAAACGGCTTTTACTTTCAAGCCAGATATGCACATAATGCGAAAGTTCGTTGGAATCTCCGGATTTGTACAGGGTCACATACCTGTCGTTCATGGCTATCTTGGTTGCCGCAAAACGATGCGCGGCTATAATCGCATGCTCCTGAAAATACCTGTTTGCCCCGATGTGATCAAAATGCTCATGAGTATTTATAACAATATCTATATCCCTTACTTTTAATCCGATCTTTAAAAGGTTTCCCTGCAGGCTTGAAAAATTACCGTCAAGCCCGGAGTCGATAAGCAGATTAAACCTGTCGCCTTTGACAACATAGCTGTGACTGCTGCTACCGCTTCCTTCGACCATGAATATGTTATTCTGCACTTCTCTTATATTTTCAGTTTTCACGGTTTACTTTATGCTTAAAGCAGGAATTGTTCATCTTTCGTATTGAATATTTTATCCAGCCCGGTTTTTGCAAGGTATTTCCGGACAACGGGCCTGCTGGTCCTGACATATAATTTCCCGCCTGCCTGATCAATTTCCTTTCTGAAAGCGTTTACAAGACCGAAATGAAAAACAATTTCTCTTTCGTCCTTTAAACCGTCTATATCCAGAGTTATTTTAGTGGAAATTCCCTTTAAAAATGGCTTAAGGAATGATCCTACTGAATGGATCGCGTTCCTGTTGAATGAGCCAAGCACTTTTATTAAAATGGAATCTTCCATAAAAGAAATCCTGTATTCCATAAACTGCTCCTGTTGTAAGTTTCACAGTGAAAGTAGTAATAGGTGATTAAAATTTAATCAGGTTATTGTGAATTTATAGCAAATTAGGAAGATGATCTAAGAAGATACTAGAAGCCATCTCAAAATTACAGATTCTTAAAGGTGATTAAAGATAAATTGGAAATGGCTTCTAAATTCATTAAATATATATATTCCGCTAACCATTATTTAACAATTTAATCATAATTATTCATTGTTCGAGTTAATGATTATAATTAATGCATATAATTTTTTATGATTAACGGATATCGAAATGAAAATTAGATTAAATGCTGCCTGGCTTAAAGAAAAAAGACTACAAATATCAATGATAATAATAATTGGCCTTATATTTTGCCAGAATATATTAATAATACTCCTGGATATAAAGAGAGAAACAATTCTTGAAGAGCTGAATGCAATTAACAGAAATAACCAGTTTCTAAAGGAAAAATATGCGGATCATCTGGCATGGAACGTCGATCTGCTTGAATCTATAGTCGTTGGCGTTAATTTTAAGGGGCAGCTTAATCACAATGAAACGGATTTTGCCAAATGGTATTATTCATTCTCAGGCACGAGACCGTACTGGGATATGGACAATGAGCGCCGCTCGATATTCGACAAAATGGGGCCGGTGAATCTCAATCTTCATAATTCGGCAAGAATGATGTACGGGGAAGACCTCGGGGAAAAAATAAAAATATATAATACTGAAACAAAAAAAGATTTGAAAGAGATGAGCAGTCTGCTGTCTTCATATATCGATCTAAATAATACGCTTTTAATACAAAAATATAATTCATACAATATATATTCCAAGACTTCAAAAATATCATCAATTGCGGTTTCGGTTCTTATTATAGGCCTTATAATCTTTTTAATTTTCACTATTATACATTCAACACTTGCCAACATGAAACAGTATAAAAATGCCTTAAAAAATATTTCAGGAGGAAATATTTCAACACGCCTTGAAATAATAACAAAAGATGAGTACGGTACACTGACAGTCTATTTTAATGACTTTCTGGAAAGAATTCAGGAAATAATAGAAACGGTAAAATTAAACTCTAATCAGCTTGCGGAATCATCTACCGGAATGAATGAAGTGATTAATTCTTTCAATAGCAATTTTCAGGAACAGGCTTCGTTTGCCGAAGAGATCAATGCTGTAAGCGACCGGATAGTCGAGGGCATGGACAGGATCATGATCTCCTCGCAAAAACAATCTGAAAGCTTATCATCATTGCTGAACATTATAAACACAATGTCCCATCTGATATTCAAAATGACAGGACAGCTTAAGGACTCCGCAAATGAAACATTCTTAATTTTAAAGGAAGCTCAATATGGAGAAAAACTCCTATCGGATATGAATAAAAATATGGTCAGTATAAACGAAAGTTCACATAAAATAACTGACATTATAGAAATCATAAATGATATTTCCGAAAAAATAAATCTGCTTTCTTTGAACGCGGCAATTGAAGCAGCAAGGGCAGGAGATTCCGGAGGCGGATTCGCAGTAGTTGCGAAAGAGATAACAAAGCTCGCTTATAATACTTCGTCAAGCATCAAAGGTATAGACTCCCTTATTAAAAATAACGTACGGGAGACGGAAAAGGGGATTAAAAGCGTTAATGAAACAACAAAACGTTTAAAAAAAGTCATATCAGGAATGAATAATATAGGAGCAATGATGAACTCGATCCTGGAATCAATGCGCGAACAGTCAGAGACAAATGAAACCGTCAACAAAGAGGCGGAACTTGTCGTTTCAAGCGACAGGGAAATAAAAGTTTCCATTGAGACGCAAAACAACGGAATAAAAGAAATAGCGCTTGCAATATCGAATATAAACAAACTGGTTCAGGATAACGCGGCCGGGATTGAAGAGATCTCGTACAACATTTCATCTTTAAAAGATATGGCATTTAAATTAAATTCAAATATCAATTTTTTCAATACTGACCTCGCGAACTCAAGTCTATCCGGAACCATTTGATTCAATCGTCTACTATTCATATAAATTAATTTTTTTAGAATTGCTACTCCATAATTCCGGAAAAAATTAGTAAATAATTTATATTTTCAATAAAAATTATTTATCCGCTTCATTAATATATAAAGTCACTCTAAAATTTTAATCCTAAATTTTCCTTACTTTTCAAATTTAATTCCGCATCGCCCGGAGGTTATTGTGACATGCTTCCTCCGGGTTGTTTTTTTGAAAGCGGGGAAATACTATCGAAAATATATCGTTTTTTATTTATGATTTCTTTATTTATTATTTATACTGTAATAATAGTATATTTCATGTAATGAGATTTTTTAAAAGGACTGATTATACATATAAGGTGTTAGCATGGAAGCTAAAATATCCCCATGGAATACGGAAATGGAGAAGGACGTTTTTCACTGCAGAAATCTGCTGGATATAATAAATGAACATAAAATCACTCCCCATTTTCAGCCAATTGTGGATCTGTATACCGGAGAAATACACGGGTATGAGATACTTTCAAGGCCTCCTCACCCGTTTGAAAATCCGGCTTATATGTTCGAAAAAGCAAAAATATGGGGATTAAGCTGGAAGCTTGAATATGCATGCAGAGCAGCTGCTTTAAAAAAAATATCAGGTCTTCCTGCTGAACTCAGAGAAAAAAAATTTTTTCTTAACGTAAGCCCCAATATCTTCAGCGATCAGCGCTTTATTTCAGGTACTACAAAGGAAAATTTAAGCTCCCTGAAGCTTGATCCTAAAAATATTGTAATTGAGATCACTGAATCTGAAAGCGTGAACGATTACGACCGATTTGAAAAGATCGTGCAGTATTATGTAAATCAGGGTTTTCAGGTAGCCCTGGACGATTTCGGAGCCGGGCACTCAGGACTGATAACGCTCGTTGCCATGAGCCCTCATTATTTAAAGATAGACCGGGCATTGATCTCCGACCTGAACAACAGTTCATATAAACAAAATCTGATAAAAGCTATAACCGCATTTTCCGATAATGTCGACACATCGCTGATTGCCGAAGGCATTGAGACCGTGGATGAGCTTCGAGCTGTCTACCGACTTGGAATTCGATACGGACAGGGATATTTTCTTGCGAAGCCTGCGGCATATCCGCCGGTTATAAATCCGAATGCTCTCCGGAAGATCGATGAAATACTGGAGGCAAAAAAACGAACACGGTTTTCGTTTGATATTACTATTCCTAAAATGGCAATTAAACCGCTTACTCTGCCGGTCAATTCCATGACCTGCGGAGAACTTGACGCCAGATTTAAAAAATTGAATAAAATCGATCATGTTGTGATTACGGATAACAACCGTCCTGTTTCGATTATCACACGCCCCGACTTTTATTCGAAATTAAGCGGAAAATACGGATACGAAATATTCCAAAAAAAAAAATATCGACACGATCGCAAAACGGGATATTCTCTGCATAAATGAACATTCCGATCTGCGTGCGGTAAGCAAGCTGGCAATGAACAGAAAGCTTGAAAACCTGTACGATCCGGTAATTGTTATCGATAATGAAGGCGCACTGATAGGGACCATCACAATGAAACAGGTTATAAACAACGCATTCGATCTCGAAATAAAAATAGCGACATGCGCTAATCCGCTCACGCAGCTGCCGGGAAATATGGTGATCGGATTCTGGCTGGAAGAATTGCTGCACAATAATACGTATTCGATTCTTTACTGCGACCTGGATCATTTTAAGGAATACAACGATACATATGGATTTACGAAAGGAGACGAATTATTAAAGAACATGGCCAGGCTTCTGACCGATTTTTTTAAAAATATTCCGAATATAAAAATCGGTCATATCGGAGGCGATGATTTCATAATTGTTTCGGAAAAAACCATAACAGCAAAAAAGACGGGAGAGCTTTGCAGCTTGTTTGATGAAATGAGGTCTGCTTTTTTTTCAGAAGCCCATATTAAACAGGGATTTTATTATGCCGTAAACAGACAGGAGGAATTAAAAGCAATACCATTAATAACCATGAGTATAGCCGTTTTAACGGAAAAGAACTTCAACGGGATACCGCACCCGGGCCAGCTGGGGCAGGTAGCTGCGGGGCTGAAAAGGCAGGTTAAAATAAAAAATAAAGAAGAAGGCGGAAGCAATTGCCTGTTTGAGAGAAGACAATATAATGTAACTAACGGAGTGCCGGTTCCTGCCTGAATCGAGATTTTTTAAAAAATCTATTTAAAGATATATATGGAACTGAGAATTTACTGCAGAAAAGGAAATTGCCAGAATATGATCAGAAAAATTACACGCTTTGGTGGACGCGTCCGGGATATTATTTATATGCACGGCTGGATAGAACGCCCGGGCATAGGCCCGGTCTGTAAAAGCTGTCAGGAGTATGAGAATAAAGCAAATTTTTGGAAAACTTCAATAAATTCAAATTAAGTTAAATTTAAAATTAATTCATTATTTATTTATCTTTTTTTTATTATTATAGTTACATATTCAAAAGTAAATAAATCAATGCGTAAATAAATGTCCTGTAATAGAATTTAAATCCCATGATGAATAACCCATAATAAAAACTGCTAAACGGCAGAACAGCGGTTTCAGGACGTGCTTTTAAATTAAAACGGACGGTATCAATGATATGAAAAAATTTGACCTTATCTCAATGCTGACAATAATTATCGTTCGGGGTATATTTTCCCTGATAGAAATTATGTCGAAAGAAAATGAGTTTAATGACGGAATTTCTTCGGATAAAATGACAAAAGACCGCGTATCAAAGAGAAAAAACCTCGGAGAATTATCTCCCGCTTTTAGAATGAATAAGAATTAATATTGTTTAAGTTGTTTTCTATATGGTCACAAGCTTAACGTAATCCTGATTCAGTTTTTTCAGATCGAGCACGGTGAAAAAATCGTAGCAGCGAAATTCGGGATCATAGACCGGCTCGCCGCAAATCTTCGCCCCTGCGGAAATATAGCCTTTAACAAGACCTGGGATAAAGCGCTGTGAGAGAAGATACTCTTTCTTCGCCGAATTTTCGATCTGAAGAAGATATAGATCAAGGTCTTCTATTTTGTATCTTTCATTTGGAAATACAGTCATCCTTTCATCACACCTGTACTTTTCCATCAGCAGCTTATAAAGCTGGACGGCAAAAAGTTTTTCGGGAATATGGAAACTTGAACATCCGAAAAGATAATCCGCGCCGATCTTTTTAGCATAGGCAAGCATACCGGTCCATAAAAGCGACAGCGTCATTCCGCCTCTGTATTCTTTATGAATACATGCGCGGCCCAGTTCGAGTTTTATACCGGGAGTTATTAATATATTGAATATGTCGAATTCATTTTCCGAGTAAAACGAATTTGAAAATAAATTCGAGTTGAATCTGTAAGTTCCTATTACTCTGTCTTTAATCTTATCAATCAACAACAGATGGTCTGATAATATATCGTATTCATCAATGTCCAGACTGCCTGCATTTGCGTTATCAAGCTCTTCCAGAAATACCGTCGATCTCAACTCGATTGCTTTCATTACTTCTTCAGTATTCGATGCTGTTTTGACGGTAAAATTTTGCTTTTCAAGACAGAGGTCTATCTTATTTGCGAAACCTCTTATATTGAACAGAGCCAGCGCGCGTTCTGCATAATTTACAGGCTGCTTCGCGGCATTCAGATCCAGAATTGTCTGCATAATAACCTCTTGTATAAATGTTTAATTTTTTAAATCAATATGTAAGTTATATTCCGCGAACAGATAAAAAATTTATAAAACATATGTATAATAATTATAAATAACTGATTAAGCATCTGTATTTGCATAAGCGAGTTAAAACCGGATGAGTGATCCTTTGATCCTTCGGCAGAGAGAAACCGCATAAGCAGTCAATATTTTGAAATTACAAAATATTTATTTTTTATTTATTATTTTTTTAAAATAAATCCCGAATCTTATGCCTGAAAATTCTAATTCAAAAACACTTAATTAAAATGCAAAACATACTTAATACAGCAAAATTTTTACTTCAGCATCAGTTCAATAAATACAGCCCGGTCATCACGCATAAGTATGTCGATTCGGCAACAGGGATGGATTTCATAATTTATGAACCGGTTAAAGGCAATAATAAAAAAAATGCTCATAATAAAACAATACTCACTTTTCACGGAATGACGATGCTCGGAAGCGATGATCCGAAATTTGTGAATGCCTGCGCCTCGCTCGCCGGATGCGGATTTAAAGTATGCGCCGTGCAGATGGATTCAATGCAGAATCTTCTAATCGAAACGTCCATGGTAGACGAGGTAGCGAGAACGATTGAGGTCGTCACACGCGACCGCGAGCTTTGCCCCGAAGGCAGAGTCTCCATCTTTGCGGCTTCATTTGCCGGCGGAATATGCATGATAGCTTCTTCAGATGAAAAAATCGCAAATAAAGTGAATTCGATCTGTCTGATAGGCAGCTTTGCGGACATAGAACCGTCCGTAAAATACCTGCTTAGTAGCCAGGGAAGCGATAATTACGGAAGACTCATAATTCTTAAAAATTTCTTAAAATATTCCTTTGATGTTCCGGCAGCAATATCAAAAGCATTTGAAATAGCGATTGCGGATAATTTTTTTAAAAGAGTTAAACCGGAATTGCCGGCTTATCTGAATTCTTTATCGCTTAACAATTACGATATTATTAAAAGATTGTTAAATGATCCGTATTTCAGGTTATATCACTGGGACAGAATAAAAAAAAATAAATATATCGAAGAGCTGATTGAAAGGTTTTCCCTGAAAAATTACCTGAAAAAAACCGGCGTTTCCATACTTATAATTCACGGTGTTTATGATAACATAATTCCTGCGCTTGAATCAATAAGATTGTATAATGAGTTGCAAAGAATAAAAGTAAGGTCAAAACTGATACTCACACCATTAATGGGGCATAGCGAATTAAAGTTAAATTTCAGTCTTCTACCATCGGTTGTTGAATTATTTAAAGGCTTATCGTATTATTTTACAAGTGTTTAATTGTAAATCTTGCTAAAACTAAAATTTATTTCTTTTTTAAATAACTCAAGTTGACTGACTTTTATTACACTATTTCTTAATACTATCGATAGAATGATCAGATTATTATCAATTTTCCGCCTCAAATACCCCATCCGTGGACTCTTCGGCGGTCGGCAACATCCATGTTGCCTTAAAATTGATAATAATCTGATCATTCTATCGCAAATGTTTATAAAAAAGTCAGTCAAGATGAGTTAATAATATATATTAAATAAATTCAAGAACGTCTTATGAGCTTAAAGCAATAGTTCATAAATACACAATAACTCATAATTGAAGTCTTATCCCTCAGAAAATTTTCAAATATTTTTTAGTCAACAGTTTAGCAGTAAGATTAATTCACAATATCTTGAACCTATCTTTATAAAATCTTTACCCCTGCTGTTTACTTTTTGTTCAAATAAAATTTTAATAAATAATTTGAGGAGGCTCATCAATGCATGAGAGATTTATATCAAAATTAATTGCTGTTTTTATAGCAATTGCCTTTTTTTCAACTCCTTATGCTTTTTCACAGGAAAGCGGGCAAAGGATAGTAATTAAAGGCTCAACAACGGTTCTTCCCATAACACAGAAAGCTTCGGAAGAATACAGGAAGTCGAACAATGTCTCGATCTCGATCGAAGGCAGCGGCTCCGGCAACGGCATAAAGGCCCTCATTGACGGAACCTGCGACATCGCGAATTCTTCAAGAGAAATGAAAAAAGAAGAACTGGAAGCCGCAAAAGCTAAAGGGATCGATGTAAAGGAAATCGCCGTATCATATGATATGATAATTCCGGTAGTCAACCCTTCCAATCCAGTAAAAAATCTTACCATGGATCAGTTGAAAGCGATATTCAGCGGATCAATCACTAACTGGAAGGAAGTAGGAGGAAAAGACGAAAGGATAATAGTCGTTTCGCGCGATACGAGTTCCGGCACATACGAATACTGGAATGAAAAGGTAATGAAAAAAACCGACGTAAGCAACAGGGCTCTCCTGCAGGCATCTAACGGAGCCGTGGTATCGACAGTTGCCGTTAATCAAAAGGCGATCGGATATATCGGCTTCGGCTATCTTAACAAAAGCGTTAAAGCAGTCAGTGTTAACGGAGTTACGGGAACAATCGAAAAAGGCAAGTCAGGCAAATATCCTATCGCAAGAAAACTGTATATGTACGTCGATAATAACAGGTTATCGAAAGAAACCGACGCTTTCATAAAATTCATACTCGGTAAAAAAGGACAGGCTCTGGTAAAAGAAGAAGGATTTATTCCGCTTTAAAAATATATTATAAAATTCAGGAGGTAATTAAAATGAATATAAAGAGAAATATTAAAACAATTATTTTTACTCTGGCAGTTAGCACATTCTCTGCAGGATTATTGAGCGCACAGGAAGCCGTAAAACAGGATGCGCCTAAACCGGCTCCGATAAATGTAAGCGGCGTGATCTTCATGGACTATTCTTACCTGATTGAGTCCAAAGACAAACTCGATAGTGCCAAAACTGTTAAAACACGGGATTCATTTAACCTGACCCGCGCTTATTTAAATTTCGATAAAAAAATAGACGATGTATGGAGCGCGAAAGTCACCCTTGATGCGGGGACCTACAGCACTAAAGACTCGGCAGGCAACGATGAAAAAGGGAGTTATTCATTCTTAAAAAACGCTTACGGCCAGTTTGCTCCCAGCTTCGGCGTTGTTGATCTGAAAATACAGGGCGGTCTTGTGGGAACTCCTGTAATCGGGCTTATTGACGGCCTTAACGGATCACGCTGGATTTACCAAAACTATATTGATAAAGCGTCTGATGTACTGGGTAACAGCAGCAGCTATCCCATAGACCCCAGTTCAGCAGACACAGGTCTTAAGGCCGAACTCAGTATTATGAAAATGGCGAGTTTAACAGGCATGTACAGCAACGGCGACGGTTATAAGACGCAAACCACAGATCAATATACCATCAATAAAGCAAAATATTTAACGCTCAATATCAAACCGATTAATGCGCTTAATGTATTCGGTTATTATCACTGGCATAACATCGATACCGCTCCGGGTTCGGGTGCCGGCAATGGAGCTGACAAAAATTTTGTTTCCTATTACGGCGGCGGCGCGGCGTGGAGCGATAAAGCCATTAAAGTCGGCGCGGCTTACACAATGATTAACGGTAAAAACGCCGATGTTAAGCAGGAAGCCAATATAATGGAATTCTGGGCAAACGTAAACCTGGAACAGTTCACCAGCGTACCGGTGCTTATAATAGGACGTTACGCGAAGGGTTCTTATAAGGATAAAGCTGCTGCCGGTGCCAAAAAAAACGAGGGTTCTGTAATCTGGGCAGGCGCAGGCTACCGGCTTAACAGCAATGTACAGTTCGCGCTCATGTATAAAACCGACGAGCTTACAAAAAAGAACTCGGCAGGAGTTAAAACAAGTGATGTGGAAAACAGCACTATGTTTGTAAAATCCGAAATTAAATTTTAAAATTCCAAACTCTGCTGCTAAATTATTTTAATTTAATATTATGCCCCTTTATAAGGGGCTTTTTTTTAAGTCGCTGTTATTCTTTCTTTTCACGCACAAAAAACGAAAGGGCGAGCATTGCTGCGAATGCGATTGCAGCGCCGAACAAGAAAGCGTACATCGATCCGGCAACGGAATATATTGCCCCGAAAATTACGCTTGCAGGAAGAGCGAATATCCCGACAGCAAAGCTATATGCGCCGAAAGCGCTTCCTCTCACTCTTTCCGGTACAATGTCCGCAACCATGGCTTTTTCCGTTCCTTCAGTGAATGCATAATAAAAACTGTAAATAGCAAAAAGAATAATATAGGCATATATTCTATTACTTTCAGGAACAAAATCCGAAAAAGCAAAGCCGGCATATACCATAGCATATACGCACCAGCCTATGATTATCACTTTTTTTCTGCCGATCCTGTCCGAGAGCGCGCTTAATGGAGTAGATAAAACAGATTTCAACACATGGAAAAAAGCCCAAAAAAAAGGCAGCGTAAAAATGCTAATAACAGTTTTCTTGATTTCAATATCTGCAAAGCGACTCAGTATTACATTCAGGAAAGGAAGATTCTCAGTCATTTTTACAAGTACACCCGACTGCTCAAGCGAATCAGCAACGCGCAGCAGCATAAATGCATCGGAAGAATTTCCTAAAGTAAAAAGACTGACTACAACGAGATATGCAATGAAATTACTATCGAAATCCTTTAATGAAATATCAGTCTTCCGGGCTGTATTTATTTCCGGTGCTGATTCTTTAACGAAAAAAATAATTATTAAAACGGCGATGAGTCCGGGTATTGCAGCAGAAAAAAATGTAATTCTTATGGCATTAAGCGGACTGATATTCTCCCAATGAATCAATATTACCGTAAGGGAGATTAATGCAAGCAAAGGGCCGGCAACCGCGCCCGCATGATCCATTGCCCTGTGAAAACCGTAAGCCCTGCCACGAATGGTTTTAGCCGCGGCTGACGCGATCAGCGCGTCGCGCGGCGCAGAGCGAATCCCCTTCCCCACCCTGTCTATCATTCGCACGAACACTATGTGCAATGCCGATAAGGCCGCTCCTGTAAGCGGCCTGACCAGAGACGATATCGAATATCCCAGAAGAACCAGCAGTTTTTTTCTTCCTGTTCTATCGGATAAAATCCCACCGGCCAGTTTTAAAAGGCTGGCGGTTGTTTCGGCAACTCCTTCGATAATGCCAAGAGCGACAGCCCCGGACCCTAAAAGATAAACAAAAACCGGTATTAAGGGATAAAGCATTTCCGTCGCGGCATCGGTAAAAAAACTGACAAGGCCGAGCATAATTACAGGGAACGGAATGGATTTTCCTTTGCTTTGCATAATTGTGTTTTAAATATCGATCAGCTTTTTAATTTCTTCATAATCCAATATGCGATACTTTTCTTTTATTAGCCGAATGGGGTCAAGCAAAGAAAATACTCCCGGATCGCTTATAGTATTCCAGTCAAGCTTTTGGAGAGGAAAATCTTCAATAATATGCCCAAGGGATAAATGCAAATGAGGGGATATTTTTGTCTTTGATCCGCCTGAAGCGGCAACTGAAGCTATGACGTCACCTTGTTTAACTATGCTGTCCACACTGATAATTTTATGCGGAATTACATGACCCAGAATACTGCAAAATACAGTCCCGGCACCAGAGGAGATATTATGCTTTATGATAATGGACTTGCCGAGAAAGTCGTCAATGATCCCGGCAATAATGCCGTCGAAAAGAGCCGGGATTTTGATCTTTTCGGAAAGTCGAAAGATATTATGCTTATGATCAGCATAAAAGCATAAGTCCAGACCTTCGTGAGGCCTGTCCCTTCTGCCCGTACCCCACCATTTCTCCATTGAGGAGAACAACATCCCCGGGACAAAAATCCATTCCTTAAATTTATTATCTTTAAGCCTGTTAAGTTTAATAAAGGATTCGTTAAAACCGGAATTTAAAAGTAAGCTTGCGATATCCAAAATATTTATTTCATTCTTTTGATGCGAACTTCGATGCCGCTGTTACCGAGCAGTTTTACAACCTGTGACGTATCCGTATTGCTGTAATGATAAGGATACAGCACTTTCGGCTTGAACGCCATGGCGGCATCTGCGACCATTTCCGGGGTCATGGTAAACGGCAGATTCATAGGCAAAAATGCGACATCTATATTTTTAAGCGCTTTCATCTCCGGCGTGTTCTCGGAATCGCCTGCTATGTAAACGCGTTTATCGCCGAATGTCAATATATAGCCGTTTCCTTCTCCCTTAGGATGAAACGGCTGGCCGCCGCCACGTTTATTCACAATGTTATATGCCGGAACTGCCTCGACTTTAATGTTCATCACGGTTTTAACGTCTCCATTGCTCATTACTGTGCCCCCGCCGACAGCGCCCGCGCACTTTTTTGTAAGAACTACAGCTGAAGTACCGGTACGCAGAATTTTAATGGCTTCAGTATCCATGTGGTCGGAATGATCATGCGTAATCAGGATTAAATCAGCTTTTGGAAGTTTAGTATAATCGGCTTCTTCTGCAACTGGATCAATGTGTATAATCTTCCCGCCGAACTTCATCATTAAAGAAGCATGGCCAAGAAATACGATCTCAAGGTCGCCGCCTGCGGATGTCTTTATAATATCCTTCTCCAGATTTCCCTCTGCAAAGGCTTTAAGCATACCGAGTAATCCGATAAACATCATTATTAATATTATTCTTGTCATATACCCCTCCCGGATAATTTAAAAATTATTAGAAGCTTTCTCAAAATTAGATTTTATACTTTTATAAATCGAATTACATTATAAAATTTATGAGGACGCCTCTCAGGCCTGATGCAATAGCTTTCGAAAACATAAAAAATTATCCAGGAAGGCCTGATTCCGGAGTAAATTTTGTAATGTAATTCGATTTATCATAAATGATTGATACAAATATATACTCTTAAGATAGCTAGTATATTTTCACTCCAAAACCTTAGAAACATTAAAAAACAGATGACTGAAAATCAATAGCCCATAGTATAGCTTTCAGTTATATCTTTTGCAAGATAAAAAGAAAAGAATTTGTATTTCGGAAGGAAAAATGGCATTTTTAAAAATACTAATATTTATATCTATCACTGTTATTCTGGCATTATTATGTCTGCCATTTCTGCTTTTTTTATTCCCGTGGCGAACAATAATCGGGCCGTGGATACTTCAACTCTATTCGCTAATATCCCTTAAAATATTCAGGGTGCATATTGATCGCGCCGATAAAATTGATTTTTCCGAAATTAAAAACAAAGGATTCATCCTGACGGCAAATCACGTAAGTTATCTCGATATCTTTCTTTTATCCGCCCTTTACAGGACCGTATTTTTAAGCAAGATCGAGATTGCGCGTTATCCGGTTATAGGGCAAATAGCATGGATAATCGGCATTATTTTTGTTGACCGGAACTCTCATTCCGACAGGCGAAAAGTTCTGCTGAAAATCGCAAGGAAAACCCAGGGTCGGATTTTAACGGTTTTCCCGCAGGGAACAACTGGCAGCATTAAAGATTCATACCCTTTTAAAAGAGGTATCTTTAAAACCATCCAATTAAACCATAAAATTATTATTATTCCGGTCACTATTCATTATAAAGAGGAAAGAAAAATCGCGTGGGGAAAGGAAAGCCTGTACGAAAATGTGCGGAAAGTCTGCAGCCAGCCCGCTATTCATGTAAAGATAACAGCGCACAATCGCATTGCGATCAAAGACTATCATGGGAAAACAGTTCCGCAGATCAGCGGCAGCGTCCAGAGAAGAGTGTTGTCGGAGTTGCATAAAAAATATTAGTAGACGTCTCAAAATAATATTTTTTTTAATAAAGTGGGATATATTACAAAATTTTCTCCGGAATCAGACCTTCCTGGATAGATAATAATGTATGGCTCATTCCGGAATTTTGGGAAAGGTGAATAAAAAAGAGAATATGTAATTG
>CAZVDF010000002.1:0-129752 GCA_964626055.1 uncultured Leptospirales bacterium
GGGCGATATTTACGCCGGAGTTGCAATGAGTTTAGCAATATTTAATGTTGGGATCAACGCCGGCTTTATTTATCCTGGTCTTTTTTTGAATGCTAAATTCGGCTATTTTTCTAATAGCTCTTTAGTCGATAACTTATCGGTTAAAAGTACATTAGTTGGTGTTGGTGCAAACTATTCATGGATACATACTAAATCTTTTTTAGCCGGATTTTTTAAATGGCGTGGCATTTCATTTGGTACAGGTTTTTTATATAATTATAATAAAATCGATTATAAAATTGAATTAGATCGAATTGATGAGCCAGTAGCTCTTGGTGTAGGAGGATATGATGTCAATGTATCTTTAGATCCTTCATTCCTCATAGGAGTTAAATCGAGCTCTTATTCTATTCCTTTTGATGTAACTACTTCTATTCGTCTTTTATGGTTTTTAAATTTTAATCTTGGTGCAGGAATTGATTTTAACTTTGGAACAACTGATATTAAATTGAAAGCAGATGGCAATGTTACTGCAAATGTTAGTGGTGGCCCTGTCACTGTTGTTCCTGGCAGCTACACAGTCGATGCAGGTACAAAAGACAAAAAGCCTTCATGGATACGTGAAAGGATCACAACAGGCATAGGCTTTAACATATCTGTCGTAAAAATAGACGTGCCCGTCATTATTTACCCGTTCGACAACGCGTTCGCGATCGGCTTAACAGCCGGCGTTGTCTGGTAAAACATAATCGCCATGGCTCCAGAGCTACCTAAGGCTGAAATGTGAGGTAATTGATAAAAAAAATAAGCAGGGAATTTTTAAACATAATTAATTTTTTATAACAATTATGTTTGCTTCTATAGCCCCCTAACCCCCGAAGGGGGCATAATTGGGAAGAATTAGTAATATTGAAGTTGAAAAAAATCTATGTCGAATTCAAATAAAAGGAAGTTTTACTTAGTGTGAGACAGCTCTGTCCCTCCTGCCCTTTTCCCTTTTACGGAGAGAAAAGGGCACTAAAAAATTCCACCAAAAACCTAACTTTTTCCAACAATTGATTGATTATTTTATATATAATTATTATCTTATTAGGATTAATTATCCGGCAATCGGATATATGATCTTCATCTAAGGTAATTTATGAATAAAATTCCAGCAATAGCTGCTTTTGTTGTTGTGTTGCTTCTCCTGTTCTCATCCGCAAATGCTTTGACGGTTACAGGCCAGGCGCCGCAATACGCCGGAGCTCCCCCTATCAACGGTGCTATATCTGGTGTTTGGGCAACAAAGCTAGCAGAAGTACTGGCTGAATTACAGAAGTACGATAACCAGACGAAACTGCCGAAAGGTTTTGCGAATGCTAATACATATACAACAAATGTCGCAACATTGCAGGGATACCAGGACTATTCAATATTTGCATTAATGACCGGTGTTATGTTCGCTCTGCAGGCACCGGCATTCACATACGATAAAGATTACGCGAACAAAATGCGCTATACTATAGAGAAAGATGGCGACGTATATCTCGGAGTAGGGATTGGCGTCGCAACAGTAAATGCCGGTTTGAATATGGGCTTTTTATTTCCCGGACTTTACATGAACATAAAGTACGGCCAGCTCGCTGTGAATGCGGAAAACATCAACAGCGAAATGGAAGGTTTCACATATAAAGAACTGCTCATCGGCGGCGGACTGAACCAGATTATTTTCTGGCCTCGTAAAATTCCGGGCCTTTTTAAATGGAGGGGACTTTCAATAGGAGCTGGATTTTATTACAGCAAAACTGAAACTGCGATAAAAATTCTTAAGTCTTATATCACAGAGCCTGTCGGCACATATACTCTAATAATCGATCCTTCTTTTAAAATACAATCTATCTCCGAGACAATGACCGTGCCGCTCGATATTTCTACTGCGTTTGTTTTTTTTAGTGTTCTTAATATTTCTCTCGGCACAGGGGTAGATTTCAATTTCGGACATTCAAAAATTAAATTAAAATCTTCAGGGGAAGTAACAACTGATTACACTGACACTGCGCTTCAAACTCCAGGATACATAACAATTGAAGGCGGCAGCAAGGAAAAAAAGCCGACCACAGTAAATCCGAAAATCACCGCAGGCATTGGTTTTAACATAAGCGTTGTTAAAATAGACATTCCTTTCGCAGTTTATTATCTCGAATCCGGCTTCTCGCTGGGATTGTCCGCGGGAATTGTCTGGTGATATAATATCTGCTACAATTTTACCCTGAAGCAATCTTAAAAATTATTATTATTTTATTCATTAAAATCCTTGCATTTTTTTAAAATAATCAATTTACTGT
This sequence comes from uncultured Leptospirales bacterium, assembly GCA_964626055.1. Taxonomy (GTDB): domain Bacteria; phylum Spirochaetota; class UBA4802; order UBA4802; family JAFGDQ01; genus JAFGSG01. Next base: position 2,307 of record CAZVDF010000002.1, read on the forward strand.
AATTACAAGGCAAACTAATTATTATTATTAGTTCATTATAAGTTTCAGTGATGGTGCCCCTTCCGGGGGATAGGGGGCGATGAAGGCATTTCTAAAAAATTTAAAAACAGCAATATAAAATGATTTTTAGACAAATTTTAATATTTATTTCCAGAAGACAAAGGAGTAATTAAATGATAAAAAAAGTATTAAAATGGATAGGAATAGTAGTCGGTGCAGTAATAGTTTTAATAATCGCAGCAAGCATAGTCTTAATGCTTATTGTTGACGAAAAAATGATAGCTTCGCAAATGGAAAATTTCCTCAACAGGCATGTTACGATCAAAAAGCTAAGCGTCGGGGTATTCGCAGTGGCATCCGGCATTGAAGTAAGGGATGTCAGGATATCGAACTTTAAAACAAAAAAGGAGCTCGCCGCGCTTAAAGACAAGCCTGTCCCGGAAAAAGATCTGTTTGTCGGGCTTAAGGCTTTCAACTTTAAGATAAAACTCATAAAGCTTTTCAGCGGACAGGTAGTTCTGGATGAGCTCGTACTATATGAGCCTGTAATAAACGTTGTTAAAAACAAAAACGGCGTATTCAATTTCGACGACCTCACAAAACCGGCTCCGGGATCGAAGAAAAAAGTTAAGAGAGAAGAGCCTGAAAAAGCTCAGAAAGCGGAACCGTCAGAGCCGTTCACGGCGGACGATCTTCCCATTGAAATCAGCGTCGGCAAGATAGGTCTGGAGAACGGCCGGATAAAATATGTCGATGAAGGAATGGCGCAGACATTCCAGATTTATAATCTTACAGCGTTGATCCATTCGATTAAAATTGACCCGAAGGATCTGCAAAACAAGGATTCAGTTGGATTAACTATAAACATGGGAGTCAAGACTATCGGAGAAGTAAAAAGCGGCTCCGTTAAATCGTTCGATATCGGTTTCGATATTAAAGGCGTCGCAATACCCTTTGACAAAAAGACAAGGATAGCGAATCCGGAGATTGACCTTAAAATGGGTTTGCCGTACGGGACCATTACCGGCCTGCAGATATTCGAGAAATTAAAAGAAGTAGAACAGCTTTCAAAATACTGCGGCAAACTGGATTTTCTGAAGAAAGAGATCAAATGGAAAAACGCGTACGTCGGCGTATGGTACAAGAACAATGTAGTAAAACTCAAGGAAGGCAAAATCCCGACGGATGACTACGCGCTTACATACGCAGGAATGACGAATATAAATACCAAAGACGTTGATCTGGATATGGATATGCTGCTTGCCGATAAGCATGAAAAAAACATAAGATCGGGCCTCGAAAAGAATGTTAAAAAGGCGATACCGGCCAAATACGCAAAATACATCAAACCTGAAAAAGTCACCGACATAGCAATGAAAAGTCTTTTAAACAAAGACGGAAAAGTCGAGCTCAAATTTAAGGTTACCGGTAAAACGAACGACCCAAAAACAAAGCTGGTAAGCCCAAAACTCTCATCGCTTACGGATGTAGTAAAAGGTTCTTCCGGCGATATAAAGGAAGAAGTCAAGGAACAGGCAAAAGAAAAAGCCAGGGAAGAAGTTAAAGAAGCAGCCGAAAAAGGCGCAGATAAAGCCAAGGGAAAGGCATCCAAAAAGATTAAAAAACTTTTTAAATAGAAGTCATCTTAAATTTATTTATTCGGGGAATTAACTACAAATTGAAACACATTACAAAATTTTCTGCGGAATCAGACCTTCCTGGTACGCTTTTCTTGTTGTCGAAGGCGGTTGCATCAGGTCTGAAAGGCGTCCTCAAAAATTTTGTAATGTGTTTCAATTTGTAAACTTATAAAACCTATTTTAATTTATAATACTAAAGTGATTTTTAGAATAACAAAAAAATTATCAGGAACAATGGATCGCCATCCATTCTTCTCTTTATTATTCATATTTTTTTTATGGTTATCATGCGCGGTTGATGTACCGGAAAACGCAACCGATTATCTTGCGCCGCCGGTTATCACTAATGTTTATCAAAATGCCGGAGATACCGAACGCATTTATGTTGACTTTTACGGCAGCAACAACGAGTACTATTTTGAAGGCTACAATGTGTATGTTTTAGATCAAGAGATGCTCAGGGCTTCCGTAGCGTCGTATACTCCGGTACAGGTAGATCTGCCGGGTTATGCTTCGGCTATACCATCCTACCCTATGCAGCCGAGCGATTCACAGACAGGTACCATAACCATAATACTGAATCAATATCTGAGGTCGGATGGCAACATATACCCGTTCGAAAATAATGTGAGATACTGGATAATGCTTGGTTCATATCATAAATATTTAAAGGTCAGAGAACATGGAGTAAGCAACCAGGTTTCAATTCTATTTACCAAATAATTCAGGTTGATTGACTTTTATTATATTAATTTTTAACTCTATCGATAGATATTTATACTTTAATGAAAATAATCTGTCAAGATGAATCAATAAAATGAAAATCATTTACATATTACTAACTATTATTTTATTTTTTTCCTGCGATAACATTGAATTTAAAAGCCTGTATTCGGCCAATCCGCCTTACATCGATCTGCAGCTTTTAACGGCAGGGAATCACGGAGGCGCTTATGTCGGCGATTATCTTTTACTGCTCAGATCCGAGAACAGATATAACAGCAGATTCGGAGGTTTTCTCATTTTTATCAATTCATCGGAGACGGCGGTTTCGCAGATGAAAAGCCAGGGAGAAGCTTCGTATGTTTTGGGAAACGCTGGCGGGGAAAGCAGCGCCGTATATAATCCTTCAAACGGGATCGATGTACAGCTGGCAATACTTTTTACTATTAGACCCGCACCTGCAGATAACATTATACTTTACTATTCCACAAACTATACGTTAACGAAAATTTTACCTCACGATCCAGCCTTATTAATACCCGGAAATTATCTTATGATGCGCTCTTATTTATGGGATAGCGTAAATAATGCAATTCTGGAGATCGGCAAGCCGGGTAATGTTGTTCAGATTCCGTAAATTATAGTCCATCATCGGTAAAATACGGCGCCTGTATTTTATATTTACGCAATATTTCATTTAAGCTTTTTTTCGCTTCGCTGTAATCGATAATTATACGGGTACCGCCGATAAAATCAAATTCCAGAAATCTACCATTAAATTTATCTATAATATTTTTTAAATCAATAATGTCTTGAGCGTTTTGCCCGTTGATTTTACTTAAAATCAAATTTTTATGATTATGATACCCGATATTAACCGCCGCCGGGAGAACGGACGTCAATATTACAACCCGCTTCTGTCCCGCCGTGGGATACCTGGTATAATTGTCAAAAAAATACATCAGCCTTTTATCGGCCGTACTTCTCCATTCCTCACCCCATGTCTTCAAATAGTCTCTTGCAAGTTCCTGGAATATAAAGCCCCCGGTAATGTAATATTTGGGGCGCGTATCATAGCCGTATGTCGGAATCAAGAATACATTATTTGTAAACGATTTTAGTTTGAAACTAATATCGATCTTTTTTTTATGCCGGAATACTTTAATTTTAATTGTATCGCCGATATAGTGATCGAGAAAGATAATTCCGTAATACGCAAGTTTGCCGTATTTTTCCGAAACATAAAATCCGTTATCGTCCAGCTTGATATCGTTTATCGCTAAAATGACATCTCCTTTATTTAACGCATTGTATCCGCTTGTGCCCGGGGGAACATTGATCACAAGTACGCCGGTATCTTGCGGATTTAATCCAAGGGATTCCCGCAAATTTTCGTCGTTGCCGAGCGGCGCATCTTCAATATTAAAAAAAGGCATGCCCCTGTATGCTCCTCCCTGCAGATCTTTAAGAAGTCTCCCGATGACAATTGAATCTATTACTTTAATCGTTTTCGTCTTCGGAAAATGCAGGAGAGTTATTCCTATTAACTTGCCGTCCGCGAAAACGGGTTCACCCAGACCTCCGAAATCGATATCCGAAGTCATTTGATGGACAAGTATGGCGGCGGGCGATTCCAGAAAATCTATCGATGATTTTTGATATTCGGCCGGATGAGTTTTGAGAATGCCGTTGGCGTCCCATCTTATAATTGAGGCTTTATTGTCCCGGGCGGAGCCGGCAGTATTTAAGTCAACAGGTTTTAGATCCGAGAAAAATCTTTTGTCCTCGACCGTAAGGAGAGCAAGCCCGCAATGATAGTCTTTTAACAAAATTTTAGCCGGGTATCTGCGATATTCGCCGAATTTGGATACTTCAACAAGCACATGATCGGCCAGTTTATGCGAAACGGTAAGAATAACCTCATTTTTAAGCACTACGCCGCTTATTCTTTCTTTCTGAACGTTAAGCTTTTGCCATGGGGCGTTATAATCATAGCTCTGGGTCGCGACGATTATGGATACGACATTGTTATCGTACTTCTCCGCATAAGAGAATAATTTAAAATTTATAAAAAATAATAATATAAATAAAATTTTGAGAATTTTTATCATATATTAAATAATGTTTAAATATATTTTTAAGTTATAAAAAAATAATATAATAGATTGATCAAAATAATTATATTTTATGAATTTCTATCCGAAGAAATCTCGTATTTCTTCAGTATTCGTTTATTCGCTTCATCCATGCCGGCGGCCTTTATCAATATCGGTTTATGATAGCCCTCGACTTCGATAATATGATATTTATCTACAGGCTTTTTAAAGGCTTCGGCGACATCTTCCAGTTTAGTAATTATTTTATTATTAACGGAGACGACTATCAGATCATGCATATCCGAGATATACGAATTCACCGGATCCGGCAATACCTGGTTTATAATCACAAATTCCGATCTTTCCGGTCGGATATTGTCCCTTTCGGCATAAAAAAAGTCATATAACATTCTTCTCTCGGCTTTATACCACCATTTATCCCAGCATTCCAAAAAGCCCCTGTTCAGGGGCTGAAATACTATGCCGCCGAAAATATAATATCTTGGCAATGTCTCAAATTCGCTGAACCAGGGTATGCGGGCAGATATCTGTTTCAGCACTATAGAAACAGAAGCCTCACGCTTATTTCTCAGAATCTCAAGCCGGAGGCTTTCGCCGATCTGTTTCTGGTCTGCTATAATAGAAAAAAGAATACGGCCGTCCCTGTATGAAATCGAACCGTCATTGGCGATCCTATTCCCGTCGATGCTTAAAATAACGTCGTCTTTCTTTAATATATTACCGGCACTGGAATTTTTTATTACGTGCGTAACAATTATTCCTGTTTTGTCTTGCCCCATCCCGAGGTATTCTCTGTAACCGGGATTCAACAGATTATCGGTCAATATACCTATATCCGGAAATCCGTCATACCTCCCGTCTTTAATATCATCGAGGAAATGCCTTATTACCGGCGCGGGAATCATATAACCGATATTGCTAGATTCCGCCATTGCCTGAAACGCTATCCCGACTATTTTACCGTCCTGCATGACAGGGCCGCCGCTGTTACCGGCATTAATAGCGGCATCCGTCTGTATCGTAAGCAGGGCCAGCTTTCTGCTGTGCGCGTAAAGACTCATTTCTATCCTCGAAACAACGCCTTCGGTGATAGATATCCGTTCGCCTCCAACCGGATAGCCGTATGTGGTAACAACACTTTTCAAATCCGGTATGTCGCCGAAATCAAGGCTTACCGTACCGCTGAAAAATTTGTTATCTTTGACTTTCAGCAGGGCAAGATCGCAATCGTGCCCTGCAAACAGGACTTCCGCTTCGTAATTTACCGGGTCATTCTCCTTCTGCACCTGTATGTATGTCGAATCGGATATGACATGGGCGTTTGTAAGAATAAGATTTCCTTTGATCACTGCCCCGGAACCGACTGCTGTTGCATAGCTTTTCATCTTCCATGGAAGACAATAATTGGGAGTTATATAGGTCTTTGTTATTTTAACCGCAGCCTGTCTGGCAAGCTGCGTAGACTGTAATTCAGCTGCGAGAACAGGTGTTATTAAAACAAAAAAATATAATAACAGCAGAGGGTAAATACTTTGTTTCCGCATATATTATTACCGTATAAAATTAATATTAATGCTTCTACTTGTCTTTTTGAAGCTCTATTGATACTCCAAGCTTATCAATACCCGCCTGCCTGGCGGCATCCAGAACTTTTACGAAATAATCGACCGATGCCTGTTTGTCTGCCTTCACTACAAGCCCGTTCTGCTTTGCGGTTCCGGAGAAAGATGATAGTTCTTTCAGGAGCGATTGTTGCGGAATCCTGTTCGAGCCTATATATATTTCATTTTTAGCGGTAACCGAAACAATAAGCGGAGATTCGCCTTTAACCGGGACATTGGTTACGCCTTTTGGAAGATTTACTTTTATTTTTGATTCATTAAACGGATTAAAAGTATAAAGGAGACTGAAACTGATAAAAAAGAAAATGAACATATTCATTATAATATCAGTCATGGCGACCGATTCAAGGGAAAAAAATGATTTTCTCGAGCTTTTCACTTTCATGAGTTGCTCTTCTTTTTTCTGTTAAGTATGGTCAGCAATTTGTTCCCGAAGTAATTAATATCCAGCGTAATTGAATTGATCCTGTTCGTAAAATAATGATAAACCAGAAAGAACGGGATTGCGACAGAAAGCCCGCCTGCAGTAGTGATCATAGCCTGGTAGATCCCGGCCGCAAGCTGATCGACTGTTATAGTCGCGGAAAATTTTTCCCATGTCATGAATGCCTGTATAAGACCCAGAATAGTGCCTAAAAATCCCAGCATCGGCTCCACGCCTATTATAGCCATCAAGTAGACAAGGTTCTTTTCCAGGATATTTACCTGTTTGCCGCCTTCATGCTCCATAGCGCGGTCAATATCCGGAATATCTTCATTTATTTTTAAAAGTCCGGAACGGAAAACCGAAGCCATCGGGTGATTAACTTTTTCACACCTCTCGAGCGCACGCTGAGTTTCTCCCTTCTCAACCAGAAAAAAAATTTCATCAATAAAACCGTCCATGTCGATTTTCATCTTCCAGAAAAAGACGCCTCGTTCGATTGAGATCCCCAATGCGGCAATGGAGCCGAGAATAATCGGCACCATCATCCATCCGCCTTTAAAAATTATATTGTTGGTAAATATATCCATTCATTTTCCCAGTCGTGTATATTAAATATATATAAATCATAGCAAAATTATATTTTTTAAATTGATAAGTTGGAATGTATTCCAATTTATCTTTAATCACCTAGAGGATTCTATTTCAATGCCGTTAGTTCCTGAACAAGCAGACGAATATGTTTCTTCTCTTCATTGATTATGTTATCGATTTTACCTTTCCCAAGCCGTTCCGGGACCATGTCTTTAATTCCTACATAAAATACGATTGAGTCCTTTTCCATCCCTATAGCGTTCAGCAGTACCGATTTAATGGAAGATGTGTCGATCTGTTTTTTATAAAAGACCTGCGTATCTGCAAGCGCTTTAAGATACATTACTGATTCGTTCATCGGATCGAAAACGGCGGGTTCTTTTTCTTTATCGGATAATGAAGAATGCATGGAAGAAAAGGTTTTATAGTGTTCCAGTTCCATTAAAGACAGATCTGACAATAATTTTTTATAGCGTTTGTCCGAAACACTTTCGGACGCCTCTTTATAAAAAGCCGCACCGTTTTGTTCTATTTCTTCAGCCATTTGAAATATTTCATCTGCGTTAAAATTAAAAGCCATTGTATTTTCCTGTTTATTAAGAATCTTGCGCCTGACACGATTTGAACGTGCGACACATGGCTCCGGAGGCCATTGCTCTATCCACTGAGCTACAGGCGCATACTTATATCTAATCTGAATAACATCACTATTTATTTCAATGATTTTTCTGCAGCGATTTTAAAAAGATTTTGCCCTATCAGCCGGAAGAATTAAAAAATCCTTGAAAAATCCAGTGCGTTTTTGATATGTATCAATATCAAAAAAAAATTAACTACATGAGGATTTTTCATGTCAATAGAACAAACGCTAATATTGATCAAACCGGACGGACTTGTCAAATCGCTTACCGGGAATATTCTTACAAGGCTGTCGGAAGCAAAACTTAAAATAGTAGGATCAAAAGTAGTTCGCGTCGGAAGAGATCTGGCCGAAAAACATTACGAGCATCTTAAAGAAAAGCCGTTTTTCGAGGAGCTCATCCAGTATATTATGGGCGAACTGCATGGTTCAAACCGCATAGTCGCATTCGTTTACCAGGGCGACAATGCGATACAAAAGATCCGTGATATAGTCGGCGACACAAATCCTGAAAACGCAAATCCCGTCTCCATACGAGGCGCATATGGAAGAATCACCACAACCGGAGTATTCGAAAACGTGGTACACGCCTCTTCCAGCAACGAAGACGCCGAAAAAGAAATTAAATTATGGTTTAGTCCTGCCGAGCTCGTCGAGGACATCTATCCGACAAAAGAAATAATGCTTACAAACAAAAAAGAAATTACCTGGGCATAAAACCGGGACATAGACAACAGGAGCGATATTATATGAGGATTATTCTGCTTGGAGCGCCGGGTGCAGGCAAAGGCACAATCTCCGCATTACTTGTAGAAAAATTCGGCATAGTTCAGCTTTCAAGCGGCGATCTTCTGCGCGCGGAAGTGAAAAAAGCCTCAATAACCGGCAAAAGAGCCGAAGAATATATGCGAAAAGGAGCGCTGGTTCCCGACGACATAATCCTGGAAAGCATGCGGACGAGGATAAAAGAAAGAGATTGCGTAAAGGGTTTTATTCTTGACGGGTTCCCCAGAACCGTATTACAGGCCGATGCTCTAAAACAAATGTTCGCAGAAATGAAACTCGAGCTCGATGCTATCATCAATCTGGAAGCGCCCGAAGATATACTGCTGCGAAGACTTACAAGCAGGCGCACCTGTTCTAATACTGGATGCCAGGCAATCTATAATATTTATACAAAGCCGTCTAAAGAAGCCAGCAAATGCGATCTATGCGGGAGCCCTCTTATTCAGCGCGACGATGAAACTGAAGATATTATTAAAAAACGTCTTGCAGTTTATAAAGAACAGACTATGCCGCTTATCAAGTATTATTCGGCCGATAAAAAATTTTTTTCGGTTCCGTGCATTGACGCGAAAGAAAGCATGGACGAGATTCTCAAAAAATTATGAATCTTATCTTCTATCTGCCATGACCGGCAATAACTACTTTCATCGTATTCAATAATATCGAGAAATCCAGTTTAAGGGACCATGTATCGATATACTCCAGATCCATTTCCATCCACTGATTAAATCCGATATCGTTACGTCTGGGTGCGATCTGCCATATGCATGTCAGGCCGGGTTTCATGGAAAGACGTCTTCGCTGCCAGACGTCGTACTGCTCGACTTCGGAGGGGAGCGGGGGTCTCGGTCCCACAAGGCTCATCTCTCCTTTTAAAATATTGATTAGCTGAGGCAGTTCGTCAAGGCTTGTTTTTCGCAGTATTTTCCCTATAACCGGGATGATTCTGGGATCCTTGGCAATTTTAAATGCCGGCCCGTCGGCTTCATTAAGGTGTCTTAATTTCTCCAGCATTTTTTCCGCGTCCGGCACCATTGTTCTGAATTTATAAAGAAAAAATCTCCTGCCGTTTAACCCCATTCTCTCCTGCTTGAAAAATACCGGCCCCCATGAAAAAATTTTTATTGATACTCCTATTGCAAAAAAAATCGGAGAAAGCAGAATAAAAAATACAATCGCCGTGGCATAGTCTATCATACTTTTTATAAATAAATCCCTGTGCATAGAACTGGTCGGGGATACAATCATAGTCGGCGTACCGAAAAAATTATCGAATAAAATTCTGGCGAATTTTGGTTTGTACAACAGAGCATGAATATGCCAGTCTGGAATAATTCTGACATGAATCCCGATCTCTTCAATAAGTAGCATATATTTATCCACATTCTGAATTTTTCCGAGAGCTATAGCGAATATAACTTCGTCCACGACTCCGCTTAAGACAATGTTCCTTAAATTTTCCATCGTCCCGAGCACGCGTATTCCGTTTTTGACTTCAATCCCGATCTTCGAAGAATCGACTTCAAGACAACCCAGTATATTTATATTTGCCCTGGAAAAAGTTATTAAATCGATAATTTGCTGTGCTCTTTGCTGGCTTCCGATTATCAAAATATTTTTAATATTGTGAATATTGCTCTCTGATGCCTTGATTATTATGAATATTAATCCTTTACTTAAAGATAAAAGCATAATTAAATTCATATAAAATACGCCTAAAAGAATACGGCTGACATCGGATATTTTAAACAGGTATAGGGATGCGATCAGTATGGACATTCCTGTACTTACTGCTTTTATCATATCGAGGCAAATTTCCGTATAATTTTTTCCTGCAAAGGAATTATAAATATCAAAAAAATTGAATGTAAAATACATTATAATAATAGTTAAGAGAAGAATAATGTAATAATTTGGCGATTCAGACAATCCGCCATAAGGTAAGGGAATTACATAATTTTTCAAGAAGTACGCTATTACAAACGCGGATATTACCAGACCAACATCCAGGACGGCATGAATAGCATTTATCAGCTTTAATTTACTGGTATACAATTGTCAGTACCTTACGAAAATATCGATGTATGATAAGTTTGGGGGCTGGTCCGGAAAGTCAAGATAATTTTATCTGCAATTCGTTGGGATCGATACACACAGGTCTTGTGTTTTTACCGGCATGTATGTTGCATATCAAACCGCTTAAAGATTAATGTATCTCCCGGTCTGCCAGCAAAATATCGATTATTTCATCGATCTTTTCATTTGCTTCACTTATATGAAAATGGCACGAGCCTGCGCCGAAATGGCCGCCTCCGCCGTATTGCGATACAAGATGTCCCAGGTGCACCCTGCTTTTTCGGTTAAAGATATTATGTCCAAGGCTGATAATCACTTTCTCTTTATTGATGTTATCATACCGTATCTTTATATTTACAAGAGAATCCGAAAAAATAGAATAAACTAAAAATCTGTTGCCTTTAGGTTCGGTTGACAATGACCTGAAATCCGTTATTGTAAGATGCCGCTTCTTTGTTGTGTATCTTTTTAAAAAATTTTTATATTCCCTGTCCTGCTCATTGATCACATTGATCTTCTTTCTGACATCAGGATCCGAAATTATTTCCGAAATACTATAATTACTTAATAGATAAACAATCTTGTTCCAGTAATTTTCGTCTGCTTTATTCCTGCCGGATAAAGTAAAATAAAGCATTATATACGGATATTTTTCGGGATAAAGCACTTCATCTGTTGAAAATTCGGCTGAATCGATCTTATCGGTTTCTTTTACAAGTTCGGAAAAATCCTTTGAAAAGCGGCTATTATAATATTCATATATGATTCCCGCGGCGGATGGAGCAATTTTAAAAACTCCATCAAATGAATCAGTGATCATATTTGAATAATGATGATCAAACCAGAGAGAACATTTTTCCACATACGGCAGATTGGTAATTATATCGCCTTCTCTTATGCGATCATTCCCGAATTTCATTTCATAAGGTTCTACCCATAGAATAGGATCGGTTATATCGAAAATATCGTGAAGAAGTACGGCGCACACGACGCCGTCAAAATCCGGTCTTGTAACAATTCTCATGACGATCTGCCAGCTTAAAAATTTTTGATCCTTATTATACCTGGAATGGCTTAAGGAGGAACCTAATATGAGAGATATTAGTAAATTTATCTTTGAAAAGCAATCGACAATTATAAATTAAAAATATCAGAAAGAGAGCTTAGTTTCAATACATTTAATACCTTGGGGCTGATTTTTTGTATTTTAAGGTCTTTACCTTTATTTTTCTGCAATTTAAGCAGGCTGATAAGCACACCTACTCCGGAGGAATCGATATAATTGACTTTTGAAAGGTCGAGTTCTATGTTTTTATCCTCATTCTGGCCTATATCCAGAAGCTGATTTTTAAAATCCTTAATGGACATCATCTCAATATCGCCCGCAATGGACACGGTTATTAAATCGGTATTATTTTGAATTGATATCTCCATTATTAATTCCTTGCCTTTCGGTTAGAGTTGATCCCAAGACCTCAGTAAAATTAATGTTTTAATTAATAAATCATTTCATTCTCTGACGCAATAGGCCTTCCGGTATTCTCTACAGGATATAAGTATACTGATTAAAGATTACAGTATCCTCTAAACTTTAAACTTAAGATTTTAAAAAATTCAACAATGATTTAATTATATGAATTTTTTTTAGAAAGTCAATAATTAATTGATATAAAAGCTAGTCAAGATCGACGATCAGCATCCTGGGAGAAATGCGTCCATTATAATAATTATTTTCCAGTTTATAGATAATGTCCACTATTTTATTATTGGAATATCGCTCCATTGTATCCGCCATATCCCATCCGATGGCTTCTACTATATTATTGTTCTTAAAAATATATTTTCCATGGTTTAAATTCTGTCCAAAACGCTTGAAATCTTTAAGTTCCGCATTCCTTGTCAAAAAAAGGCACTCTTCGTTTTGATGCCCATACGGCTCAAATAAATCAAGGCTGTTGATGAAATCATAATTAATTGATTCAATCGGAATATCAAGATCGATTGAATAGTCCGTCTTTGGAATCGTGATAAAATCAACAGATTCAATGATCTGCTCCTTGAGCTTGTCGGTTTTATTCCTGTCAATGGTAAAACCGAATGCCTGTTTGTGACCCCCAATTTTCTGGAAAAGATACGAAAAAGATTCAACTATTGAAAAAAAATTAAAATCTCCGGCTGCCCTGCCGGAACCCTTTACATATCCCTTTTCCCCGGATAAAGAAATCACAATAGCCGGCTTCTCTGTAATGTCTGCAATACGGTTTGCGAGAAGACCGCAGAGCCCTTCCGGTACTTTCTCAGAGCAAATAAAAATGAAATTTTCACCTGCAAGGTGCATGCCTTTTTTGATCTCTGAATCGAATTTACCGAATAACTCCGTTATAATTTTTTTTCTTTTATCATTTAATGTATTAATTTCGTTTAAAAGCAGGCCTAGTTTGCCTGTGTCTTTTTCCAGAAAAAAATCGGCAATTAAATGTGTTTTACCGAATCTGCCGGGTGTGTTTAAAATGGGAGAAATATCCCATGCTATTTTTTTCGCGGTTAATTTAGTCGATATTTTTTTAATTAATAAGGATAAACCCGGATGACTGGTTTGTTTAAGAGATCTTAGACCGTAGTGAATGATTGTTCTGTTTTCACCGTATACCGGCATAATATCGGCGACAGTACCCAGAGAAACAAGATCTATGACGGAATGTACGAATTGGGATATTTTTGCCGAATTGTTATACTCGATCTCGGAAAAGATCATATTGACTATCAGATGTTTTCTTCTATACACTTTCCGGTTTATTGCATATTTCTTACAGAGATCGTCGAAACCGATGGTCGAACCGACTTTTTTCTCAAGGACAAAATTCAATAACTCCCTGAACTTGTATATCCTGGCTCTCTCAATCGTATTCCGGAGAATATCTTCATATTCATCGTCGTATAAAATAACATTGCACTCTTCCGTGAGCTCTTTGTTAAGATTCTGAAGCTCAATTATGTCTTTTAATATTTCGATCTTTTCCGTGATGCCGTTTTTTATGAATGACATATAAAAAAGGCCGTCATCCTGGGTTATGATAACAAATAATTTATTATAACTTAACAGATAACTCATAAGTAAGCCGTGACAGAGTTTAAACGTAACCCCTACGCCGGCAAGTTCTTTAAAGGGATATCCCGAATCATGAATTTTAGGATTCACAATTATTGCAGGAGGGAGCTCATTCTTCTGTTCATGATGGTCGCATACTATTACGTCTATTCCGAGACCGTTGGCATATTTTATTTCGTCAATATCCCTGATACCGCAATCCAATGTAATGAGCAGATCAATACGGTTGTCGCGCATTTCATCGATAATTTCTTTCCTCAATCCGTATTCTTCATCGTCAACCGCAAATCGATAATAAGGTTTAATGCCGATCCGTTCTAAAAGATTGATAATAATAGTAAGCGACGTAAGCCCGTCGACATCCGAATCCGCAAATATACCGATTTTTTGATCTTTTATTATTGCGCCGCGTATCCGTGTTACGGCTTCGTGCATTCCTTTCATTAAAAACGGACTGTGCAATGAGGATAATCTCGGATTTAGAAATTGATACGCATCATTAATGTCGGTAAATCCTCTTGTCAGCAGAATCGAGGCCAGCGATTTATCGATTTCGAGCAGGTTTGAAAATTCATCAATCGATTCAATATTTACTATTTTTGTCATCCAATTTGATTTCATTACTAATTACCAATCCCAGCTGCCGGGTTTCAACTCATGCTATTAACTGCCATCTTTGCCAGGTGATCAGCTTTATCATTAAGTGACCTGGGTATGTGTTCGATCCTGAAGTTATTAATTCTCTTCTTAAGCTTTAAAACCTCTTCATAAAGAGGTTTTATATTATCGCTTGCTATCCTGTACTCTCCTTTTATCTGTTTTACAACCAGCTCGGAATCCGTCCTTATTTTCAACTCCCTGGTTTTAAAAAAAATTGCGATTTTCAGCGCTCTAATTAAAGCGGTATATTCGGCAAAATTATTCGTATTGATTCCTACATAAGAGGAAACTTTACCCACCATCCTGTCTTCTTTATCGTTTATTACAATTCCTATTCCCGAAGGACCGGGATTGCCGCTTGAAGCGCCGTCAGTATATATGAGAAGATATGAGCCGAGAGGAACAGCGGCAAGTTCAGCTCCGTCGAATATCTCTTCTTTATCAAACTCCAGGTTCCCTTCAGCGCCTATTGCGGAAATATCCCCGGACACGGATGCCCGCTTTTTTTTTAAAATTATCTTTTTTTTATATTTTGTTTTTTCATTATTATGCAATAACACTCTCGCTTCTTCAATTATCTTATAAATATCGGATTCCTCCGCATCGGATAATTCCGCTATCTTTTGCGCGGTTTTACCTTCGGCAAGAAGCTGTAAGACCTTGTCAATACTTAAAAGCATTTTAACCTCGTATTTATATTTTATAAAGGAATCTGCCGCAGTTAGTGCAGGTAACGATACTGGACTCCTTTAAAGAATCCTGTATCAGATTAAAGGGGATCTGGAAATTGCACGCCCCGCAGATTTCTCCGCTAATTGATGCGATAGCTTTTCCATTCTGCGATTTTATCAGCTTCAAAAATCTTGTGCTTACCGCCGGCGACAACCGGGAGACATTACTGTCGAAAAAATCCTGATTTTCTCTGACGGATTCCTGAAACCGCTTCAATTTCTCTTCCAGCTCTTTAATATCGTAAATAGATTGTTTTTCGGCCTCTCTCAATTCAGCCCTTTGGGAATTTAATTCAGTTTCTTTCTGTCCCAGATCATCAAAAGCGTTTATTAATACTTCTTCAATTGCATCTTTATCCGATATAATTTTATTTAATTCATGTTCCAGAGCCGTCATTTCCTTTTCATTTTTAATGACTTCTTTTCTTTTCTCAAGTTTCCTCATCTTTTCATCTATTTCAGACAGCTCCGTTTCCTTGTTTTTTGTTGAGACCTTAATGTTTTTTATGATATTCTCCATGATAAGAATTTCACCAGCTTTTTGTTTGATACGATCTTTCCAGAATAAAATCGATTTTTCGCATTTTTCAATATCGGATCTACCCTTTAATATGTTATCCCAATATCTCTGAAGCTCGATCATTATTGAAATATCTTTGTTCATCTTAAATATCAAATAATTCAGATAATAATATAATCCGTTGCCGCAACATGATTCATTTGATCCGGTAAATTCAATTACAAATTTATTTTATAGTTTTGACAATCATGTCAAGGACTAATTCATTTTTCATAAAAAGAATGAACCATAAACCTCGAAATAAAAAAATTAATTGTTGATAAAAGTTATTTCTCAGGTAATATAAAACAATAATTCATAAAGGACAACGATCAATGGACCCTGCAGTCAAAAAATTAATAGATGAATGGACAAAGCCGCCGTTTACAGCCGATACGATAAATGAAATAAAAAATTTAGAAGATACCGGTGGCGAAAAGGAATTAATCGACAGATTTTATACTAACCTTGAATTCGGCACAGGCGGCCTTCGCGGGATTATAGGCGCCGGTACCAACAGGATGAACATATACACCGTAGGGATGGCAACGCAGGGACTTGCTGACTATATTAACAGACAAAACAAATCGGATATGGGCGTCGTAATAGCACGGGATTCGAGAAGAATGTCTGACGTTTTTGCGAAGGAAGCCGCCTCTATTCTTGCCGGGAACGGCATTAAAGTATACTTTTTTAAGGATATTACTCCCACTCCCGTATGTTCTTTTGCAATCAGGGAGCTTGGAACGGTTTCCGGCATTGTGATAACCGCAAGTCATAATCCGCCTGAATATAACGGATACAAAGTATACTGGGACGACGGCGGCCAGGTAATTCCTCCCTACGACCTGGAAATCATTGAACATGTAAAAAAAATAGACACTATATCTAAAATAAAAAAAGCAGACTTTAAAACGGCCGTTAAAAATTCAAAAATAATCATTCTTAAAGAAGAGATAATCAAAGCATATTTAAAGCGCCTTGAAAATAACACCTTCAGAAAAAATGAAAAATCTCCCATTAAGATCGTTTACACGCCGCTTCACGGAACAGGTTACAGGATCATTCCGGATACATTAAAGCATTTCGGATTTAATAATATTAGTATTGTAAAAGAACAGGCTGAACCTGACGGTAATTTTCCCACCGTGAAATATCCTAATCCTGAAGAAAAAGAAGCTCTGGAGCTTGCCCTTAAACTGGCTGAAAAAACCGATGCCGATATAATAATGGCGACTGATCCGGACGCAGACAGGATGGGTGTCGGTTTTAAGGACGGCGAAGGGAAATATGTTTTGATTAACGGCAACCAGATGGGTACAATGCTTGAATATTACTTACTAACAAGACTGAAAGAAACGAACAGTTTGCCTGAAAACGGCGCAATAATTAAAACAATAGTAACAACCGAACTTCAGGAAGAAATAGCCGAAAGTTTCAAATGCAAAGCTGAAAATGTTCTGACCGGATTCAAATGGATAGCAAAAAAAATGAAAGAATACGATGAAACAGGCAGCCGGACATTTATTTTCGGAGGTGAAGAAAGTTTCGGTTACCTGCCGGTAAACTTTGTAAGAGACAAAGATTCCGTAAGCGCATGCTACTTTTTTGCGGAAATGGCCGATTGGCTGCTAAATAAAGGGACCGGTTTATATCAATTCTTAAACCAGATCTATATAAATTACAGGCTTTATCTCGAAGACCTTCATTCTCTCACTTTAAAGGGACTCGACGGTATGCAAAAAATAAATGAAATTATGCATAAATTCAGAACTTCTCCTCCGGTAGAATTCGCCAGTCTTGCAGTAGATAGTATAGCGGATATCGAAGCTCTCAGGTTAAAAAAGATATCCACAGGGGAAGAAAAACAAATAAAATTGCCCCGTTCCAATGTTCTGCAATTTTTTCTGAAAGACGGCAGTAAAATAACAATAAGACCGTCCGGCACTGAACCGAAGATCAAATTCTATTTCAGCGTAAATGAAAAGGTTGATAAAGATAATATTGAAGATAAAAAAATTATGCTTAAAAATAAAATAGAATCATTAAAAAAAGATTTAACAGTAAAGGTGGAAAAAATTTAGTAAATGCCCGGGCAATATGCAATTCATATTATCATAAGCAAATTTTTGACGGATTTCAAGAAGCGGACCTTCACCTGATCCCCGGGCGTGCATAACGCCTATCCTTATCCCACAACGCGTCTTTTAAACCGGAGATCCTGGTTGTAGGAGTATTTATCATATGGCGAATGATATCGATCCTGCCGTATATCTCAACTTTCTTACGGGCTCTTGTGACCGCAGTATATAACAGTTCCCGCGTAAGCAAAGGACTTGTACGGTCCGGGAGTACTATAAGCACATTATCGAATTCTGATCCCTGGCTTTTGTGAACAGTCATGGCGTAAACAGTTTCGTGTTCCGGGATCTTCAAAGGCAGAATTTTCTTTATGCTGCCGTCCGGGGCAGATGTAAAAAAACGCATCCTGCCGTCCGCATCATCCTTAAGAATTATCCCGATATCGCCATTATACAGTCTCATGCTATAATCGTTACGCGTTATCATTATCGGACGATACTCGTACCATTTGCTGCTGTATTTAATTAATCCGTTTTTACTGAGAATATCTTCTGCAAGTTCATTTATTTTTTCGACTCCTAACATCCCTTTACGGACAGCGCATAAAATTGTAAAAGTTGGAAATTCAGCCAATGCCTCTGTCGCCGATCCAGCTTTTATATAGGCGCTATATCCTTCGATTATTTTTTGAGATAAAATATCATTCAAAAAACTATTGGATTTATTTTCCAAAAAAGCGATATCCGTATAACTATTTTCAAGTAACATCTCCAGAACCTTTTCTGTTTTCCCTTCTCTGATCGACCTGCTGAATTCGCCTATCCCGCTTCGGCTGGCGAATCTGTAACTTCTGTTAAGAGTAATGATTGCGTCGGCAATCGCAGTTTCAGATATGCTGTCCGGAATTTTATCGGAAATTTCTGAAGGCAAATTGCGCTTCAGAAGTTCTGTGAAATTTTTCGAAAATACGTGTTTTCTCCCAGTGTCGCAAATGTCCCCAAGAACGGAGCCGGCTTCGACCGAAGAAAGCTGATCCTTATCGCCGAGAAGAATAAGTCTTGAATTCACGGGTACTGCTTCAAAAAGTTTAGCTGTAAGGGCAAGATCCGCCATTGAGGATTCATCCACGACAACAATATCAAAGGGCAGCGGATTTTCGGCATTAAATCGAAAATAAGGCGTACCTTCAATATTGCCAAGCAGCCTGTGTAACGTATAGCTTTCGTCCGGAATACTGCTCTTTACAGTTTCGGAACTGTCAATCGTACTGCGAATCCTTTTGACTGTTTCCGAAAGCCTGGCGGCGGCTTTGCCTGTGGGAGCTGCAAGAGCTATTCTCAGGTCGGCGTTCTCTGCGTTCTCAAGTAAAAGAGCAATTATTTTTATAACAAGACTTGTCTTCCCTGTTCCCGGACCGCCGGATATCACGCAAAAACCTGATAAACACGCGGAAACGGCCGCTATTATCTGTTCAATATCATCATCAAATTTAAAAAACCTGCGAACGCTTTGCCTGAGAATTTCAATATTAATTCCAGGGGAAATCGAAAGCCGGCTTTTAATATTCTCCGCGAGTTTCTGTTCATACAACCAGTAACGATATAAATATAATCTTGCGTTATCGTCAAGAATCAGCGGCTTAAGTTCGCCTGGCCTGCCGATAATTTCGCATTCTTTAAGGCTGGCCAGCCATTTATCTTCGCTGTATAATAAAATATTTTCCGATTCGCTTTTTTCGTTGAATACGTCGAAAATATTTTTTCCCGCTATGAAAGGAATATGGACACACACACTGCCTCTCCCTATCTGGTTGCTCGCAAAACGCGATGCTAAAACAAGCTCAGGGCTGTATACTCCGGAAAGCCTTTGCATCAAATCGCCGAACTGCCTGTCAAGCTGCGTAAAAAGCATCGGCGCCTTTGCGTCTATCTCTTTTACTATGTCAGTGGTCTCTTTCATAAAAAATAATTATCGGATTATTTTACCGGACTGATTTATTTATCTGAAATGCTAACATCAGCGATATGATATAATGATCGTTATTTCATAAACAAGCCTTTTTATTCCACTATTCAAGTCTGTACCCCTTCCGCAGGATTAGTGGGCTTTAAAAAATATTCGCTTAATGATTCAATCGTTTCCTTCGGAGGAATATCAGTGTAAATGCCGTAATAAGGATATCCCGGATCAATACCGCGTATAAATACATAAATTATGCCTCCGAAATGTTTGCCGTAATCATAATCAGCTTTTCTTAAAAGTAAAAAACGATGCAGGGCGACGGTATATAAATAATACTGCAGGATATAATAATTTTTTTTCATTACAGCGTCTATTTTTTCCGAAGCATAGTCCCGGATTTCGTTTCCGAGATGATTCGATTTCCAGTCAACTATATAATACTTTTCTTTATATTGAAAGACCATGTCGATATAACCTTTGACGAATCCTTTGCGGTGTATAAATCCGAGGCGTTCCAGTGATGTTATAAACTCATTATCAATATTAATTCGATATTTTCTGAATATATCGGCCAGACCATGAGGGGTGATAAGACCCGACGGATAGAAGAATTCCAGCTCATTTAATCTGTCGTTTTCGGAAATTTTTCTTAAAGTGAAATCAGGCTGAACACGCA
Source organism: uncultured Leptospirales bacterium (assembly GCA_964626055.1). Taxonomy (GTDB): domain Bacteria; phylum Spirochaetota; class UBA4802; order UBA4802; family JAFGDQ01; genus JAFGSG01. Next base: position 22,708 of record CAZVDF010000002.1, read on the forward strand.
GGAAAGGGGTATTAAGCACTTTGATGACCATATCGGCCAGCGTATCCTGCCAGTTATCCTCAATATTATATTTTAAGAGAGCATCTTTTATGATCTTTCTTGTATTTTCTTCTTTAAAATTAATAAAATCAAGGTTTTCAAAAATTTCATGTATGCAGCTTCCGGCAAATGTACCTTTTGGGAAACTAAAAATACTTCTGGAATTATCGGCCGGTTTTTGAGCGGTTCCGGGCATGCTGTATATTCTGTCATGATCCGGGCTCTCGGTAAATTCCTTCGAGTCATGGGTTAATCCGGAAAAGCTCGATATTCCCCAGTCATTCCTGATTTTGCCCGTAAAAATTCTGTTGATATATTCCGGTTTTGCATCTGTTGAAATTATGCGCTTATATTCGAATTTCGGCACATTTTGCACATGGATCGCTTCTTCGGACTTTTCGGCGAGAAGCCCGACATCTTTCATAATAGATTCATAAGTCAGAAACTGTGCATTGTTCCTGAGCCGGGTCACAGGATCCGACAGATCGTTACCGGCATAATGAAAAATATATGCGGGCGCCGAAGTTTCGGTTTCATTGATCCTGCCCCAGAAAAGATACGCGCTGTGCTTAGCCCTTGTAAGAGCGACATACAGTAAACGCATATTTTCGGCAAGCTCTTCGGCTTCGGCTATTTCTTTATTAGCCGGATCACGCGCCAGGTCAAGAGTAAGATTATAATTATTCGCCGGATTATGAAACGCAAAAGCCTTGTCTCTTTCAATTGCCGACTCACCCCATGCAAAAGGGCAGAAAACAACAGGAAATTCAAGGCCTTTGCATCTGTGAACGGTTAATATCCTGACTGCATCGTCGTCTGTCTCAAGACGGATCTCATGCTCATCGGGCCGGTCGATATCGCTTATTTTTTGATCGAGCCACCCGATCAGGGTCTCCATACCGAGCTTATTCCCGTTTTCCGCATTATGCAATATTTCAGCAAGATGCAATATGTTCGTCATGCGGCGTTCGCCGTTCGTATATGAGAGCAACCTGCCGCGAACTCCTTCATGCTCGAGAAATTGCCGGAACATCCTGTAGAATCCATGATTCTCCCACATGGCATGATATTCATAAAATCTGTTGATATAATTTTCAAGAATCGTTTCTTCGGAAGCAAGATCGAATATATCTTTGCCGGAACATCCCAGCATATCGGTTGCCAGCGCGGATTTCAGCAGTCTCTCATCGCCCGGACCGGCAACTGATAACAGCACTCTTTCCATTTCGCCTGCTTCATGAGAATCAAATATGCTTTCGGAACCGTAAAGAACGCCGGGTATGTTATATCTTTGCAGTTCTCTCTGAACAAGCCCTGCCTGAAAATTCTTGCGGACAAGAACAGCTATATCCCCGGGTTTTATAGTACGGCTATATGTATTTTTATAATTCCCGCAGCCGGAAACAAGCCTGTGGATTTCACCTGCTACGGCATTCACTATAATTGCAGATGCGTTTTGTTTTGTTATTATACCGTTTTTTTTATCATTGTTTTCCTTATTTAATATCCATATCTTAAGGGGAGCTATTGACTCTGTACCCTTGATCCTGCCGGCAGCATTTACCGGATTATATGCAATCTCCTTAAATATAAAAGGATACTCTCTGTTTTGAAATATTGTATTGACAGCTTTTATGAGTTCAGGGGTCGATCTCCAGTTCGTTCCAAGCGTATATTTTGATTTTATGTTCTTGGACGCATTTATATATGCGAAAATATCTGCACCCCGGAATTTGTATATCGACTGTTTCGGATCTCCTATAAGAAAAAGTGTTGAACCGGGCGTATTGAATATGCTTTTAAAAATACCGAATTGTACTGGATCGCTGTCCTGGAACTCATCGATCAGAGCGGCTTTGTAACGCGACCTGACAGCTTTTGCCAGAGCGCTTTTATTTCCATCTTTCAAAGCGTTGTGCATATTAACAAGAAGATCGTCAAAAGTAATGACATTCAGCATCCGCTTTTTTTTGACTGCTTCGGATTTTACGAAATCGAATAATTCTGTCTCCTTAAAAAGAACGAATTTTTCCAGAGACAGCATGGTTGAATCATAAACTTTTAAAAAATCTTCACATGCGTCGAAAAACTTATTAACGGGCGCGCTGAATCCTTTTTTAATTGAATCACCGATCGACCCTGTTGTGAATTTTCCGAATGCATCAAAGATCATGACCGGATTTTCCGAGGAAAGGTATTCTTCCATCCGGTCGATCCATCTGGCCGTATTGTTTCGGGGATACTTTTTTTGATTCAGCCCGTTATTTGTTAAAAGTATATCTTTAACGGCTGATTTATTTAGCAGCCATTCTTTCCGTAAATTTTCATATGTTTTCAGAAATCGAGTTTCTACCAGGGAAATATCAGGTTTTTGCACGTCGGGAATTATCTCGAATGACGGATCTGCCGACAAATACCTGACCAGCTTAAGAAATCCCGATACGTTTATGTTGTTCTTCATGGCATACTGCGCTATAAGGGGGGAAGCCGTGTAGAAATTCCTACGCCAGAAGTCGTCTGCAATTTCCTGAATTAATCCGGATTGGTCCGTTAAAAGCTCGGAATTAAAAAGTGAATTGCTTTCGAAAGCGTTTTCGGACAGCATTCTTTTACAGAAACCGTGTATGGTACAGATAGAGGCTTCATCAAATCGAGTCAGCGCATCTTTCAGACGCCACAGGGCGGATTCATTATTTTTGTATCTGCCGGCAATATAAGTAATAAGTTCGTCTTCGTTCAAGCGTTCTTCGTTGCCGTTCAGGGCATTAAGGGCATCCTTAAGCCGCTCTCTTATCCTGTGTCTGAGTTCTTCAGTTGCAGCTTCTGTATAAGTAACACTTAAAATTTTATCTGCCAGAATGCCTTTTTCGAGTATCAAACGAAGAAAAAGACCTGCAATAATGTAAGTCTTCCCTGTGCCGGCGCTTGCCTCAATCAGGTTTATTCCTTTGAGCGGCGACTTAACAAGATCGAAATATTGCATATTCTTTTATAAGGCTGTCTTAAAATTAATTTTACTCTGAAATAGAATTTAATTATCTAATAGTCAAATATATAATTAAAGCAAAAGGCGCAGTTATTTCAAAAAAGCATTGAATTTATTAAATATTATATTTGTTGTTGCTTAAAAACCAACAAAAGTCATATTAATAAAATTAATGAACATTTCTGAAATAATCGGGATAATTGCCGGGATCGCCACATCAGGATCATTCGTCCCGCAGGCTTATAAGATATACAAAACGAAAAAGACCCAGGACCTGTCGACAGGTATGTTTGCACTGCTGATCTGCGGGATTATTCTCTGGATTATTTATGGTGTGCTGCATAAATCGATACCGATTATTGCGGCGAATTCGGTAACAGTCGCGCTATCTTTATATATGTTAATTATGAAAATTAAACATGGATAACGGAACAATCATATACCCTTTCTGAACTCTTCTATGCTTTTGCCTCTAAGACATTCCGCCAATTCCCATACGTAGTTGTAGAGATGCAGACCTTTTGAAGATGCTATGATAGACCCGTCTTCAACGCCGATCTCGGAAGCTATGTATTCCTTCATCATTTGCATACCTGCAAGATTTGCCGGAAATCCTCCCCAGAGATCCCATGAACGGAAATAAACGATAAAGTGCAGCCTGTTATCCTGAATTCTTGTATCGATGGCCCTCAGGCACGGCGGATCAGCGAGAAGTATATCGGAAGGGCTCGCGACCTGCATAACCATCTGATTATTCCTGAATCCCTTATTTTTATAGGTCCAGATGAGAAGCTCCATCTGGTTAAGAAAATATTTTCCGTTCTCTTCGGTAATGATTTTCGGATTATTCCATAGTTCATCTTCCTGAACAAGAATTTCCATATTCTCTCTGGAATTGCGTATGGTTTTGATATTGCACGGCAATTCGTATTTACATATCCTTTGACCGTAAGTGTAGGATTCACCGGGCTTAAGCTCTCCGGACATCAGGTAAGGCAGATAATCATTCAGGTAATCATCCGCAACAGGATCCGGGAGATTGTACTGCGCGGGTATCTGGGGCAGCAACGGCCTTTCGCCGGGCTTTCTGATGTGAACCGTAATATAATCGAACTCCAGCCTCTTCTCTCCTGCAAACGAACCGCGGTCTATTATAAAGTCCCTCCCGGCTTCTATGCATTTATAAACAATCTGAAACCATGCGTCCGGAAGAGTGGTCGCATCCACATGGATTGGGGTAAAACTTTTTATGCCTTTACTCATTTAATTCTCCGGAAAATTATTTACTCAGGTTTCCTTGCTTCTTTTTCATTAATTATTAATACTATTGATAAAACAATCAATTTTGCGGCGATTTGCTGGCACTATAAATTGTATAAATTATCAGTCAAATATTTAAATTTTTTTCTGATACGCGATCAGAGGTTCAAATAATTTTAATGAAATATTTTTAAACTCATCGTCGAACGGTAAAATTTCCTTAAAGCACAGTGTATAATATTCATTAGTGCGTTCGCCGTCACCATCCAGGTAATCGCTGCCTATCCACTTTTTCTCTGCAAGATACAGGGCTTTACCGGTTGAGCCGTCTTTAAGAATTGATTGCGCGTACTCATAGCCGGATTCCGGGAAAAAGCGGACGAGCTCGTTCTGTCCTTTAACATAAATATCCAGAAAATTCCGTAAAATTTCCTTGCTGCTGTCTACCTGTCCCATTTCCCAGGATGCGTCCTTGCACACAAGCCTGCTGTTATTCGGATACCCGGCGACTTCGGCTGCGTTAAGAGCAATATGAGAGATCCATGCTCTCAATCTGTCTTTGACCTTCGTTTTTGCATATCTATACTGGACCATACTGCCTTTCCATATATTATCAAGCCTTCCGCGCAGTTTGACGCCGCCTATTTGCAGGTCAATCTCGACAGGTTCCAGCTTATTCTCTCCGGTGATATCATTTATCTCGTTACAGAAATTTTTGATTCCGGGCATTATACTGTCGAAATACGCTCTTCCGGTATTGCCATGAGGAAGTAATCCGGCAGAGCGTATGACGTTAAATAATCTCTCTTTTTCATATCCTTCCAGATAGCGCCTGCATACGGTATCTTCCAGCTGATATTTTTGAAGCTTCTTTATCTCAAACGGTTCCTTCTGATCCAGGCTGATCGAGCGGTCATCCAGGTAAATCCCGAGTTTAGTTGTTAATAAATGCCTGGAAGGATTGATGAAAAATGTTATGAGGTCTCCTAACTGAATTGCTTCTTCCGGAGCATTGTATTCGTCCGATAGTTTTCCTTTCACAAAAATACCGGGTTCTTTCCGATCCGATGCAATGATCATCCCTGCTTTACGATTGATTTCGGAATAGCTGAAAAGTCTGCTGCCATTCGAAAAATATTTTGAGCTGAATGACTGCAGAGGATGTTTCACGAAAATTAATTCTCTTATGTTCAACTCTTTACCGGAGCAGGCGTATATGTAATCCATCAATTCGCTGACAACAACGGAGGGCTGTATTTCGCTGTTGTCCTGTATATTCTGCCCGATATAGCTGATATATAATTTTTCTTTAGCCGAAATGATCGATTCAAGGAAAAGATAACGATCATCATCCCGGCGCGATCTGTCCCCGCGGCCGGGATTCTGCGCAATCAGGTCAAAACTTACTCTGATGTCAGCCGCAGGAAAGGCATTATCATTCATTCCTATGAGACATATTATTTTAAATGGAATGCTTCGCATTGGGAGCATGGCGCAGAAAGTTACACCGCCTGCGAGAAAACCGCTCGTTATTCTTTTTTTTTGGAAAAATTTATCAAGCCACGTTTTTATTATTTCAATATCAACCGGCTCGTGAAATCCGGATTTTTCTTCTATCAATTTAAAATTCCCCGCCGCATCCCTGATTATCTGAATATTCTCTTCGTCTTCTTCTGCGTTAAAAAGTATTCCTGCCGTCTCATTCAGAACATCGGACCATCCGGTCAGCGTGTATTTTCCTGAAATCGTTTTTTTTATACCGGAAATTGAATTGAAGTAGTCGATAAATTTTCCCAGGATAACGGATTCAGTTCCTTCGATATCATAGGGCAGAATATTCCGATACATTGTATCTGCGCCGCCCGGCATTGCATAACCCAGCAGCATCCGATCAAATCCGGCCTTCCAGGTATTTTCTTCGAACTCCGGCAATCCCAGCTCTTTTTTGAATAGGGCGTCAATTCCCCAATTTATGTTTGTGCCTTTTATCCATCTTTTAATTATTTGGAGATCGGACAATGTGAGCCCGAATTTACCGAGCACATTGCTGTTCTCGAGTATATCAATGACTTTTGTAGATTCAAATCTGCTGTTAACCAGATCAAGCACAGAGAAGAAAGTCATTATTATATTGTTATCTTTATATATGTTTTTATCGGCAATCGAAAACGGGATTTTGTGTTCTTCACGCACCGGATCGCTGAAAACTGCTGAAATATACGGTGAGTAAATCGCAATATCCGGCGTCATTACAATTATATCTCGAGGCTCCAGATCAGGATCATTGTTGAACATATCGAGAAGGTTATCATATAAAACTTCAAGTTCGCGCATAGGGCTGTGGCAAGAGTGTATCATTATGGAATTATCCGCTTTTAATTTTTCAACCGATACTGTTTTACCTTCCGCCCCGTTATGTGCGCTTCCGTCAACCATATTAAGAATGTCGGCTTGTGCCGAATGAAGAAATGAATCCCTTTCAGGCTCAGTAAAATCGGCATATTCCCGGGTATTGTCATATCCTGAAAGCAGAGACAGGAAATCTCCTCCAAGCCTCCCCATAGATGCAAGAAGGCTGTTGCCTTTTTCAAGATGCAGTTCATCCGAAGTCACATTATCCTTATATTTTCCCATTGTCTTTGCAATATTCTTTTCAGGATAAATATCGGCCCAGTATTCCCTGCATGGATTCAGAAAGAATATATTGACTTTGATATGATCGGATAATGCGGCAAGGATATCCAGATGATATTTCGGCATTGTGGAGATCCCAAATACGGATATCCTCTCGGGCAGCAATGTGAAGTCAATCTCTGAAGGATTTTTTAATTTATTAAAGAACAATTTTCTTATATGCGGCGGAAGAGCAAGCTCGTAAGCGCCTGTAAGCCTACGCCAGAGTTCAGCCTGCCAGCTTTTATCATTTCCTTTATCCCAGTCAAGAATCATGTCCGGCCTGTACGTCAGATACTGATCGAAAGTATCCGCTATGCGGGAAGCCAGTTCGAATATTCTGAAATATCCTTCACTGCCGGCAAGATAATCGCTTAGAGATTCAAATACTTTTAATGAGAGACAGTCCGGTAAAATCTTAACAATCTGCCATGCCGCAGAGTCGGTATCGAAAAGTCTTTCATCTGTGGATGCGCTCAGGATATCACTGAATATTTCTGAAACAATTTTATTCGGGAACAAATACCTGCAATTGGACCAGATACCTAGCCTTTCCGCCATTTGCATTGAGATCCAGCGTTCCATTCCCGGACTTTGCACAACTATCACTTCCGGCTTAAAAGGTGATGGGAGGGGCGTCTGCACAATATCTGCAAGCTGATCGGCCAGTTTCTCCAGGCTGTTGCTGGTATATAGTTGAATATTCGGCATTATTTTTTTCTATCGATGTATACCAAATCCCGTGACATTTATTATAAATATTATAAATCTCGTATAGTCGCATAAAAATATACTGTCAACTACTTTGAATGCTTTTTAACATTACATAAATATAATTAATTTTTTATTGCATGAATAAATTAAATTCTTTAACAAAGCATCAGATATTATTAATAATTAAATTATGCCGGAAAAAACAACATTATCTTCCGTAATAAACAAAAACACTTCACAAGTGCGTCTGATTGATTTTCTTTGCTTACGATTTAAATATCATAATAATGAGGAATGGGCGCGATTAATTCGATGCTCTGATGTAAAGGTTAACGGTAACAGCTCTTCTCCCGAATATGTTCTAAAAAATAAAGACATTGTATCATATTCTGTTGTTCTTCGCGAACCCCCGATAGACTCGAATATTAAGATCATTCATAACGAAGAAAGTTTTCTTGTTGCATTCAAACCGGGAAATCTTCCAGTTCACGCAGACGGTAACTTTATAAAGAATACTTTTATTTATTTGATAAAAAAGATAATGTCAGAAGAAGGCTATTTCGGCTATCTTACTCTGGTTCATCGGCTTGACCGTGAGACGAGCGGTCTTATAATCGTTGCGAAATCTAAAGAATCGAACCGCGCCCTTGCACGTCAGTTCGAGGCCGGTGCAGTCGGGAAAGAATATATAGCCGTTGTACGCGGCGTTATACCTGACGACTCGTTTACAATTAACGGCCCGATAGCACCGGATCCCGAGAGCACCGTGTCCGTGCGTAAGCGAGTTGTTCCCGCAGGTACGCCGGAAGCCCAGCCTGCTCTGACACGTTTCAGCGTGATAGAGCGCTTAAACGGCTATACAGTTCTCCGATGCCTGCCGGCCACCGGACGCACAAACCAGATAAGAGTGCATCTCGCTCATATCGGGCACCCGCTTGCCGGCGACAAGCTATACGGCAGAAGCGACAGCGAATTCCTTGAATTTGTAACAGAAGCGCGTGCGGGGCGCTTCGATCCGCTTCCATGGATGGACGCTCCCCGCCATATGCTGCACGCATATTCGATCGGATTCATGCATCCGGTATATAGCAAACCAGTTTCATTCCAATATCCCATACCGGAAGATATGATCCGATTTATTGAAAAAATTAAAAACCGCGCCGCATCGCATTAAGAAACGGTATTTTGTGACAATGTCTTCGCCACAAATACCTTGACAGAAAAATATAATTTGACATTGCATTATTTTACAATTATCCTTTTTTAATCAAAATATAAGAAGAGGTATCGATGCTTGAATTAAAAAATCTCATTTTTACCGCACAGAGTACTGATCCGGCCGGTAAAACACAGCCAAGGACTATTATTAATAATATCAATTTTACTTTTGAAAAAGGTAAATTTTACGCTGTTACCGGACCAAACGGTAGCGGAAAGACCACAATAGCCAAACTGATAATGGGTATAAATGAGGCCACGTCCGGGTATATTTTATTCGAAGGCCGGGACATTACCGGGCTTTCCATAACAGACAGGGCACGTGCAGGAATAGCCTACAGTTTTCAGAACCCGGCAAGATTCAAAGGAACCACATGCAGGGATCTCCTCTCAATAGCCGCAGGGACAGACGATGAAAAAGTTATAGTCGATATTATCACACGGGTCGGCATCTGTTCCATGGATTTTTTGGATAAACCGGTCGATTCAAAACTTTCAGGAGGCGAAATAAAAAAGATCGAACTGGCCACAACGATTGCGCTCAATCCTAAAATCGCGATATACGACGAACCGGATACCGGGATCGACCTATGGACGATAGAACCGATGGTTAAACTTTTAAAAAAAGAACAGGACGAACGCGGCACAACAACCATTGTTGTGAGTCATAACAGAGTATTTCTTGAAGCGGCCGATGTTTTATTGATAATCAGGGATGGAAAAATAATTTTTACTGGGAATCTCAACAACGCGCTGCCGTTATTAAACGATCTGAGTTTATGCAATTTTTCAAATGTCTGCGAAGGAGAATACAATGCTAGATGCTATAGATAAGGAACTTTTAAAAACCGTCGCCGAACTCGAAGGAATTCCCAAAGGAGCCTATAATATCAGGAAAAACGGGAAACTGCTCGGAAGAGAAGTCTCCGCAAATATAAATATAGAAACCAATGCCGCCGGGAACGGGATTATCATTACAATTAAACCCGGGACAAAAGGAGAATCCGTCCATATCCCCGTGATAGTCAGCCAGGCCGGTCTTAACGACGTCGTTTATAATAATTTTATTATCGGAGACGATTCAGATGTCACTATAGTAGCCGGATGCGGAATACATTGCGGTTCCTCGAAAGAGCAGGGGCATGAGGGCATACATGAATTCAGGATAGGGAAAAATGCCAGAATTAAATACGTCGAAAAACATGTTGCTCTCGGGGATGGGAAAGGCAAACGCGTTCTTAATCCTACTACAAAAGTATTTCTTGAACAGGGCGCTCGGGCGGAAATGGAGCTTTCCCAGATCGGCGGAGTTGATTCCGCTAACAGGCTTAACGAAGCGTCGCTGGAAGCCGGCAGCAGCATACTTATAACGGAAAGAGTATTGACCGACGCCACCCAGAAAGCCGTATCGCGCAATAAAATCCTGCTTAAGGGCAACGACAGCAAGGCCAATATGACATCAAGGTCTGTAATCAAAGGAGATTCAATTCAGGATTTCTATGCAACGATGGACGCAACTGCCAGGTGCTTCGGGCATATCGAATGCGATGCAATAATCATGGATAACGGTCGCAATGAAACCATACCATCTCTCAAAGCCGGGCATCCGGAAGCCGAGCTGACACATGAGGCATCCATAGGCAAAATTGCGAATGACCAATTAATGAAGCTCATGAGTCTGGGCCTGACATACGAGGAAGCAGTAAATCGGATAATTCAGGGATTTTTAAAATAAAAAAATATATTTTATGCAAAAAAATTCTCCTGTAAAATTTATCTGGATTTCCGTAGCTGCATCAATATTAACTTTACTGCTTAAAGGGATTGCCTATTATCTGACAGGCTCGGTAGGCTTGCTCTCTGACGCGCTTGAGTCGGTAATAAACCTTGCTGCGGCAATTATGGCGCTTATTCTTTTAACGATAGCCCAAAATCCGCCTGATAAAGAACATCCGTTCGGACACAGCAAAGCTGAATATTTTTCAAGCGTAATAGAAGGCAGCCTGATCCTGTTTGCTGCAATTGCGATCGGAGTAACTTCTATTGAGAGAATAATAAATCCGCATCCTCTAGAAGATATCGGCTCAGGTCTTTTAGTTTCTGCAACTGCATCACTTATTAACTTATTTACTGCTTTATTCCTTTTAAAAGCCGGTAAACGCTATAATTCCATAACACTTGAAGCTGATGCCCATCATCTACTTACGGATGTATGGACAACCGGCGGCGTTCTCGCAGGACTTTGTATTGTTAAAATTACCGGATGGGTTATACTTGATCCTATAATTGCCATTTTTGTAGCTCTAAATATAGTAATTACCGGCATAAAGCTTATCAGGAGGTCCGTTTCCGGTCTTATGGATGAAGCTTTACCCGAAAATGAACTTAAAACAATAAAAAAAATACTTAATAAATATAAAAAAGACGGACTTATTTATCATTCTCTATATACAAGAAGGGCTGCGAGTAAAAACTTTGTTTCATTTCATCTTCTTATGCCGTGCAACTGGCATATCGGCCGCGGTCATGAAATAACAAAAACAATTGAAGATAAAATTAAATCAATCCTGTTAAACACTGATGTTTTTATTCACATTGAACCTCTTAACGACTCCGATGCGTTTGACGATTATCTTAAGTGAAACCGGATCATAAAGGTTTAAATAATACCCGCATTTATCGATTAATAATATCTCTTAATATAATCCATTAATTAAAAATCATAAATATCATGAATTGATTTAGTTACCCTGTCCTTTTATATTTTTTTATCATAATACTGATAATATTTATTCAAAGGAAGGTAATTATGAGAACTATGAAAACTTCTGTACGGTTATTATTAAACTTCGGTTGGTCGGACAGGAATATTGCCGCTTATTTGATGATTAAGCCGAATATTGTAAAATATTATCGAAAAAAAACCGGAATATGCAGAAACCTGTATCAGGATTTCTACTGAAAATTTAAAAAAACTACAGATCAATTTCGTCCGATACAGAAATAAATAAAACCTTTCTCTTTCATCATTGACGGCTCATACTGGTTTCTGCCGTCAAATATGACCGGGATCTTCATCAGCTGCTTCATCTTATCGAAATCCGGCTTTCTGAACTGATGCCACTCCGTTAAAAGAAGCAGCGCATCCGCGCCTTTGAGAGTGTCATAATAACTGTTTATATATTCGATATTGCTGGTACCGAGAACCGCTTTTGCAGTCTCCATCGCGATCGGGTCGTGCGCTTTTATGCCTGCGCCCATTTCTATCAATTTATTGATAATATCGATTGAAGGAGCTTCCCGCATATCGTCGGTCTGCGGTTTAAACGAAAGACCCCATACGGCAAACTTCTTACCCCCTATATTATTATTAAAATGCTTTGTAATTTTATCGATAAACCTGTATCTCTGTTCTTTATTGACTTTATCTACAGATGTTAGTATTCTTGCATCCAGCCCGAGGTCATTTGAAGTTTGAATTAAGGCTTTAACATCCTTGGGGAAGCATGATCCTCCGTAGCCCAGACCGGCAAATAAAAATGCGGAACCGATTCTGTTGTCGGAACCGATTCCCTTTCTGATGTTCTCGATGTCCGCCCCGACTTTTTCGCATAACACCGAAAGTTCGTTCATAAATGTAATTCTGGCGGCAAGCATTGCGTTTGAAGCGTATTTGCTCAGTTCCGCCGACGGTATATCCATTATCAAAAGCCTCTCTCCTTTCCTGAAAAACGGAGAATAAAGTTCTTTCATCAATCGCATGGATCTTTCATTATCAGCGCCGATAATTACCCTGTCGGGTTTCATAAAGTCTTCTAATGCGCTGCCTTCTTTTAAAAATTCGGGATTGGAAACAACATCAAATTCGATTATTTCCCCTCTTTTCTTGAGTTCTTCGCCGATGGCTTTCCTGACTTCTTTATAAGTCCCGACCGGGACAGTCGATTTATTTACTATTACAGCATATTTTTTAATTTTCCTGCCGATATTCCTTGCGGCTTCCAGGACATAACTCAGATCGGCCGATCCGTCTTCTCCCTGCGGCGTACCTACAGCGATAAAAATAAACTGCGAATCATCTAATCCCTCATCAATACCTGTTGAGAAGCTTAGCCTTCCTTCGGACAGATTTCTTTCGATCATTTCTCCAAGCCCGGGCTCGTATATCGGAATAATGCCCTTTTTTAAATTCTTTATTTTTTTTTCATCTATGTCCACGCATAAAACATCATTGCCCATTTCTGCGAAACAGGTGCCGGTTACAAGACCGACATATCCGCTGCCTATAATGATAATTTTCAAAAATTCCCTCCGGTGCTATTTCAACTTCTTTATAATATTTTTTGCCCTGTCGTTTGCAGGATCTATCTTTAACGCCTTCTCGGCAAAAGTAATTGCCTTTTCCCTGTTGTCATGTTTATCGTATAATTCCGCGAGAGCTATATATGCATCGGCATTATTCTCGTCAAGCAATATAGCTTTAAGCAATTGATCTTTTGCGAGCACTTCTTCAGGTTCTGCATTCCTGTAATAAAATATGCCGAGATAATAATTTACCTCTTTTGAATCGGGATATATATTCAAGGCCCTTTTACTGTACTCAATGCCCTCCTTGATGTATTTTTCCCGAAGGCGGGCTGCCGAATTAACGAAATAGGACTGTTTGAATCTCACCTCGGTCAATCCTTTAAAAAGATAATATCTGTCTTCATTGTCATACATTCTTCTGACATTCTTCTCCGCTTCCCTGAATTCGGTGTTTGCGTATTCCAGCATGTCGTCATTCAGATAAATATAGCCGAGAGATAAATGAGCTTCAGGATTATTCTTGTCGATCATCAGGGCGTTTTTGTAAAAATTTATCGCTTTACCGGTTTCACCAAGCTCCCGATTAATATCACCCCTCCCGCGATATACAAAGGCGTTATTCATCCTGTTATTATTGATTCTTTGAACCACTCTGTCCCCGATATTCACCAGACGCAGTTTCCCTGTGCCGACAGCCATGTAACCGAAAGTATCGGTTTTAAAAACGGAACTTACGGTTATTTTCCCTACTATTAAATTATTACTGTTTATTATATACAATATATCACCTATGGATACTCCTATATTGTTATACAAACGCGCAGAGGCATTTGTGCTGTCCTGGGCATTATCCGTTACCGTCCTGTCTATCTTCAAATCTGCCCCTTTTTCAATTATTTTGCCTTTTAGTTCGGTATCCCATCCCATTGTATCGCCCTGTGTATAATAAGCCTTAATAAATCTCTGATTATCATCCATGATCATATTTGCGGCGATCAATGAATAAGAAGCGTTCAAATTAAAACTGATACCAAATATAATTGATAGTAACAGATATTTACTTCTCATTATTTTAAAAACCTGTATGGATTTAACGGCGTAACGTATTTTCTGATCTCAAAATGAAGATGCGGTCCGGTAACAGCGCCCGACATCCCCGATAAAGCAATCATTTCGCCCCTTTTTACATTATCTCCCGCAGACACTTTATTTTCTTTAGTGTGCGCATATACCGTAATATATCCCTCTTTATGTTTAAGTATTACAACCCTGCCGTAGCCTGTTTTCCAGCCGCTGAAGATCGTCTCACCGTCTGCAGCGGCTTTCACTGGTGTTCCGATCTCTGCCCCTATATCCACACCGCAGTGAAATTTGGATCTGTTTTTAATGGGGTCGACTCTTTTCCCGAAAGCCGATGTTATGGATCCGTTCAACGGCCAGCTGAATACAGGTTTATTCTTTTCATCAACTTTCTGAATAACATTTATCTCATAGTTTCCAGTTTTATCTGTTTTTTCTATTCCTGGATTTCCCGCAGTATATTTGCCGCTTTCCTCTTTTGTCTTTATCTCACGGTTGAAATTTCCGTCGCTTTTTTCAGCCCGCGGAGCGGCATCCGGAATAAATAATAAGTCGCCATCTCTAATAATATTTCTTTTTATTTTATTCTGGCTGATAATAATATTTTTATTTATTCCGTACTTTTTCGACAGCCCGCCGATAGTTTCATTTTTCCGGACTCTATGATCAATTCCCATTTTGTTGGGAACTAAAATTATTTTCCCCGGATTCAATCTATTCGGATTATTAATATGGTTCGCCTTTATGATTAATTTATGATCTGTTCCATATTTTTTTGCAATTGACCAGAGATTCTCATTTTTGTTGATTTTATGCAATGTAAAATGCCATTTATTATCCTGCTTTTGCAGTGCGTTTATCAAGCTGTTTTTGTTATTGAATTTATCTTTTAAATCAATATTGTTAAATGAATCGTTATAAATAATCGAGCCTTCAAAGTTATTATTTTCAGCATTATTCCAAAAATTATCGCCACCAGACTCTATACCTTTAACGATGATCGCGTTCTCTATATCTTCAAGTCCGGCCTTTTTCTTTAGCGGCTCAATAATATTACCCGGCACGATCTTGGTACTATTGAATATCAAAACCATTATTACCGGGATTATCATTAATTTTTTAAAATGTTTCATAATATTAATAAAATCGGAAAATTCATGCTCTTTCTTTATCCAATTAGATTTTCATATAATTCCATTATTTTTTGCTTTAATTCCGGAATTCCTGTATTTTTAAGAGCCGAACCCGTAATGGCATTGGCATATTTGTTCGTAACAATGCCGACATTTTCGGCAGAATCGGCTTTATTAAAAAATAATATCAAAGGCTTATTATTAACTCCAAGGCTGACAAGTTCCTTATCGACAACGTCCATCTTTTTTTCAATATTTTCCGAAGTTACATCAACTACATGTATTAAAAAATCTGCATTTGCAATTTCTTCCAGAGTGGATTTAAACGATTCCAGAAGATTGGCCGGCAGATTTCTGATGAAACCGACCGTATCGGTAAGAAGTATTTTTTTATCAGGTTCAAGAAAAACCACTCTGGTATAGGAATCCAGAGTGGCAAAAAGCCTGTCTTCAACAAACAGATCATCTTTTGCCAGATTGTTTATAAGAGTGGATTTACCCGCGTTGGTATAGCCTACAACAGCTCCCTTTATAATACCGGATCTTGATTTTCTGATAAGCTTCCTGTGCCTGGAAATCTGTTCAAGCCTCGTATTAAGCTTTGAGATCCTGCGCAATATATGCCTTCTGTCCGTCTCAAGCATTTTTTCGCCCGGGCCCCGTGTTCCTATTCCTCCCCCGGTCTGGGATAGAACACCGCCAAGACCTTTCAATCTGGGCAAAATATATCTTAACTGGGCAAGCTCAACCTGTATAAGAGCTTCATTACTTTTAGCGCGTTTTGCAAAAATATCGAGAATGATCTCGGTCCTGCATACCACTCTGCATTTTAAACTCTCTTCAAGATTTCTTACCTGCGCGGGTTTCATCTGATCGACATCGAAAACGACCAGAGAAATTTTTTCATCTTTTATCGTATTTTTAAGGATTTCCAGGTTTCCAGAACCGATTAAATAAGCCGGATCTATTTTATCTCTTTTTATAATGCGCGAGTCCGCTATAACAGCTCCGGCAGTCCTGACAAGCAATGATAACTCGTTAAGAGAATCATGAATATCCCCCGGATTCTCATTTTTAACACGCAGGCTGATGAGATAGGCTCTTTCGTTCGCGGATGACTTTATTCTATTTACCGAAGCATCCATCAATAATTACCTTGGAGCCTTCTTTTATATTGTGTTTCTTAAACCAGTCTTTATATACTTCCAGGGCGTACATTGCGGGCTTTTGGGAAGGGTATCTTGCGGTTGTGTCCAGAGGTCTCATGTAATGGATCTCGTTTATAAGACCATGGCGGCTTATATAAGCTATATTCAAAGGGATATATGTGTTCATCATCCAGAATTCACGGTATGTCTCATCTGTGAATACAAAAAGCATTCCGTTGTTTTCTCCAAGTTTATCGCGGAACATAAGACCTTTTGCCCTGCTTTCATCGGTATCAGCTATCTCGACTTTTAACCTTATCTTATTATTCTGATTATTGAGGATATAAATATCGCAGGATCTGTTTTTTGCCGTAATATTTTCCTGTGAACAAAACAATTCAAAAATACAAATAACGAAAAAAATCAGAAGATTTAGTTTTTGTATTATACGGAAGTTATTGAACATAATTTAAAATTCGTCGTTGTATTCAATGCGAAGTATCCTGTTCGAACGCGATTTTCTCTGCATTAATAAATCGAATTCTA
Source organism: uncultured Leptospirales bacterium (assembly GCA_964626055.1). Taxonomy (GTDB): domain Bacteria; phylum Spirochaetota; class UBA4802; order UBA4802; family JAFGDQ01; genus JAFGSG01. Next base: position 39,813 of record CAZVDF010000002.1, read on the forward strand.
CTCCCAGACGGTTCAGGTAGCTGTATTTTAATCCGAGATTCAGCATCCATTCTCTCGGCCTCGAAAAATCGCTGTATATTCTATCGCCCTCAGCTTTGAAGACAACGGAATTCCCGATCGGTACATCGAAAGAAACGAAATAGGACGTATCTTCGGGTACATAGTAAGGCTGCATCGGCACGCGCACTCCGAAATGGAAATGCTGCTCATCGTCGAGAAGATAGATCGGTTTAGTAACGACAAAGTATGGCCCGTAAATCATCCTGTTTAATTTATTCTCAGCGTTGTATGTTTTGCCTTCCTGCCCGATATAAAACGAATCGTATCCGATCGCAAAAGAAATCGGAAATCTTTCCCATCCGTCGGTAAATTTTAACTTCGCAATAACTCCGGGAGCATGGGGTTCCGGGTCATCCTTTCCGAGTGCGCTCTGAACATCGAAGGAAGCTCCAAGGTAAAAATTATCATGAAGCCCCATAAAAGCCTTGAGCTCAACGCCGCCTCTGTCATAGGCCAGAAATGAAAATTGATACATCCCCTTTTCAACAGTATAAGCCGTAGGAGTATCGATTACATAGTTGGTTTTTGTATAATTTTCCGCAAATGATTTAATATGGATCGCAGACATTAAAACTATTAAAGTGATTGAAATATATAATTTTTTCATCATAAATTATTTATATAAGTGTTGTTTATTTAAAAATTATCTCAAATTATAAAAGTGATTAAACATTGATTGGAATATCTACCAGTTATTTTTAATATCGGTAACACTTCACTATTAAAATAAAAAATTCCGCGATCAATAATAATTCAGGAGTCACTTATTTTTCTTGCAATTTATCACGCATCCTGCTTTATTCTGTTTAATCAATTCCGGTGAATAATTAAAAGTGCGTTCCAAAACCTATATGAAGCAAAAGACGATCAATGGCAATATCAATAATATCTATAATTTCCTACGGAACTCGGCCTTCGACCTCAGACAGTCCTCGGAAATTATAGATATTATTGATATTGCTCTGCATGTATAGTTCTCAACAGTAATACAAATTTATCCCAAAATGATAGTTTTTGGGATGCACTCTAATTAATAAAACGGCAAACGGCTATTCAGGCAATGCTTAATTAATCTATATGCTAAAAAGAAGATCCACAGTATCAACCAGATTCGTAATTACAACAGCAATCGTTTATTCAATCATTATTTTACTTCTGGCATTTTCCTTTCTGTATGTCCTTACGATCAATTCAAATATTCTGAAAGAAATATTACAAAAAAACAATGACGCATATCTGTTGAAAAAAACAGGACTGGTCATTGAAGCATTAATGGGAAAAGAGATTAAAAATTTAAAGGAACTTTCAGACAAACTCAAAAACTACTGCGCAAAGGATAACGAATTTTTATATATTTTAATATATTCGAACACACCTGACGAAAATTACTTCAGAATCCGGAAAAAAATCTCACTAAACGACTCTTTTAAAATAACCGCAGGATATGAAAGACCGATACAGGAACAAAAAGACGTAAATTATTTAAAAGCCGGTATTTCCAGACCGGTTATTGATCAGACAATTTATTCTTTAAATAATCAATATTATAAAACCGTCTATCATCCCATACAAATAAAAAGTCCCTTCGTTGTTGAATTCTTTATTTCAGCATCGGAAGTAATAACCGCTCTGAATGATTATTCGGAAAAAATAAACAAAATTAAACAATATTCCGTCATAATCACTGCCGGCGCGGTAGTGATAATTATAATAACCATGCTTCTTTTTAACTATAGTTTTTCATTACTGATTAAAAATCTTTCAGGGCATTTGAAGAAAGTTGCGGAAGGATCGCTTAATTTAGATATGATAAAAGCAAAGGACGACGATTTGAATGCGCTTGCACTTTCCTTTAACGGCATCTTCTCGGAATTAAAAACTAAAAAAGATATGCACGGGGAATTGTTCAAAACGGGCGTTAATATGCTGAAACAGGGAACTTACGATGATGCAATTGCCGTCTTTAAAACTCTTCTGATAATAAAGCCGAATACTTTCGGCTCGTGTTTTAATCTTGGCGTAGCCTACGCTAAAAACAGGCAATTCGATCTTTCGCTTGAAATGTTTGAAAAAGCGTTAAATGTCAGTCACGGACACGATGTTACAATTGATTACATCTCAAGGGTAAAAAGGTTGCTGGAAGCACAGAAGAATAATGCACAGGCATCTGCAGAAATTAAAAAATAAAGCGGCGAACGCTCCGGATGAACCCGGGGTTTATCTGATGAAAGATTTTTCCGGCAATATTATATATGTCGGGAAAGCTTTATCACTCAGAAAAAGAGTTTCATCTTACTTCCAGAAACTGTCTTCTAAGACAGCCCGCGATCCCAAGGTAATCATTCTCGTACGGCATATATATGATTTTGAGTACGTAATAACCGATTCCGAGATTGAAGCGCTGATCCTCGAAAGCACTCTAATAAAAAAATATAAACCGAGATATAATGTAAGGCTCAAGGATGATAAGAGATATCCGTATATTGCGGTAACATTAAGCGAAACATATCCTCGCGTTATAATTACCCGTAAACTCATCAGAAACAATGACAGATATTTCGGGCCGTATACGGATGCCGGAGCGGCAAGATCGATTGTATCGACGATCAATTCGATTTTTAAGTTCAGGCTCTGTAAAAAACCGCTGCCGTTAAAATCGGGCGAAAGGCCATGTCTGAACTTCCAGATGCAGAAATGCGCCGGCTTATGCATGGGGAAAACATCCAGGGAAGAATATATGCATATAGTCAATAATGCGATTAATTTTCTTGAAGGGAAAATACAGCCAGTAATGAATGAGCTCAATGATCTGATGGCAAAGTATTCCAAGGAACGCAGATACGAAAACGCGGCTCAGATCAGGGATATCATATTTAATATCAATAAAATATCGGAATCGCAAAAAGTATACTCAACCATAGGAACGGATAAGGATTACATCGCTCTACAGATCAGCGGCGCCGAAGCGATAATTATTATTTTCGAATTCAGAAACGGCGTTCTTCTCGGCAGGAAGATCTCAGTATTCGGAAATATTGAATATTCGGATAAACCTGAAATATTAAAATCTTTCATTATAGATTATTATAATAATATTCAACCCCCGCCAAAAATACTTTGTGAAGACAATATTAAGGATGACGATCTTGTCGAACAATTTTTAATAAAAAGAAGCCCGATAAAAATCAGCTTATCTCATCCAAGGACTTCCGAGGAGAAAAACATAATCAAATTAATGCAAAAAAACCTCGACGTAATACTGGCGGAGAGGATGGCTGCAAAAATTACCGCCGATAAAAGAAAAGGCCTCGTGGAGCTAAAAGACTTATTAAAGCTTAAGTCCGTACCCCAGGTGATAGAATGTTTTGATATATCAAATATTCAGGGTAAAAACGCGGTCGCGTCCATGGTGCAATTTAAGGATGGTAATCCCGATAAATCCGGTTACAGAAGATATAAAATCAGGGCATACGACACGCCAAATGACCCTGCCATGATACACGAAGCGGTCGCAAGAAGAATACAGCAGATTCTTAATGATGGTATAAAATTCCCGGATCTTATAGTTGTAGACGGCGGCAAGGGGCAGCTCGGCAGAGCGCTGGAGGTAAAGAAAGCTTTTGATCTCGATATAGCAGTTGTTGCAATTGCCAAACGCCTTGAGGAAATCTTTACAGAACATTCAATCGTCCCTATTGTACTTGATAAATCATCCCAGGCGTTAAATATCATAAAGAACATTCGAGATGAAGCGCACAGATTCGCGATCCAGTATCATAGAAAACTCAGGTCGGAGGATCTTCTGAAATCAGGTCTGGATGGCATACCGGATATAGGCGAAAAGAAAAAAAAGCTTTTATTGAAACATCTGGGATCTATTGAAAAAATAAAGACCGCATCAATCGAAGAATTAAGTGCATTGCCTGGTATCGGAGAAAAAACCGCAAAAGTTATAAATGATTTTTTTTACAGGAAAAGCTAGCTTGCTTTATATTCTATCTTGATTTCAACTGGATATTTCCTTTTTAATTCATCAATGGTTTTCATAAAAATTTCGCTTTTTTTCTGTTCTTTCAGCTGTTGACGGACATATGGTATAATTTGTTCTCTTTCAATTTTATTCCTGAATGATGCGTCCGTGCTGAATTTTTGCCCGTATTGCTGTACAAGCATTTCCATAGGAAGGTTTGCCCGGTAAGCATACTGTATCTCCGCTTCAGATACTGAAACATCCTTAAATACAATGTTCTCCAGATAATTGCTGGATAGGAATTCATCATATATTTTTTTCACATATTTCCTGTATTTTTCGTCTTTGTCTATGGTATAACTTTTCATTTTGTCTTCAAATATTTTTAAAAATAAAAGTTCGCGTACCATAGTCGGAATTTCTATTCCGCTTTGAAAGTATCTGGAAACTCCTTCTTTTCCGAGCATCGATTCAAGGTCTTCTCTGAATGCTTTATTATTGTATTTCAAATCGAATTTTTTAATCTCGCCCAAGATATCATTTTTTCTTTCCTGACCGGAATAAACGATAAGACCGTACTCCTTTTCCATTTCAGCCGTAAATATGCCCGGCAATAATTGCTTTTTCAGCTCATCGATCGAAGGATAGGTGGCTTCTTTGATATCCTCTGCGTATATAAGGTGATAGCCGTAAACTGTCTTAACGGGCTGTCCTGTTACTTCACCCTTTTTAAGCGAGAAAGCCGCGTCTTCAAAAGGCTTCACCATCTGGCCGCGTACAATGAAGCTTAAATCCCCGCCCTGGATGGAAGAAGGACATTCGGAGTATTTTTTTGCAAGTTCGGCAAAATTGCTTCCGTCTTTTTTTAATTCTTTCGCAATCTGGATTATCTTATTCCGAGCTTCTTCTTCCGTATGCAGGCCCTTCCCCGTCTTTACAAGAATATGACGCACATGCACCTGGCCTTCGGTTTTATACAATTCTTTCTTCCTGTTATATTCTTCCTGAAGGATCTTTCCGGATACCGGCTGCTTTTCAGGGAGATATGTGTTGATAAAATATTTTATGGCGGCTTCTTTTTCATACGGCTGCCATAATTTCTTAATACTATCTTCTTTTGCATAATTGACTTCCTTAATTTTGCAGAGAAGAAGTTGTTTATGTACAAGGCTGTCCAGGATATTCTTCTTAACGCTTTCTTTCCCCAGCCTTTCTACGGTTTCAGTGTTAACGTCTTTAAATGCTTCCAGTACTTCACTTTCATAAATTACGTTCCCGTCAACAACTGCCGCCTGTTTATTTGAACAGTTTATGATAAATACAAAGCATAATAAAATCGGCATAATTCTTATTATTTCAATCATCTATATATGGATCTCCTTGTCAAATTTTAATAATTCCGAATTGTTTTAAGCCGTTTATTATAAATTGTACGGCCAGTGCCGACAGTATAAGCCCCATTATTCTCTGCACAACCGATATTCCGGTCCTGCCTAAAATTTTTTCAATGCGGGCAGACAGGAACATGATAATCATTGTTAAAAATAATACTGCCATAGCAATTAAAGTGATCATCACAAGCATAAGAAGATCGTTCTCTGCCTGAGAACTGAACATCATGAGCGCGGCTATGGTCCCCGGGCCGGAGATCATAGGTATGGCGAGCGGAAAAACGGAAGCGTCCTCTTTTTCCATATCTGTCATATCATCTGAAATAATTCTGGAACTTGCCGGCTTTGCCAGAATAAGCTCTATGGAAAGAATAAATAATAATATCCCGCCGGATATTAAAAAAGCATCCGGCGATACGCCCAAATACAATAAAATATATCTTCCCAAAAAAATGAAAAAAACGGATACTATTACCGCTGTCAGAATAGCTTTAAAAATTATTTTTTTTCGTTCGGCAGCATTTGATCTGGAAATAAATAACACAAATACAGGGATCAATCCAAACGGATCTACTGCGATAAAGAGAGTGAAAAAAATCGAAATGATCAATGAAATGTGCATTGTGCAGTGCTTTAAACTTCATGATTCATACTAAATGACTCTTACCATTATTACGTCTTTTATGCCAGTCATTTCCTTGATCAGATTATCGCTAATATTTCCATCTACGTCTATTATATTATATGCATAATTACCCTGGCTTTTATTCAGCATGTCCTCAATATTAATTTTATGGTTGGCAAGAGTCTGTGTTATCTGGCCTATCATATTAGGAACATTCTTGTTTGCTATTGTAATTCTTTTTTTACCGGTTGGCGGGAGGATGCATTCCGGATAGTTGACCGAATTCTTGATTATGCCGCTTTCAAGATAATCCTTCAGCTGGTTTACAGCCATAATTGCGCAGTTTTCTTCCGATTCAGGAGTCGAAGCGCCGAGATGAGGTATCGGGATCACATTCTCTACACTCAAAAGATCATTGCTTGGAAAATCGGTTACATATTTCGAGACAATTCCCTCTTTAATGGCACCTATCAAATCTTCATTATTTACAAGCTCACCCCGGGCGAAATTAAGGATCTTAACTCCTTTTTTCATTATCGCGAATTTATTTTTATTAAAAAATCCTTTAGTATCTTTATTAAGCGGGCAATGCAGAGAAATATAATCTGAATCAACTATCACATCGTCAAGCTTGACTGCCTTTCTGACGTTTCTTGAAACTCCCCATGCTGCTTCGATCGAGATGAAAGGATCATAGCCTGCTACTTCCATCCCAAGAGCATATGCCGCGTTAGCAACTCTGACGCCTATCGCTCCGAGACCGACAACGCCCAGCTTTTTTCCAAGGATCTCGGGGCCCTCAAAGTTCGATTTGCCTTTTTCTATTGCCTTTAAAGCGTCCGCTTCCCCTGTCAGCGTTTTAGCCCAGTTTATTCCCTCAAAAATTTTTCTGGATGCAAGCAGAAGGCCGACTATAACAAGCTCTTTTACTCCATTGGCGTTTGCTCCCGGAGTATTAAATACAACGATACCGCGTTCGGAACATTTTTCGATCGGTATGTTGTTGACTCCGGCGCCTGCCCTTGCGACTGCAAGCAATGATCTAGGAAGTTCCATATCGAGCATTTGCTGGCTTCTGACGAGAATCCCGTCCGGGTTGATTATTTCCGAAGCGTACTCATAACTGTCTCTCGGCAAAAGGTTAAGCCCGTTTGTAGATATTTTATTCAGGGTCTGGATTTTGAACATATATGAAACCTCGTTTATAGTTTTCTCTTGTTTCCATTTTTAAAGACAGGATCGCATATAAATAGAAACCGGCTTTTATGCTTTAAAAATGATTACAAGTATGTTGGAATCAGGAGAAGATAACCCCATAAAAGAAAAGAACTCGTCCTTTAAAATACCCGCAATTTCAGAAGGATGTCTTCGTCTGTTCTCCTTTATTATCTGGCGCAATTGTGTCAATCCAAATTTTTCGCCGCTTTGGTTTTTGGCATCGATGAGAGAATACGAATACAGAAATCCGATATCGCCCATCAGTAAATTTGTCCTTCCCATGCCGTAATTCGCGTTTAAATCAGTACCGAGCGGGAAACCTTCCGTATCAAGGGATTCATACAGGTTCTTATCCACCCTGTATATTTCGAGCGGTTGAAAACCGGCATTGGTATAAATCAATCTCATTGAATAAATGTCGTAATAAAAATAGTAAGCTTTTACAATGCCGCCTTCGCCTCTGGTATAGGAATACAGAGCTTTATTCAGTTTATGCATCGTTATGTACGTGGAATGAGCGTCTTCGATGCAGGAATGGAACGCCGATCTGAGAATTACCGAATAAATAGCGTTATTAATACCCCTCCCTGATATGTCCGTGGCAATTACTCCGGCGCCGATATTCGTAGGCATGAGAAAATCAAAATAATCTATGCCCTCCCTGTAGCGCGGTATATAAAAGGCTCCGAAGGATATCTCCTGTGATCTCGGGAGACTGACCGGTACGGCTTTTGAAAGGATCTCTGACGAGAGATCCAAAATCCCGCTGACAAACTGCCCCTGGCTCCATTCGGCATAATCTATCGCATTTGTGATATGGCGGTTGCTCTCAAGATTAAACTGCTGAAGCCTGGCAACTTCATCAGACTTATAGGATGACATCGACCTTTTCTCGCCGAGGCAGATAATCCCGATTATCTGCCTGTCGTTTAAAACAGGTAAAATAATTTTTATATTTAAAGTAAAAAATATTTCAGTAATGTCCTTCCTGATATCAGCATAGCTTTTTTCATCCGTGAAGACCTTCTCCACGTTCAATACTTCATTATTGATGGCCAGCCATCTGACTACCGGCGAATTCATATCCAGCGGTTTAATATCCGGTTGCGCGCCCTTTGAATAGAACAGTTCGAACAGCTTTGTATTTTTATTGAACAGCATAGTGAATACGTTTTTAATTGACAGTGAATCATATAATATATCCGCTATTCTTATAATAATATCTTCCATATTTTTAATATAAGCGGTCTCTTTAATCAGATTATCCAGTAACTTTTCAAGTGCATAACGCTCTTTTTGAAAAAGTCTGTCGATCAAAGGCATAATTTTAATTGTAAACAATATAAAAAATAACACGATCAGTCCGGTTATCAAGTATAAAGGTATTTGATTAAATATCCAGGCTTGGCTTTGATACAGGACTACAGCGGCTGCGATGGGCACTATGATCAAGAAAAACTGTATCGTATAAACAATCGTTTTATATATAGCGGTCTTTATGCCCATCAGTTCATAGGCTATAACTGCATAAAAAAGACTTACAGCCGAAATAATTGCGCCCAGAGCCGGGCCTATCGCGTACAATCCGGTATAATTAAAAACAGTCGGCAATACGATTGAGCTGAAAATCGCAAAGATAAATGCAGCGGATACTCCGATAAATACATACCGAATCTGGATTTTATATATTCTGATATTTGTTTTTATATATTTCCGGATAAAATTAATTATTCCGGCAAAAAGGTAAAAAATTACCGCCGTCACATAAAAAAAATAATAACGCTTATCGATATCCCTGATTAATTCATCGTTTTTGAGATATGCTTTTGAAATAGTAAGGTCTGTAAAAACGATCAATATTCCTATGGCAACCGAAGGAGCCAAAACCAATATTACTTTTACCAGCGAATATCCTGATTCGGATTTCGGGAAAACTACAGAGACTGCGAAAAAACTTCCGAAAAAAATCACGGTGAACATCTGAGTCAATTTGTTCACCAGCGTTAAATCAAATTTCTCCGGGAAGGCATATGTCAGGAACATGGTGATCAGTATGCCTATGGCGGAAATATTATAATATACGTAATATCTGGTGAGCTGGGATCTCCCGTCTTTAACAATAACAAAAATGGAAATCACTGTAAGGAAAATTCCGGCAAGTAGCGGGCTTATCATATTTATCAGCAGCATTGATATTCCATTAAATTTAAGGTTTTTTCTAGAAGATTAAAAAATATACCAGTGTAATAACATCACATCTCAACTACGAGCACGTGCCGAAACAACCGTGATAATATCAAACATTTTTATCCGCAAATACCGACGGATATAGTTTATATTGAAATAATATAAATATTGCAATCAAAAATTATTGACTAAATGCCGACACTAATGTAGGCTTAATCAAAAGGATAAACAGGTCTTTCGATGTTTTTAGATAAATAAATCAATCGAGGTAATAAATGTCATTTCTTAAAAGGAAACAATACGTTATCGATAAAAAACTTCAATTTAAAATATCCATAAGAGCAGTTGTGTTGTCTTTAATTACCGTTTTTATCCTCGGATTCGTACTTCTGTTTTTTGCCGTTAAAAATTCCAATTACATAAATACGATCGTTAAGACCCAGGATCAGATGATAGATATGTTTTTAACCACACCCGCCCTCGTTAATTCGCTTAATCCGACAATTCAGAATGCTGAAAACACGTTTAAAAATAACATCGGGATGTTAGTGGAAATAAAAAGGAACAGCGGGCTGGTGCTGTATTTCATTATTTTTATGATAATCGTTCAGTCTGCGATTATCTTTGCCATTTTCATTTTCATAACTCATCGAATAACCGGCCCGATTTATGTAATGACCAAATACCTGAAAGAAATAAGGGAGGGCAGAAATCCTTCTTCCAGGCCGCTCAGACAGAAAGACGAATTAAAAGCATTCTATGAAGAGCTGAAAGCTACAATAGAATTTTTACAAAAAAAGAAAAAATAAAGAGGATCTGGTCTACCCTTTAACTCTGATAAATCTTCGTTTGCCGACTTTCATGATGCAGTCAAGCGGCAATTTAAGTTCGTAATTATCGTCATCGATCCTTTCGCTTTCGATGTATACTCCGCCGCCTTTTATCAGCCTGCGCGCTTCGCCGTTTGTCCGGGCCATCCCGGATAGCACAAGCAGTTTAATCAGCCATATTTTACCGTCGGCAGTTTCTGCAGCCGGTATTGGAAATTCGGCGATTTCATCAGGCAGATCTTTCTTCACGAACATTTTATTGAATTCGGCTTCCGCTTTTTCGGCCGTATCTTTATTATAAAACTGCGCGCAGATTTCTTTTGCAAGTCTGGCTTTTACGTCTCTTGGATGGTGAGTGCCGTTTTTAATACCTTCCTTCATTGAGTTAATTTCATCCATCGGAACGTCTGTCACAAGTTCATAATATAAAAACATCAGATCATCGGATATCGACATGACTTTTCCGAAAATCTCCCTCGGGGGCTCGTTAATGCCCACGTAATTCTTAAGCGACTTGCTCATCTTCTGAACGCCGTCCAGGCCGACAAGCAAAGGAGTGGTGATTATTACCTGCGGTTCCAGTCCGTATTCCTTCTGAATATCCCTTCCCACAAGCAGATTAAATTTCTGATCGGTTCCACCGAGCTCAACATCGGCTTTAAGGGCGACGGAATCGTATCCCTGCACTAGCGGATACATGAATTCAAGTATTGAAATAGGCTTCCCGTCCCTGTACCTTTTCGAGAAATCGTCGCGTTCCAGCATCCTTGCCACATTGTAACGGGAAGTCAGAGTGAGGACATCGGCAAAATTCATTTTATCGCACCATTTGGAATTAAATTCCAGAACGGTTTTTTGAGGGTCGAGTATTTTAAATACCTGTTTTTTATATGTTTCTGCGTTTTTCATTACTTCTTCCCTGGTCAAACGCTTGCGGGTTTCACTCTTGCCGGTCGGATCCCCGATCATACCAGTAAAATCCCCGATTAAAAAAACTACCGTATGCCCCATATCCTGAAATTGTTTCATTTTTCTTAAAAGCACAGTATGCCCGAGATGAATATCGGGAGCGGTAGGATCAAAGCCTGCTTTTATTATCAGAGGCTTATTTTCGCGTTCGGATCTTTCCAGTTTTTTTTGGAATTCATCAAAAGGAATTATCTCCTCGCTTCCTCTTTTTAATTTTTCAATATCATTTTTAATCATTTTACTTTCCTTTGTCTTATAATGGAGATTTAACGAAAACTGTTGAAGTGTCATTCCGGAATTCCCAAAGAGCTAAGCTGACACTCTTCTTATTTAATATATCAGGTATATCAATCTTCCCTGTGAACCGAAATGACGCGGCAGAATGTAAAGAATTATGTAAAGAGTACAAGCGATTTGTTGTCAATTGCAAATTTTTAAATACAATATATTTGTTAATTGATCAAGAGTGTGCCTCATATTAATAATGGATAAATTCGAATTACCGCTCAGAATTATATATGCAGAGCCGGCTACTTTAACCGGGTTTTGGAACGCATTTTAAAGTATTTATATGGTTGAATCTTTGCTACCCATGGCCTCAAAGAGTGAAGAGATAAATTATTGTTTTACTGAAGAACTTCCGCGGTTAAAGAATTTTATCCAAGATTGATGAGGCACACTGCCTGCGCAGCTATACCTTCGCCTCTGCCGGTAAAACCGAGCTTTTCAGTGGTCTTGCCTTTTAGGCCGATCCTCTCAATGGAAAGCCCGTTTAAGGCAGCGGATATATTCAGTCTCATTTCATCAGCGAAATCTTTTATTTTGGGTCTCTCGCAGATAACAACGGAATCGATATTGATAATATAAATACTATTTCTCAATAAAAGAGAATTAACCTGCTTTAAGAGCTCAATACTGGAAATTCCTTTGTATCTGGCATCAGTATCCGGGAAAAGCTGTCCGATATCTCCAAGACCGGCAGCTCCAAGCAGGGCATCGATAATTGCATGAATAAGAACATCTGCGTCGGAATGTCCCAATAATCCGAGTTCATTATCGATCTTTACGCCTCCGAGAATCAGGTCCCTGCCTTTAGCGAATGCATGAACGTCATATCCAACGCCTATTCTTATGTTTTTCATAACGATAAAATTATATAAAATAATTTAAAAAATAATTACAAGTTGTCGAAAGATAAGCAATTTTTCAACAAAAACGAGTTAATATATTTTCTTTAAAAAATTCAAACATCTTTCCTGCCGTAGCATAGACATTTTTGATGATATCAATTTCATGATGTCTTGGCGTATCCGTAACAATTTTAAAAAGATAGCATTTTCTTTTAAAGAGGCTGCATGCCTGTATTACGGACGCACCTTCCATATCAACCAGTTCGGCGTATCTGGACAGTTCCTCTCTGTGAGACGGTTCAATAACAGGCCTGTCCTGTGTGGCGAGCGCTGCGAGTTCAAATCCTTCCATGACATCGGGCTTTACGATTCTCATGCTCTTTTTCAATAAGCGCGGTCTGTCATATTCAACCACTTTATTTATGTGAAAAATATCCCCAATTTCGTAATTTTCCGTTGTTGCCCCCGCGGCCCCTATGTTAAAAATAATTTCTGAATTATATTTATAAACAAGATAGGATGCTGCCATGGCAGCATTGGCCTTGCCGATACCGCTTATAATTAAAGATATTTTTCCGTCGCTTAATACGTTAAACGGGGCTTTATCTTTTCGTTCAAGGGAAAAGCCTTTTACAAAGGCTTTTGATTCTATATCCGTGGCAAATACAAGACCTATAGTATCTTTCATTGCAATATTTTCTGTTTACGAAATCATGCTTTATGATACTCAGCAAGAATTTAATAATAATTATGATCAAGTCTGCTGAATTTAATTAGAATTCATCTTGAAATTATATTTCAAATGATGAGATATTAATCAATCGGTACTTAAATACTTTTCGATATATTCAGTGAGTTCGCCTATATTTTTATCAAGCATGACCTTGAACTCCGGCGGAATATTCTGCTCTTTTACTACGCTATAGTAATTGATCGCATCCCTGACGTTCCTCAATTTAATTAACTCATTTGCCTTTTCGAGCATAGGCTTATATTTATAGAACGAATACTGAAGAATATTCTGGTCTTTTGACAGGCTGAATTCGTCAGGCAGTTTTGAAAAATCATAACTGACCTTTAAAATAGGCAGCTCTTTCCTGACTCTCTTACCGTGGCGCAGGAATTTTCTGTAAAAGTTCTCTTCCTCCCTTTCCTTTTCTTCCTGTTCTTTGTCCATTATATCTCCGTCGGCGGTTTTTTTATCTTTCTGGTAGCCGACTATTTCAAAAGACTCGTCCTTTTTTTTCGACAGATCATCTTTCAGAATCTTTTCAAAAATATCTTCATCGGAAAGTCCGTCAATTTCATCCTCTTTCTGGGCCTGGCTTAAAACTTCTATCTCTTCCGGGCCTTCTTCTTCCTGAGGCGCAATTTTTTTCGGTTCGGGGACCTCTATTTTTTGAGGGATTTCTTTTCTAAATGCAGCTTCTTCCAGGGAAGGTTTTTTTTCCAATTCCTCCGGCTCGGGTTCGGGCTTTGAGAACATCTTTTCTTTCATTTCTTCAAGAACTCTTTTTGCTTCATCCCCTTCCTGATTAATATCAAGCAATCTGTCGTGAAGTTTAAGCATGCCGTCCTTGAGCCTGGCCAGCTCCTCTTCGCCTTTGCTTGCTTCCGCCGTCTGCCTGGCTGCGATCTTCTCGGCAATATCATCTACTATTTTATTTATATCAAGTTTAGATACCAGATCCTGTTCGGGTGTGGTTAAAGCAATCTGAATTTTTTCCGGTATTTTAAGAGGCCCGTCCAGAGAAAGCTTTATTTCGCTTCCCTTTTTATCGGAAATCTTTTGTCTTATAGCTTCGCTTTTCCTGTGTAAATGGATCTTCTGGTATTCCTGAAGGTAATCAACATTCGCTTTTATTTTGACATTAATTTCATCATCTATTATTCTTTCGTATACGCCTTTATAAAGCGAGATCGCAGTGGGGAAATCTCCCTTCCGCGCGTATATCTCCGAATTTAAAAGTATCCTGTTATATACCCAGTATTTCGATCCTTCCGGTATGATCTCATCGGCCACATACGGGAGCCTAAAATCATCGGCTACCTCGCCGCTCAATTCCTCGAATGCTTCAAAATCTTCTTTTCTCCTGTATTGATGGCTATCAGGATCCGGGAATTTTTCTTCAATTTCTTTATCTGCCGCTCTTCTTCTCAGATCTTCCTGTGGTTTTTCTTCTTCTGTTTGCGATGGCGTATCGTCTCCTTTGCTGTAAAAAGCCCATGCCAGAAGAACGAAAACAAAAATAAATAAAACAACTATTAATGTTACCATTATTTTTTAATTAATATTCGATGTTAGTATATTTTTACGCCGGACGATATCATCAGCTCGATTATATGTGTTCATAGCCCTAAAATATTATACTATACATAATATATATCTTTTTCTATTTATCGACATATTTAAAGCAAATATAAGAGGATACGGATCTTTATATTGCGAGCGCGTAACAAAACCTATCATTAATGGATTAATTCTTATTTCGGCAACGGGCCGAAGTACTGATAAAAATAACACTTTATTCTACCGTTATAAAGCTTCCTGTTCCTGGTTGCCGTTTTGCCGAAATATTTCTGAAATTCCGGATGCGAAGTCAGTATGAAAAATGACCATGTATCCAGTTTTAAGAATATTTTTCCCATGGATCTGTACAGATTCTCCGTGCTTTCCTTTGTTCCCAGCCTTTCGCCGTAAGGAGGATTTGTTATAACACATCCGAATTTCCTTTTGGAACTGAATTCTTCAACAGGTTTTTTCTGAAAAGTAATATATTTATCGACTCCTGCATTTTCTGCGTTTGCTACCGCTTGCCTGAATACAGTGATATCCATATCGGAAGCGAATATTTCGAGAGGTTGATCAATTATCTTCTGTGCCGCGTCATCGCGCATTGCCTGCCAGATCTTCCTGGGCAGAGTCGGCCAGGTTTCGGATACGAAAGTTCTTTTAAGACCGGGAGCGATGTTCCGGCCGATCAAAGCCGCTTCGATCGCAATAGTTCCGGAACCGCACAGCGGATCTGCAAGAAGACGTTTACGATCCCATCTGCTCAGCTTGACAAGCGCCGCTGCAAGAGTCTCGCGCAATGGCGCTTCGCCTCTGATTTCCCCGTATCCGCGCTTATGCAGCCCGTCTCCGCTGGTATCAACGGTGAGTGTCGCATTGTCTTTTAAAAGTCCTATCTCTATTTTATAGACGGGACCTGTTTCGCTGAACAAAGATCTGTCATATTTACGCTTCATCCCTTCTATTACTGCTTTCTTAACGATTGACTGGCAATCCGGAACGCTGTATAGTTTAGATCTGACGGATTTGCCGGTTACGTGCATTACGCCGTTCTCCGGAATCAGCCTTTCCCATTTAACCGCAAGCGAACCCTGAAAAAGCTGTTCAAAGTCGGTCGCTTTAAACTCGGCTAATCTTATAAGCACCCGGTCGGCGCATCTAAGCCATAAATTGCATCGCGCGATATCGACTTCGTCACCGGTAAATATCACCCTGCCGTCTTCCGTCTTAAGATCGCTGTAACCTAGCTCTCTCAGCTCCGAAGCGACAACAGATTCAAGACCGAAGGCGCTCGTCGCTATTAAAGTATAACTGGGCATTTATTTGTTAAAATCAAAATATAATATTATAGCTAAAGCTTTTAAAAATTTTATTCACTTAAAAGTGCGTTCCAAAACCTATCATTAATGCATAAATTCGTATTACAACCCAGAATTATGTGTTCGGAGCCATATTTTTGCTGTCTATAAAAAATATTCAGACATTAAAACGAAAGCTGATAATATCGCCGTCGCCTATCGTGTAATCTCTTCCCATTATATAATATTTTCCAGCCTGTTTCAGCTTTTCTTCGCTGCCGTATCCGGCAAAATCGTCATACTTCATGACCTCGGCCCTTATAAAACCGCGTTCAATGTCGGAATGTATCGCGCCGGCAGCTTCGGGAGCCGGCGATCCTTTCCTTATTAGCCACTGCTTTACTTCATCTTCTCCAACGGTAAAGAATGATATCAGGCCGAGAGCATCCATACACAGACTGGAAAGCTGATTCACGGCCGATTCACTTATACCGGAAGCAGACATGAAATCAGCGCGTTCTTCTTCAGATTCGAGAGCCTGGATCTCTGATTCCAGCTTTGCCGATATCTGCATAATTTCTATTCTATGCGAATTGTATTTTGATGCAAGTCTATCTTTTAAGTTCATATCCGATAATTCATTATCACCGGTATTAATAACTACTATCATTTCCTTTAAGGTAATAAAAGGATAACTTGATATTACTTTCCGTTCTTCTTCGGATATTACGCATGTTCTCAGCGGCAAATCGTTTTCCAGATGCTGTTTAAAGCTAATAAGCAGTGTTTCCTCTTTTTTGTATTGATCGGCGCCGGGTTTTTTTAGATTTTTAACGATTCTCTCCATTCGCTTTTCAATAAATAAAAGATCGTGAAGAATAAGTTCGCTGATTATTTCTTCAGTATCGCGCTCCGGGTTCACGGATCCGTTTACATGATAGATAGACTCATCTTTAAAGGATCTGACGACAAAGCATATTGCATCCAGGTTGGCAATATCCTTAAAAATACTTCCTTCCTGGATTATACGTTTATCAAGATCCGGCATAAGCTCCATGGAAATCTGTGCAGGAGCATTTTTTTTCGGTTTATAAAGAGCCGATAAAAAAGCAAACCTGTTGTCCCGTATTTCAGCAATCCCTGGAATTGATTTTTGTTCAGCGGATATAACGGTATGTACTCCTGTTAACAGCTTGAATAAAGTTTTCTTTCCGCTATTTGGCAGGCCGATTATGCCGATCTTCATCTTGATTATCCTTTATTATATTTTAGTTTGTTCTTGAATCGATTTGTCAAAATATTTTAATGATCATTAAATTGCCAGAATAATTTAACGATTATTATAACTCATTTTAAAAATATTGTTTTAAAATATTATGTTGACTTTTGGATAAAAATCGACTTTTATTTAATATGTATGGTTCCGTTTCATTCTATTCATGAACAAAACTTTTTCTAAGATAACATTATGAAAAAATTCAATATTGGGGAATACCTATGACCAATAAAAGCGCAGAACGGAAAAAAATCTCTCCGATGTTTTTAAAATCGAAAAAGAGCAAGGGCGAAAAAATAACGATGCTTACTGCATACGATTATTCTATAGCAGGGATGCTTGACGGAGCCGGGATTGACACAATACTCGTCGGCGATTCCCTGGGCAATGTTGTCCTAGGTTATGACACTACAACGCCGGTAACAATGGAAGAAATGCTTCATCACTGCAAAGCCGTTCACCGGGGCGTAAAATATGCATTCCTGATCGGAGACATGCCGTTCATGTCTTATCACATCACAATAGAAGACGCAAAAAAAAATTCAGGACGCTTTATAAAAGAAGCCGGATGTGACGCTGTTAAACTTGAAGGCGGGGTCGATATGGCGGATACGGTATACAGTATAGTAAAAATGGGGATTCCGGTAGTGGGACATATAGGTTATACCCCGCAGACAGCAGGCGCGCTGGACGGAGTTGTACAGGGCAAAGATATGGAAAATGCGCAGTATCAGCTTGATTCTGCCATAGCTCTCGAGGAAGCAGGTGCAACAATGATCGTGCTCGAATGCGTTCCAGAAATGCTCGCAAAGCTTATAACGGAAACAATAAATATTCCGACAATAGGGATCGGGGCAGGCGCATATTGCGACGGACAGGTACTTGTAATCAACGATATGCTCGGACTATTCAATAGGTTTGTTCCGAAATTCGTTAAGCAATACGCAAAATTATATCCTCTGATTGAAGAGGCAGTAACATCGTACATAAAGGAAGTTAATAGAGGGGATTTTCCGAAGCAGGAACATTCATTTAAAATCGATGAAACCATTTTAATGAAATTAAAAAAAAGTTAAGCAGGAATTATTATTTTTCTTTTAAAATAATAATTTTAAAAAGTCGATAATTATAGTACATGCGGGGGCGATTCATACAAGGTCGCCCCTGATTACATTCAGCTAAGAAAAAATTTCAATGGCCGTTAAAGCGCGAAAAATTAACTTTTTATTGTTCTGCTGTCTTCTATTATTGCCCGGAGCAGTCCTGTACGCGCAGACTGGAAATATACAACCCCAGACAAAAGACTTAAAAACCGATCTTAAAAAATTTTCCGATGATACCGCTTATGAAAATGCCAATCAGTTCTTTAAGCTCAGGAATTATAACCTGGCTCTGGAACTTTTTACGGAGTACCTTGAGATTTATTTGAACGGAATACACAGGAAGGAAGCCAATAAAAAGATCGCCCTTATTTATTTTGAACAATTCAACTACATAAAATCCATAAAGATATTTAATTCTATTTATGAAGAATTCAGTAATTCGGAGGAAGGGATTGAAGCTTACTTTATGACTGGAATCTGCTATCAGAAAATGGGATTTTTTGAGAACGCCAAACGTATTTTTAAATCGATTACAGAAGAATACCCTGAATCCAGTTTCAATCCCCATGCAAAAATGAAGCTGGATCTGATAGAAATACTTGAAAAGGGTTAAATTTCATCCGGACAAAGGCACTGTGTCACATTTGAAATTACCCGCAGAATGATTTTCTAAAAAATTGAAATGTATTATATTCCTGTAATTATTTTTCCGCCGGTTCCGGGAGTAATTATTTTTGACTCCTTTATCGGCTCACCTTTAGGATCCGAGATCGTATTCTGAATTTGTATCATCATGTTATAAAAATATGTCTGCGTGGCAATAAACTCTTTAATCAGCTGATTTTGCGAAACTTTTTCGCTCAGCTCGGTTATTTTTTTCTTTTCCTCAACCTCGATAGGACGTCCTGAAGATTCCTTTTCCTGGAATTCCTGAGTCGCTTTGGCATATTCTTCAAGCAAACTCTTGGCCTCCTTATCGTTATCTATTTTTTTTGAGATTTCCTCAAATCTGACTGATAAGTCCGAACCTTTGATCATTAGACCAAGCTCATTGGCTTTTTTCAATATTTCTTCCATCTATCGTACCTCCGGTGAAGCATCTTAACCTGGCAATATCTATGCAGGCATTTCTTCTCCAAATGAAATATCCTCTATTTCCAGCGCGTCAATATCATTATTTATTATCGTTTCGATCTTGGATCTCTGGATCGGCAGCACCTTTGTAATAAAGAATCTAGCTGAATGTATCTTACCGGAATAAAAAGCGGCATCTTTATTATCTTTTATAACCTTTAATTTGTCTTCTTTGCTCTTGGCTTTTTTCGCAAAATAAATTTCACTCAGCTTTTTATACGCTATCATCAGCTGTCTGAAATGCATCCAGCCTAGCAAGGTATCTCCTACAGCATCGAGAAAAGGCGTTGCGCACAGATATGCTTCATGGACTTTTCCTTCCAGTAATAACTCCTCCAGGTGCCCGGCGGCCCTTGCAATATTATTTCTCGTCTTTTTTACTATCTCGGCATACTGAATATGCAATTCTTCTTTACAGCCCTCATCGACCGACTTGTCAATTTCTCCCAGGATGAATTTAAATATTTTCCCGCCATCCATTGTCAGTTTTCTTCCAAGCAGATCCATGGCCTGAATCCCGTTAGTACCTTCATATATCGAAGTTATTTTAGCGTCTCTGGCGAACTGCTCGACCTTATAGTCGCGGCAATAGCCGTATCCGCCGTAAGTCTGGATCGCCTGTTCGCAGATATCGTATGCCCAGTCTGTGGAATATGCCTTGCAAACAGGTGTTAAAAAATCAACAACACCCCCGTAAAGCGTTTTCATATCTTCATCAGACGCCGAATTTTTCAAGTCATTGCAAAAAGCTGTATAATAGATCAGCGCCCTGAGGCCTTCAACATAAGATTTCATCCACAGAAGATTTCGGCGGATATCCGGATGTTTTATTATCGGTATCTGTTCGGTCGATGACCCCTTCTTATTTATATCCGGGCCCTGCAGTCTCTGCCTGGCGTAGTTTAAAGCATGTAAATATGCGGTCGAAGAAATGCCCAATCCCTGAATAGCGACATTGAAACGCTCTTCATTCATCATGTTGAACATTATTTTAACTCCCTGCCTCGGTTCCCCGAGAATCTCGCCTATGCATTCATCATTATCTCCGAAACTGAGTTGAGTGGTGGCAAGAGATTTAATGCCCATTTTCTTTTCCATCCCCGGGCAATAAACATCGTTCGGTTCCCCGATGCTGCCGTCCTCTTTAACATTGAACTTGGGAACAATAAAAATGGAAATACCCTTAATATTCTTAGGATCGCCTTCTATCCTCGCAAGCACCATATGAACATTATTGGGTTTACCGTTATGCTCTCCGCCTGAAATAAATATTTTCTGTCCGTATATTTTATAGCGAATATCGTCGATTTTCACTGCTTTGGATGTAATCGCAAACAAATCGCTCCCGCCGTTCGATTCAGTCAGGCACATTGTCCCGTTCCATTCAAAAGAGTATAATTTTTTCATATATCTTCTCTTCTGATCTTCGGTACCGAAGAGCTCTATCATCTTGCCGGCTCCGTGAGTAAGTATGCTGTAAGTTGTAAGCGCAAGGTTGGCTCCGAACAATACTTCATGAGCTGCCGCAAACAAAACCATAGGCAATCCATGACCTCCCGAATGCACGCTGTCGCTCATGGACAGCCATCCCGCATCGGCAAATTCTTTAAGCGCGTTGCAAATCTGAGGAGCGAGAGTCACTTTACCGTTTTCCCATTTCGGACTGTTTTCATCGCCTTCCCTGTTCACAGGCGCAAGTACATTCTCCGAAAATTTAATTACATGCTCAATAATCATATTGAATTCATCTTTTGAGCAGTGTCCGAATTTCTCCGTCTTTGTCAGCCGTTCAATATCCAATTGCTCGTAAAGAACAAATTCCATATCTCTCTTTTCAACAAGTAAATTAGCCATGTTCTTCCTGTTCTGTTATTGATCTTTTTTCATAAAATTATATTAATATAACGACAACGAATTCTGATTTGCCGTTGCAAAAATGTTTTTAATAATTTTGCTATTAATACAAACGTTGCATCAGTTCTCTTTGAGACAGCCGCCCGGTATATTCTTGAATAAACCATTCGAAAAGACATAAATGGCAAAACTATTTATCCGGATTCATTTTGCAAGCAAATTTTCATTTAAAAATTAAATATATATAACTTCATGTACTATTTTTTTACCAAATACGCAAAAATTATTTTCAGGAAAATATAATATTCATCGAACTCCAGCTCTCTTGATAATGATTATATTTTTCTCAAGAATCACGGTAAAACCAATTCAATAATTGATCTGATTTAAATAAATGCTATGGATTTATCAGTTTATTGCCTATAATTCCAAGCGAATAATTCGAATATATTTGACATATTTAATACAATTATTATTATCTTACGCGTATATCAGTAATAGATGAAATTTTAATGATCTTACAGAGGCACGGATGACAGAAATTAACGAAATAGTTGAAGATGAGAATAAAATTGATACTGTGATCGCTGATGATATAGAATTCCGGGGCAAAATAATTTTTAAAAATTCCTTAAAAATAAAAGGATTTTTTGAAGGCCAGATCGAGACCGACGGGCATTTAATAATCGGCCAGGAAGCCAGTGTGAGCTCCGACATAAAAGCAGGCATCGTATCCGTTAACGGTGAAGTATCCGGAAGCATTAAAGCAAATAAATCCGTTGAGCTTTTTGACAACAGCAAAGTAAATTGTGATCTTGTAACTCCGGATATATATATCGAAAAAGGATGTTTGTTCAACGGTACATGCATAATGAAAGCAAAAAATGAATCATAAATTTCTAAAATATGCTGCACCCGGAAAATCACTGATTATTATCGCAGTTGCGATTTTTCTATTTCAATTCCACTTTCCGGACTTACTTAAAGCCGAAGAGACGCCAAGAATAAATATGGGGATTGGAGGCCTTTTCGGCGTTTATGATGTTCACCATTACGGCGATGGCGGCATGGATTGGGAACCCGGACTTGGTTACGGCGGCGGGCTTGTTTTTGAAAGGATGTTCTCAAATACTTTCGGTCTTCACTCGGGTTTGTGGTTTTATCATTTTACTCTAAAATTAAATTTTGCGGAAAATGATTCCGGCTCCGATGAGAAGATCAAGCACACGGTTAAGTCGAACATGCTCAATTTACCGGTCTTTTTAGTCACTTCGCTTGATTCCAGCGCCGTGACTTTCAATCTGCTTGCCGGCCTCAGTTTTTCATACATCGCCCAATCTTATATGAAACCCTCGGATGAAAATGCAAATAATTCCAGTTCGAACATTAAAAAATTTTTGGGATACGGGCAGATCGGCGCAGGGGCGGGAATAGAATTTTTGTTCAAGATAACTAAATTTACGCGGCTTTTTATTTCGTTTGTCGGGGAATATTATTTTGTAAACTTAGTTTCGGATACGGAAGAAGGTTCGGTTGATCATCTTTATGACGTCAACGTACGTGCAGGAATAATGCTGTGCACCTTTTAATAAAATTCCCCGGGGCAAGCATCGAGGTATTACGCCTTGAAATAAACAGACAGGGATTTAATTCCCTGTCTGTTTATTAATAAAAAAATAATACTTTCTCCGGGATATGACCGCGTTATTTATTTAACGACTCCAGCATAGCCGGAACAACTTCAAAAAGATCCCCGACTATTCCGTAAGTAGCAATATTGAAAATCGGCGCTTCGGGGTCTTTGTTTATCGCAACAATACATTTTGAGCTTTTCATGCCCGCTACATGCTGAATTGCTCCGGAAATACCCAGCCCGATATATAAATCCGGGGTAACGGTTTTTCCGGATTGCCCTATCTGACGCGCATGATCCGTCCATCCGGCATCAACAACTGCCCTCGACGCACCGTATTCGCCGTTCAGCTTCTGAGCAAGCGCAACAACTGTAGCTTTATACTTGTCAGCGTCTTTCGTTCCCCTGCCGCCAGCAATAATGACTTTAGCCTGGGATATATCAACAGCCCCTTTTGTAGTTTCTATTGTTTCTTTAACTTTTGTTCTGACCTCGCCTATGGCAACACTTACTGGTTTAACAGTACCTGCGGCACCGGCCTGTTCCTTATCAAAAGCGCCTTTCTCTACAGTGGCGACAAATTTGTCCGTCTTAACGGTTCTCTGCTCCTGTAGCTTTCCATTATATATGTTTCTTGTGAATATTACTTTTCCGTCCTTGAATTCGGCCTTATTCACACTCGATACAATGCCTGCTCCGATTGCCAGCGCGATTTTGCCTGCATAATCCACGCCGTCGTAGCTGTGTGAGATCAATACGCCTTTTACGTCATTGCCTTCAACTACAGACTTAACTGCCTGGGCGTATGCATCGGCCGTATAAAACTCGAATTTGGCATCAACAGCCGACAAAACTTCGGGTATGTAATTGGCTAACTCTTTAGCAATACTGTCATCTTTTGCAAAAACCGCTGCAGCGGCAGTATTCCCTGAAGACGCTGCTATAGCTTTTGCAGCCTTGCAGAGCTCCAGGGTTCCGTCAGCTAATTTTCCTTTTCTATGTTCTGCTATTACAAGAATTTTTCCCATTGCTAGTCCTCCTATATTACCTTGGCTTCATTTTTCAATTTGTTAATCAATGCTGCAGCGGCAGTTTTGGCATCGCCCTGTAAAATTTCCGCTTTATGCTCCGATACCGGAATAAACATCTTGATCATCTCTGTTCTTGATCCGGCTTTCCCAAGTTCAGTTGCTCCTATATCGGAAGCTTTCATGATATCCAGTTTCTTTTTCTTCGCTTTCATAATGCCGGGAAGAGTGGGATACCTCGGCTGGTTTATTCCGGACTGGATCGATAATACGGCCGGAAGGGGCATTTCCAGGACTTCGTTTAATCCGCCTTCAAGCTCCCTGTTAACCGTAAGCGATTTCTGATCTGCACCGATCTGAAGTTTAACTACGTTCGTACAATGAGGCAGCTTCATCATATCAGCAAGCATAATGCCTGTAAGAGCGCTCTGATTATCATTGCTCATAACGCCTGTCAGAATAAGATCCGCACCGCCGATTTTTGCTATGGCTTTCTGAATTGCGGATGCAACTACGTAGCTGTCCCCTTCATCAATTTGCGGATCCTGAACCTGGACTCCCCAGTCGGCTCCCATTGCAAAAGCCTGCCTGATGTCTTTTACGATTCTTTCAGGGCCTACGGATACTATAATAACTTCACCGCCAAGCTTTTCTTTAAGCTGGAGCGCCGCTTCAACAGCAAACTCGTCAAAATCATTCATTTTAAACGCAATTTGCGATTCATCAACTTTACTGTTGTTAAGAACAGTAAATTTTGATTCCATGTCCGGAACCTGCTTAACACATACGACTATTTTCATTGGCACACTCCGATATTACTTTTTGATAATTTTATAAACACTAAATTATTTTAATATTACATTTTCATACAAAACTATTATTATACGTGATATTGTCAATAATATTTCAATATAACTATTCTGCCGGGATCTAAAGCCTGTTATTTCATTTGACTTAATTTATCCTTGACACAGTTAATTTTTTTAACTGCTATATTATTAATAGCAAATTCGCTTTAATATGTTCGTCTTAACCGGATTTTCATGTTGACTGCGGAAAGATAAATCAGATTTACGTTAACTTTATTAATTTTTACGGAGAAATAAATAACATGTTTCCTATTTTATTCCAGTATAAGATAATAACTATCGGCGGTTATGGTATAATGCTGGGCCTTGGATTTTATCTGTCGTTTTTGCTTCTGGAGAGGGAATTCAAATTGAAAAATATTGATCCGGAACTTGCCTATAAAATTCTGCTTGTTGCCATCCCCGGAGGGATTGTCGGCTCAAAGATATTTCATATTCTGGAACATCTCGATGAATTTGCGATAGATCCCTTCGGAATGCTTTTTTCCGGCTCAGGCCTGTCGGCATATGGCGGATATATACTTTCATTTCTTCTCGCCGTATTTGTAGTAAAAAGAAGCGGAACAACATTGCTAAATGTTTTCGATGCTGCTTCGCCTTCTATGGCGCTCGGGTATTGTTTCGGACGTTTCGGCTGCCATGTAGCAGGCGACGGCTGCTACGGCACGGAAACATCCGGATTCTGGGGAACTCCGTATCCTAACGGAATAGTCCCTTCGACAGTCACCGTTTACCCAACCCCGTTATTCGAAGTATTTTTTTCGTTTATTGTTGTCGGCATTTTACTTAATATGCGTAAAAAAGAATTGGCCGAGGGCAGGCTGTTTTTTGCATTTTTATTTTTAAGCGGACTTCCCAGATTTCTAGTCGAATTCATAAGAAGAAATCCGAAAATCGCATTCGGGCTGTCGCAGGCCCAGATAATAGGAATACTCTTTATGATATGCGGGATAGCAGGCTGGATATATTATCAGAAAAAGAAAAAGGCATTCGCATAATTAAATTTTATCAAGCTGTCTTAAAATATTTATTATTTTTTTTCTGGCGTTCTCAAAAGAATCATAAATAATATTTACTTTTTTCTCAAACACTTTTGAAACGGACGATTTGTTTAATTCAACATCAAAAATAATTCTTATGAAAGCCTCTTTCAATTCAACGCATAAAAATTCAATAATATTTATTATTTCTGCGGCAAGTTCTTTGGTAATATACGATAATACATATCCCCAGATACTCTTTTTCCGATTATCCGGTCTGGCAGACATAATATTAGCCGTTTCGAACAGGTCATAAAACCTGATCTCGGCAGGCAGACAATCGATTAAAGATTTAACAGATGAAAGCAATTTAGGATTTTTTTTTAATTCCATTAGAAGCCATTCATTTATAAAAATCAGGGAATCCTTTAAATAATCAGCAACCTCCTTTAATTTTATTTCACCGGAATCGGCAATATAATACGGATATCTGTTCGCCCGGTTGCCGGATAAATTCTCCGCGAATGTATAGCCGGATATATTTAAAGTCTTTTTATAGTCAGTTAAAATACGAAGTTTACCCGTTATGAACTCAAATTCATCCTGGATTGACTGCCGGGCTTTATCCTGTTCGCTGATAAATTCATTCACTTTATTTTTAAAACTGTTTTTCTCAATGCCTGTACCGGCAAGATATTCCTTTGCGATATTGAAAATAATATTTTTAAATTTCGTTTCATTATTATTTTTTAAGCGCAATAATCTGGTTTTCACCCCGGATTCATTTATAAGAGTTTCCGCTAAAGTCGTTATTTCTTCGACGGATAAAACTTTTTTAACTACTTTACAATGGATATTAAAAAAATAGTTTAAATGAATTTTGAATATATTCTCGGCGTCGCCGGAAATATGACTTATCGACCATTCATCGATATTTTCATTAAGTCTTTGTATAAGCAAGAGGCAATTAACGTCATATAAAAAATCATTTAACAGCGGGGTTATCGTATTGGATAATTTTGTATCGAATATAATTAAATCTTTTTTTAGTTCTTCTCTGTACGGATTATTTACATTTCTTTTGTAATTTTCATTCTGATGATCAATATTATGCTGAATATCCGCGTTGTTTTGATTGATCAATTCCTGTTTTAACTGGACGATCATCCCGCTCAGGAAATATGTACCGAGATATCTTTGTTCAAAGAACTGCAGTATCTCTTCAAATAACCGGGTGTATGCCTTTGTCCCGAAATCACAGATTTTCAATTTATTGTCATATGATCTCAACTCTTCATTAATTCCGGCAATTATCTCTCTTATTAAATAATCACCGGCTCTGGTTCCTTTGTGGTAAGTCAGTTTGTCCAGTTCATAAATGACTTTCCGCAAATTGAATTTATACTCATCAGCGCGTTTCAATTTTTGAGTGAAGTAAATTGACTCAGAGGATGGAGCATGTGTATGTTGCATATGGATTAAATTCTCTCTTACGGATATCCAATGAACATAATGGAGAAATTTTAAGTCAGTAAATAAAATAATCTGTTTATTTATCCTTCGAATGCAAGGCGCTTAACCGCCGTAAATCCGGTTTATCTCCTCATTGGTAGCCAGGAAAGCAGCGGTGATATTGGGATCAAATTGAGTGCCGGATCCCCTGATTACTATTTCACAGGTCTCCTTATGCGGCAATGCCGGTTTGTAGCATCGCTTTGACCTTATGGCCTCGTAAACATCGACAATCGACATTATGCGCGCCGAGAGCGGAATATTGTCCTTCGCGAGGCCGTCCGGGTACCCTTTTCCGTCCCATCTTTCATGATGATGACGCGCAATTGCAATGCCCATTTTTATGAAATGATTGTTAGGATAATTGTCCAGAACTTCGCTAAGTGTTTCAGCTCCTAAAACCGCATGCGTCTTCATTATCTCGAATTCTTCCGGCGTAAGTTTACCGGGTTTTAAAAGGATTCTGTCCGGTATGGCAACCTTGCCGATATCATGAAGCGGACAGGCATAATAAATATTATCCACATAATTACGGGTTATTAAATTGCTGTATTCCTTTTGCATGCTCAGCTTAAAAGCAATTGCCCTGCAGATCAACTGGCTCCTTTCAAGATGTCTGCCTATGTCGTTATCGCGCGACTCTGCAAGTTTCGCAATGGCGAAAATAGTTGCCATCTGTGATTCAAATATTTCCTTGACCTGCTCCTGAACGACTTTTTCCAGTTTTTCATTATATTTCTCAATTTCAAGCTGCAGCCTGTAAAGTTTTAAGTGTGTTGCTACGCGCGCATAAACTTCGTCGATATGAAATGGTTTGGTAATATAGTCCACGCCGCCTGAAGAGAATGCTTCCAGTTTCTCGCTTGTTTCCGAAAGACCGCTGATGAAAATTACCGGAACATCGCACAGATCGTTATCCGACTTCATTACTTTACAAACGTCATAGCCGTTCATTTCGGGCATATTTATATCAAGAATTATAAGATCTGGAATTTCATTTTTTACGGCCTGTAATGCAAGTTTTCCGCTATTTACGGCAGTTACACTGTAACCCCGGGTCTTAAGCATTTCACTGAGAAGCTCCAGGTTTGCGGGAGTATCATCTACAACGATTATCTTTGCATTTCCATTGGTCTTTTTTAATTCGGGCATTGATTTTAATCCTATATTTTATTAATTGAATATTTTAAAATGTTTTTGTAATTTCGCGATGCTGAAATGACAAAAGTATATTTAACAATTGCTGAATTTAGAATTTTACAATGCATTTCCCTCCTGCGTCGAATTGGAATATTATTGAATTCCCAATTAAGTTGTCCAACAGGTAATCTATTCGTTCAATATTATAGGGATCATCTCATTTTAACAATTTAATTTAAAAAATTCAATAAATTAATTATTAATTATCCAATTCGTACGACATTTTCAATTGTATATATAAATAAAAAAGACGCAGTGATTTATTCTGCGTCTTTATAAATTAATAATAGAAATAACTTGATTACATATTTTCCAGCATCATAGCCATACCCTGCCCGCCGCCTATGCACAGCGCTCCGAGGCCAAGGCTGTGATTGCCCCTTTTCATCAGACCTATTAACGTCACAAGCAATCTCGCGCCGGATGCACCTATCGGGTGCCCTATGGAAATACCGCTGCCTACTATATTCGTCTTTTCCGGATCGGCTTTAAGCTCTCTCATACATGCTATAGCCTGTGAAGCAAATGCCTCATTAAGTTCGACAACATCCATGTCCTTCATGGTAGTTCCGGTCTTTTTGAATACTTTCCTTACCGCAGGCACAGGCCCGACGCCCATATATTGCGGATCCACGCCGCCGGATGCGTATCCTTTTATTTTAACGAGAGGCTTTAATCCGAGTTCTTTTGCTTTTTTATCTGTCATCATCAACACTGCAGCCGCAGCATCATTAATGCCAGAGGCGTTTCCGGCGGTTACTGTGCCGTCTTTTTTAAAAGCCGGTTTAAGTTCCAGCATTTTCTCAACGCTTGTTTCCATCGGCCGCTCATCCACTTCGAACATCACCGGGTTGCCTTTCTTCTGGGGAATCGCTACCGGAATTATCTCATCCTTAAAGAGGCCGCTTTTTATGGCTTTCAGCGCGCGCGAATGGCTTAATGCTCCGAGTTCGTCCTGCTCCCGTCTTGTAATTCCGTATTTTGCAGCAATATTTTCTGCAGTCATTCCCATATGATAACCGTAAAAAATTTCATATAGGCCGTCCAGTACCATCAAATCGACAAGATCAACATTATTCATTCTCGCACCCCAGCGTGCTGCCGGCAAGCCATATGGTATCATGCTCATGTTTTCCTGCCCGCCGGCGACTATTACTTCCGCATCGCCAGCTTTAATGGCCTGCGCACCGAGTGCAATAGCCTTTAAGCCCGAAGCGCAAACTTTGCTGACCGTGAATGCGGGGGTCTCTTTAGGAATACCTGCGTGGATCACCGATTGCCTTGCAGGATTCTGGCCCAGCCCGGCTGTACAAACGTTCCCCATTAATACTTCGTCTATCTCAATAGGTTTCAGGGAATCGCTGAAATCATGCCCTTTCTTTTCAAGAGCCGTCATTCCTGCTCCCTTAAGCATATCAGGTTCATGCTGTGTCAAACTCTGTGTAGCTACAGGTCTTACTCCCGCCTTTTTTAAAACTCCATTAAGTACAAGGGCTCCGAGTTGAATGGCCGGCGTCGCCTTCAATGTTCCTCCAAACTGCCCTACTGCCGTTCTTGCGGCAGACACAATCACTACATCTCCCATATACTTTTCTCCTACATTAACATTAATTGATATGAACATCGAAGATAAAAACGCAAATAAAATCAATTAAATTTTGAATTTATTGAAATTATTTAATCAGATAAAAAATATATATGCCTGATACGACCAATCTTAAAATAAGTCAGAATTCCTGATCAATTGAAATATATTATAAAATTTTAACCATTGATGCATTCATTCTATTTTGTAGCTCTGTCTAAAGCGCTGTGAATATATTTTATAATATCTGTAGCCTTTAAAACAGGCACGTTCCGCTCTTCAACGCATATATCGCCGGCGAGTCCGTGGATATATACAGCGAGTCCTGCCGCATCCATCGGAGAAATATTTTTTAGAAGAAGCGATCCGGTTATCCCGGAGAGCACATCCCCGGAGCCGGCTGTACCGAGGGCGGGATTCCCGGTGGTGTTTATCAGCGAATTTTTCCCGTCGGTGATTATCGTAGCCGGCCCTTTTAGCGTTACTATGGAAGAGCATCTTCCCGCCATTTCCTTTGCATAAAAAAGCCTGTTCTTTTTTATTTCATCAACACTCTTCCCGATCAGTCGCGATGCTTCCGTAAAATGCGGGGTGAGGACAAAGGATACATTCTGGGGCAGGTTATTATTTTTAACGATATATTCCGAAAGGTGATACAGCCCGTCTCCGTCGATCAATACCCTCTTAATTCTGCCTGCGCTTAGTTCCCCGATAAGGCCATTAAAAATATGTGAAGCATTTTCCGATCTCCCCATGCCCGGACCTATAACCATGGCGTCATATCGCCTGTTTTCATTTAAAAAATTATTAATATCGTGTCTTATGTTTGCCTTTATATTGTTGCCGGTCATCTTCAGATCAAAGGATTCCATTGTTCTGGTTATGAGCTCCGGGATCTGTCCGGCTATGATATTCCTTGCCTGGTTTGTCGTAAGAAGTGTAGCCAGCCCGGCTCCGGTTTCGAACGCCGAAACGGCGGCCATGATTATCGCGCCCTCCATTCCGTCGAATCCTCCGACCAGCAAAAGATGTCCGGCATCGCCTTTATGCGAATCCTCATTTTTAAGCAGCGAGAGATGCGCTTTTACGTAGTCGCTGTCCAGGAGTTCCACCGGAAGTCCGGGATCATCCGTAATGCGCGCCGGAAAACCGATATCTGAAACGCACAATCTGCCTGTGTATTGTTTGCCCGGGTGTGTGACAAGGGATATTTTAGGAAAACCCATCGTAACGGTAAAATCCGCATCTACGACATTACCTTCCGGCGCTTCGCCGTCGGACGGAAGGCCGCTTGGCAGATCAATGGAAAGTATCTTTACGCCGCATTCATTTATCTTATCGATAACCTCTTTAATAATGCCTCTGGGACTCCCGCTGAATCCGGTACCGAGCAGGGCATCGATTATCAGGTCATATTTTCCGAAATCCATTTTATTCAATATATCATTATCAAGAACGGTAATATTGATATCGTTTTTTCTGCATATACCGAGATAAATATTTGAATCGTTCGGAATTTTTTTTATATCCCCCGCTATATATATATCCGCATCGATGTTTTTGTTTGAAAGAAAATATGCCGCAACAAATCCGTCGCCGCCGTTATTCCCCGTGCCGCAGAACACGGCTATTTTTCTTCGGGGTAAAATGTTTGCGATGACATAATCGGCAACCGACTTACCGGCATATCCCATTAGAACTTCACCCGGAACGCCGATATCGTCAATTGTAATCCTGTCAATTCTCTTCATTTCTTCGGATGTTACGGCTTTCATACGGTTATCTCCATTCAAGCAACTCAATTCCTTTTTTCGAGGCGTTGTAAGAATAAAAACTACCGGAGCTGTCTATTAATATCTCGTTAAACGAATTGCCGGTTTCCGGGAAATTCATGGAAACATTATTAACAATGTCGCCTTTTAAATTATATATTATATATCTGATCAGTTTTTCGTCAACATCCCATAAATATATCCTGTCGTCGGCCATTGCGAAAAGCTCATTCTTCGGCTCCGCGATAACGAAAGCATTTTCGAGATTTTTTTCTTTTTGAACGGAGTATCTGAATATCTTCCTGTTCCTGAAACCTGTACCGGCATAATATCCGACCGATATCAATAGTTCGTCTCCGCTTTGATAGGATATGATCTTCTCAATTTTCCCGATCAAAGATTCGCTTCCATCAGTTTCTTTAAAATCAGAGTCAATAAAATTAATAATAAAATCCCTTCTCCGGTTCGTAAAACGGGATACGCTCCATGTATCGTATGATCTTGTCATCACATATAATCTATCGTTCTTATCTAAAGTCATGCTCTCTATCGAGGTAAAAGGAATATCCGGCGAACCTGTCCTGCCAAGCGTATAATTCAAATTGCCGTTCGGATCGAAAACAAGTATATAAGAAAGGGAAAATAGGCTTTCCCTGCCTGAGATCTGAGTGTTATTCTTTTGTAAAGGCGTCAAACTGTTTTGTATATAAATATTCCCTCCGGAATCAACGGCTATTGCTTCAATTATGCTGAACTGGAATTTTGAATACCTGACTGAGCTGTTCTCAGAAATACCGTCTTTTTTATCCGCTATATAGAGCACCGGCTCGCAGTTTTTATCAAGGACCTGGAACCTCTTTAGAATATTATCTGCGATATAAATTCTGTTCTTTTTAACTTCTATTTTAAAGGAAATATTCAGTATATCATCTTCGTCATACTTAAGCGATACCCTGCCGAGCGAATCCCCGGCATCTATTTCGCAAAGGCGGCCGGATTTCATTTTATTGGTTTTCCACTTTCCGCAGCTTATTATAAAAATAAAAATTAATAATACGATAAACTTCTTCATGTATTAAGCCTCTTTTTATGTTCGCACTCTCAATAACACCACTTTATTCCAATGTCAAGAACATCTTAATCCGATATTTCTTGACATGAAGAAATGACAGGATAGTAATAGAAAAACTGTATTTTTATTACAAAATAATTAAAGGAAAAGTATTATGGATAATAATATAAAAAGTCTGCCCCGTATATGTTTTATCGGGTGCGGCGATATTGCCTTTAAACATGCTAAAATTTTAAAGAGCTTATATCCCGGAATTGATTTAAGCTTTGCGAGCAGGAATAGCATTAAAGCAAAAAAATACGCAGAAGAATTCAGGAGCAAAATTTATTTCGGGACTTATAAAGAAGCATTGATTTCCGAAGCATTTGATATCGCCTTTATTACTACTCCGCCTGCCCTGCACTCGGACCTTGCTGTGATTGCGGCGAACAATCATAAGCATATAATTATTGAAAAACCGGTTACTAGAAATCTGTCGGAGTTGGTAAAAATAGAGTCCGCCGTTAAGAAAAATAAAGTCAGGGGCACCGTAGCTGAAAATTATTATTATAAGCCTTTCATTAAAAAAATAAGAAAATATATTAGCGAAGGGCTGATAGGCGACATACTGTTTATCGAACTTAATAAAACCGGAATATCCCCAAAAAGCGGCTGGCGCACCGATAAAACAATGATGGGCGGCGGGGCGCTGCTCGAAGGCGGCGTTCATTGGGTGAATGCTCTTGTTTCTCTTGCGAATTCAACACCGGTTGAAGTCGCCGCATTTAAACCCGGAGTGAAGTATAAAACCAATATCCCTTTTGAGGATTCCTTAATGCTCAATGTAAATTTTAAGAACGGCATTGTTGGCAAGCTATTGCATTCATGGAGCATATTAAATCCGGCGAAAGGGATGAGCCTTTCAAAAATATACGGGACAGACGGAGTCATTACTTTTGAAAGCAACGGACTGTTTTTTTCGGTTCACGGAAAAAAAATAAAAATTCGGTTCATATCTCCTTTCGACTTTCTGGGCTTCAAATCAATGCATAAATCATTTATTGAAAATTATATCAATAAGATCCCCTGGGAGCCGTCTCTTGAAAGGATCAGGCTCGAACTTAAGCTGATCGAGTCCGCTTATAAATCGCTTAAAACAAAAAAGACGGAAAAAATATAAATATTTAAATTTCTTTTTTAATTTCAATATATTCTTCTTTGCTGATCTCGCCCTTT
Source organism: uncultured Leptospirales bacterium (assembly GCA_964626055.1). GTDB lineage: Bacteria > Spirochaetota > UBA4802 > UBA4802 > JAFGDQ01 > JAFGSG01. The sequence goes on from CAZVDF010000002.1 coordinate 74,017, forward strand.
GCAAAACGAGCCTTTAAAATTGTTAAAGGATCCTGTGTTTTAAAAGGGTTAGGCTGACCTGTCTTAAGTGCTTTAGCAGCCCATATAATCAGCAATACCAGAATTATGATCGATAATATCATCATGATCCCGCGACCTCCAAAAACAAAATAACGGCCAAGACCGTATCCGTCACAATACCCAAATCCATCACCGTGCCATCTTGCCATTAAAGCAACCGGCATAGTAAGGAAAAGAAATGTGAAAAATGTTGATATTCTTTTCATTGTCTGCCTCATAAATAAATTTTTTATTTTAACGATAAGCACCGGCATTATTTTATACCGGTACTTATCATTATCAGAAGTGAATCCGTTTACCACCGTCTCCCTCTGTCATAGCGAAGCTTATTAAATTTATCCAGCTGTTCTTTTGTAAATACCGCTTCTACTGCTTTGCGATGATCGTCTCTAAGCTGACCAAGCTTTTCGGGATTATTTCGGTTCTCAAAACGTCTTTCCCTGTATTTCGTTCCTATATCGAAAATCTGTTTTACCTGCTGGTCTGTGAGTCCGAGTTCTTCCTGCAAATAATTCAGATGCCTGAATCCGCCGCCAAATCCTGAACCAGGTCCGTAGCCCGGACAACCATAACCGCCATTTCTGCCGAAGGCAAACGCGTCACTTGCAGCAACAGCAAATACCAGTAAAGCTGTTATAATAAGTAAATTTTTTTTCATATTTTTACTCCTTTTGCTTATTTGCCGATTTAGACCCATATTAAAAGAAATTGGTTTCATTATTATTTTAAATCATCTCAAAATTAAATATTATTTCTTGAGAAATTGGGATACATTACAGCATTTTTAAGCACGCCTTTCAGACCTGATGCAAAAGCAATCGTGAACATGAATAGCCAGCCGGGAAGGTATTCCGCAAAAAATTTTGTAATGTATTTCGGTTGATTATAAATAGTTAGTTTGAATAAATAATCTTGAGATGACTTCTGAAAACTATTTTAAAATTCTGTGAGCAGATGAAGGTAGATAGAAATTTTGGCAGTTATCTATTGATTTAAAAAATGAATGAAGCTTTAAGGAGAGTTCTTTGTTTTACTTATTTTTAAAAATCCCGGCAAAATGATTATATATTCTTGTTGCGTGGGCTGAATCCCTGCCTTCGGAAATTATTCTGAAAACAGGCTCCGTGTTGGAAGATCTTAAATGCACCCAGCCGCCTTTGAATTCATTATGTTTGATAAAATCGATCCGGAGCCCGTCGATATTCGAAAATTTTTCGCCATTAAATTCGCCGGATAATTTACTAAAAATAACTTTGTTCTTTTGACTGTCGTCCGATTTGACTTTTCCTTTTTTCATCACATACTGCGGAAGGCCGTTCACAAGCCCGCTTACCGCCATGCCGCGTTCAGCCATCATCTCGAGCACATAGCCTATGCCTGCAAGGCTGTCCCTGCCCATATTTATCTCCGGGGAAATCACCCCGCCGTTGCCCTCGCCGCCGATGCGCGCGCCGTTCCGCCTCATCTCGTCCGTAACGTTTATCTCTCCGACTTTCGTGCGCTTGACCGCCACGCGATATTTGGCCGCTATATCGTCAATCGCTTTTGTCGTGGACAGGTTAATCACCACTCTGCCTTTTTTCTTGGAAAGAAGATGCTCGGTTACGAGCGCGAGCGTATTTTCCTCCCCGATCGGAACTCCGCGCTCGTTGACGATCGCCAGCCTGTCTGCATCCGGATCCTGGGCAAATCCGATATCGGCGCCGTACTTCTTCACAGCTTCAGCAAGATCTCCAAGATTCTCGGGCACAGGCTCGGCTCCTCTCGGAAAGGGGGCGCCTGTGTCGCAGTAAAGCGGGATCACTTTGCAGTTGAGATTTGAAAGCAGTTTAAGCGTAATCTCGCTGCCCGCGCCGTTTACCGAATCAAGAACGACTTTAAAGGCCTTCCTCCTTATCTTATCTTTATTTATTACTTTTAGCACTTTTTCTATATGAACATTCTCGGCAAAAGAATTATAGGTTATTGTTCCGGTCTTATTCCATAAAACATATTTAAAATCTTCATCCAGAAAATTAAAAAACCGCGCGATCTCTCCGGAATTTAAAAATGTCCCGCTTTTATTGATCATTTTAAAGGCATTCCATTCCACGGGATTATGAGAAGCGGAAATCATGATACCGCCGTCGGCTTTAAGGATCTTTGTCATAAGCTCAACTGTGGGCGTAGGCACTATTCCGATATCTATTACGTCACATCCTGAAAGATTGAGTACATGTTCGAGTATCTGCTTAATCGATTCGCCTGTGGGCCGTGTGTCCCGTCCTACTACAATTGTACCTCTTTTGGTGTATTTCGCGAAAGCAGACGCGACTTTAACTATCAGCTCAGGAGTAAGCGTGTCACCTACTATACCCCGTATTCCGGATACGCTTTTCATAAGTTTTGAGGCCATATATATATACTCCTGTTAAAAAAATTTCAGCGGATATTTAGAACATCATTACAACCAAAATATAAATTTTAGTCTACGCAATTCTCATGCTGCTGCCGCCTTTTGTCCCAGGGGGAGGCTTCGCAATGGATAGGGGGTTAGAGAATTCAAATAAATCTAAGGTTTATCTCCTTCTGTTTCTCCTGGTCTTTTTTCTCTGTACCCCGGCGTGAGTGTCGTATTTATTCTTTTCATCATCCGGATTTAACGGATTTGATCTTCTGTGAACAACCTGCTGCGGCTGGGTTGAAGCGGAAAGAGGTATGCCGCCCGAGCCGAACTGAGCAACCTCGGCATGGTATTCGTCTCCTACAGGCATAAAATGGTGTTCCGGCTGCGGTTCAGCCTGAATAATCTCTTTGACCTGAACTTTCAGCAGGTATTCGAGTATATCCTGTTTCAAAAGATCAAGCATCTGTCTGAATAGATCCATGCCCTGCAGCTTATACTCGACAAGAGGATTTTTCTCGCTGTAACCGGCGGTCCAGATTCCATCCCTGAGTTCATCCATGGTGAGAAGATGTTCGCGCCATTTGGAATCTATTGCCTGTAGAGCGATCATGCGCTCAAGGGCTCTCATATCGCCTGGAGGAAGCTCTTTTTCCTTTTGCCGATATTTATTCAGAAGTTCGTCCGAGATCGTCTTTAAATAATCGTTATAGGATAGTGTCGCCGATTGATTAATATCGATAAAATATTTTGTTCTCAAAAAACCTGCCATACCGTCTATATCCCAGTCATCGCTGCTTTTCTGACCGCCGGAATAATTGTCCATTACGGCTTCGCTTATATCAAATATGAACTCCCTGACCTTCTCCGAGATATCGGCACCGTCCAGGATCTCGTTCCTTAATTTATATATAAATTCACGCTGGCTGTTCATAACATCGTCATATTCGAGGAGATGCTTCCTGATCTCGAAGTTGCGGCCTTCGACGCGCTTTTGCGCGTTAGCGATCGCCTTGCTCACCATTTTACTTTCTATCTCCTGGCCTTCCTGCATCCCGAGCCTCTGCATTACCGAAGATATTCTCTCGGATCCGAAAACCCTCATCAGATCGTCCTCAAGCGAAAGATAGAACCTGGATGAACCCGGATCGCCCTGTCTTCCCGATCTGCCTCTAAGCTGGTTATCAATACGCCTCGACTCATGCCGTTCAGTGCCGAGTATATGAAGCCCGCCGGCTTTTACCACCATTTCATGGTCTTTGATCCAGTCGCTTCCCATGCGGACTATATCCTTTGCCTTCTGCTTATCCTGCCCCATCATTGTTTCAGCAAGCTCGCCGGCCTTTTTAAAATCGCCCGAATAAACGGAAAGTTTAAAATCATTCCACAATTTTACATCGTGAACAGCCGCATGTCTGTCGAGCTCATCTACATATAATTTGCGTCCCCCAAGAACAATGTCGGTTCCGCGGCCGGCCATATTCGTGGCGATGGTGACCGTTCCGGATCTTCCCGCTTCCGCGATAATATTGGCTTCCTTTTCATGATATTTCGCATTCAGCACGCTGTGTATAATCCCTTTTCTTTTCAACAGGTTGGAAAGCTTTTCCGATTTTTCAATCGATATAGTTCCGACAAGGATAGGCTGGCCTTTCGCCTGGAGCTCTTCTATCTCATTCATAATTGCATTGAATTTTTCATTTTCTGTTCTGTATATTCTGTCGGAATTGTCAATGCGTATCATGGACATGTTAGGCGGTACGACAACAACATCAAGATTATATATCTTCTTGAACTCGATAGCTTCGGTATCCGCAGTGCCTGTCATTCCTGCAAGCTTTTTATACATTCTGAAATAGTTCTGAAAGGTAATGGTTGCAAGGGTCTGGCTTTCACGAGCTATAGTAACATTCTCTTTTGCTTCGAGAGCCTGATGCAGTCCGTCGGAATATCTTCTACCCGGCATAATTCTTCCCGTAAATTCATCGACAATTATTACCTGCCCTTCTTTAACAACATAATCCACATCCCTCTGAAAGAGCGTATGGGCTTTTAAGGCCTGGTTAACATGATGCACAAGCTCGATATTTTGATTATCGTAAAGATTATTGATCTTCAGCAGTCTCTCGACATGCCTTACACCGTCCTCGGTCAGTATGACGTTCCTGTCTTTTTCATTGACCTTATAATCCGCTTCGTTCTTCAGGCCCGGGATTATTTTATTTACCAGATAATATTTCTTTGTGGATTCTTCCGCAGAGCCTGATATGATGAGAGGCGTTCTGGCTTCGTCAATGAGAATTGAGTCGACTTCGTCCACGATCGCGTAATTCAGGTATTTCTGCACGCGCAGGCTTTTATGCTCGACCATATTGTCGCGAAGATAATCGAATCCGAATTCGTTGTTGGTGCCGTAGGTAATATCGCAGGCATACGATTCCTGTCTTTCAAACGGGTCCATGTCGTGCTGGATAACTCCGACCGTAAGACCCAGAAAACGATAAATGGGTCCCATCCATTCAGAGTCCCTTTTTGCAAGATAATCGTTGACGGTCACGAGAAAAGCGCCCCTGCCAGTAAGCGCGTTCAGATACATGGGAAGAGTGGCAACAAGCGTCTTCCCCTCCCCTGTTTTCATTTCAGCTATCTTGCCGTTATGAAGGACAATTCCTCCCATAAGCTGAACATCGAAAGGCCTCATCCCCACGGTCCGCACCGCCGCCTCCCTAGCTGTGGCAAAAGCTTCGGGCAGCAGGCTGTCGAGAGACTCGCCTCTCTCGATGCGCCCGCGGAACTCGGCGGTCTTTGCGGTTAGTTCAGCGTTCGTTAACTTCTTATTATCGGGTTCAAGTGAATTGATCCTTTCAACAAATGGCTGAAGGCTTTTAATATCCCTCTCATATTTCGTACCGAAAAAAATGCTTAATATCTTATCTATCATATTTGCTCCATTAAAAACTCTCCCCCCTAACCCCCAAAGGGGGCACAAAAAATTATACTTTTAAAAATTTCAAATAACACATATCTTGCTATCAAATAACATGCCTTTTTACCGAACCCTCAAAGCCGGCGCCTCCCTCTAGTCCCAAGGGGAGGCTCCGCACGGGATAGGGGGCCGGAGCATGTGTTGGTTTGGGTTTAAAAATTTAAAAACAGTCCATACTTGTCGATAATTTAGTAAATAATCAAATCATCCCTGTTTATCACTTCATCAAAATATGAACTTCCTAAAATGTCTTTTATCTGGCCGGTTTTCTTTCCTTTGATAGTCTGAAGTTCGCTGAAATTATAATTTACGATGCCCTTCCCTACAAGGTCACCGTTTTTATTTAATATTTCAACTGCGTCTCCGAGATGAAATCTTCCTTCTATATCAATCACACCCGTAGAAAGCAAAGACTTTTTATGCTGTTTCAACGCTTTTACAGCCCCGTCGTCTATTTTTAATTTACCGGATGCTTTCATATTGAACGCGATCCATCTTTTTCTGCTGCATAGAGGTTCATTACCGATAAAGATGGTGCCTATATTTTCTCCTTTCATTATCTTCAGCAGGACCCCCTTAATCCGGCCGTTTGCAATTATCATCTTCTCACCGCACTTGATGATGACTTCCGCAGCTCTTATCTTGGAGAGCATGCCGCCTGTGCCGTGTTTGCTGCCCGATCCACCCGCTTTAGATATTACATCTTTTGTTATCTCGCAGATCTCCTCAGCAGGCTCCGGATCGGAAAGGTCGTTGTAAAAACCATTCACATCGGACAGGAGTATCAGGAGATCGGCTTCAACGATATTCGTTACGTAAGCGGATAAAATGTCGTTGTCGCCGAATTTAATTTCTTTTATAACGACCGAATCATTCTCGTTTACGATCGGTATAATGCCCATTTCAAGAAGCGTGTTAAAAGTATGCCTTGCATTAATGAAACGCTTCCTGTCTTTTACATCGTCTTCGGTGAGCAGTATCTGCCCCACTTCGCAGCCCTCCCTGGAAAAAGCTTCTCTCCACGTATTCATGAGAATCGTCTGCCCTACTGCGGCAAGAGCCTGTTTTCCAGGTATGGAAATATTTTCCCTGCCGACCTTCAATGCTCCGGCTCCGGCACTGATCGCGCCCGAAGATACGAGTACGACCGAGTAACCGGATTTCTTTAACGAAACTATATCCGATACAAGCCCGGAAATCCTTGCCCCGGATATGACATCATTCTCGGTAATTATGGAACTACCGATTTTTATCACTATTTTTTTTGTATTCTTTAAAAGTTTTTTTCGCGGCAAAATAACATCTCCTGCCCTCACCCTCCGGATCCCTCTCCCAAAGGGAGAGGGAGAGAGCCCCCCCTTCTCTTATAAATAATAAGGAGAGATGGGGGGGTGAGGTCTGATTATATCTTCGAAAATCCTCTTTCGAGATCGGCTATAATATCTTCCGGTTCTTCAAGGCCGACTGCCAGCCTGAAAAGATTATCAACTATTCCAAGGTCGTATCTTTGTTCCCGCGTGTATTTATAATATGTCACTGTTGCCGGATGAGTAATCAGAGTCTCTACCCCGCCGAGGCTTGGCGCTATATAGATCATCTCCAGAGAATCCATAAATCTTTTAGAAGCCTCAAGATCGCCTTTTATCGTAAAGGTCACAACTCCGCCTCCTCCTTTCATCTGTTCCTTCGCAACATCATAATGAGGATGGCTTTTAAGAAAAGGATAATATGTCATTTCCACTTTCGGATGTCTTTCAAGATACTCCGCTATCCTTAATGCGCTTTCATTCTGGGTTTTAACTCTGATTGGAAATGTCTTTAAACCTCTGAGCAGAAGATAAGCGCAGTGAGGATCTATTACGCCGCCCATGGATTTATGCAGATCCCTGACTTTTGAAACAAGTTCCTTCCTGCCTAAAAGAACACCTGCAAGTATATCGTTGTGGCCTCCAAGATACTTTGTACCGCTGTGAATCACGAGATCTATACCGTATTCAAGAGGCCTCTGGTTGTACGGTGTGGCAAAAGTGCTGTCTATTATAGTGATAACTTTATGTTTATCCGCTATCTTTCTGAATTTTACAAGATCAAAGACGTTAAGATACGGATTCGTCGGAGATTCCGAAAAAATAAAACGAGTATTTTTTTTAACAGACGAGTCAAGGACATCGTAATCTCCGAAAGGGACTATTGTGCATTCGATGCCGAATCTTTTAAGGTACGATCTGCAGAATTCGAGCGTCTTGCCGTAACAGTCGTCCGTAATCACTATATGATCGCCTGTCTGCACAAGCGCGAGTATGGTTGTGGTTATAGCCATCATCCCGGAAGAGAACATGAGCGAATCTTCGGCTCCATCAAGATCTGCAAGTCTCTTTTCCGCTACTTTTTCAGTTGGATTCCCGTATCTGCCGTATTCGAATCTTATTTTATCGTTTTTGGTATACGCCTCGATCTCTTTGCTGTCCTTAAAAGTATATGTAGACGACTGGACAATAGGTGTTGTCACGGCATCGGCATAACGCCATCTGTCTTCTCCCGCATGAATTGATCTTGTGAAAATCGATTTGCTTTTCTCTTTGCCGGCCATAATTGCTCCTTATGCGATCGATATGCTCTTAATATATTGTATCCGTTATCTAATTTTAAGCTTATTTCAACAGGTATCTCAATAATTTTAAAATATTTACAATTAAAGCAACCGGTCAATTATATCAATAAGTTTTTTAATATTGTAACCGGTAATTGACGATACCGCTAAAATTCTTTCAGTGTTAAATAATTTTATTTCTTCGGAGATCTCTTCTTCAGTCAATAGATCGGCTTTTGATAAAATAATATAATACGGCTTTTTAACCAGTTCCTGATTATATGTCGCCAGTTCGTTCTGCAAAAGCTCAAGGTTATATAAAGGGTCCTTTTCAGTTGCTTCAATTAAGAAAAGAATTACCCTGACTCTTTCGATATGCCTTAAAAAAGAAAGCCCGAGTCCCAGACCTTTATGCGCTCCTTCAATAATGCCCGGTATGTCGGCTATTTTATAAAATGTGCCGTCCGGACGCTGTACGGTACCCAGATTGGGAATAAGCGTAGTAAAAGGATAATCGGCTATTTTCGGCGTTGCATTGGTAATCTTTGATAGAAGCGTTGACTTCCCGGAATTCGGGAGACCGACAAGCCCCACATCCGCGATTAGCTTCAGATTAAGCAGCAAAGCTTTGCTTACGCCTTCCATTCCGGGCTGGGCAAATCTGGGTGTCTGATTTGTGGCCGATTTAAAAAATTCGTTTCCTTTGCCGCCGATACCCCCCTTTGCTATTTCGACTCTTTCATTTTCATTCAACAAGTCGCATATAATCTCTCCGGATTCGGTATCAATCACTTCAGTGCCGACCGGTACTTTTATGGTTAAATCGGTGCCGTCACGCCCGAATTTTTTTTGTCCCTGGCCAGGCTGTCCGTTCTCGGCTTTATATATGCGGTCTTTAAAGAGATGGGACAAATTTACATGGGACTGGCTGGCTTCCAGAAATACGGATCCGCCTCTGCCGCCGTCCCCGCCGTCCGGCCCTCCTTTAGGCACATATTTCTCCCTTCTGAAAGAAACAGCTCCTGCGCCGCCTTTGCCGCTCTGTATACTTATTGTTATTGTATCAGTAAACCTGCTCAAAATTTAACCTGTAAAAAAAATATCAATCATTCAAAATATAATTATCTCAAAATGGTTTATTATGCCGATTTCCCATAAATAGTACATGCAAATTAATAATTTAAAAATATCTTCTATATAAAAAACAAAATCGCGTAGAAGATTTTATCTTTACGCGATCTTTTGCCTCATTAACCGGTTATTGTCTGAGAAATTATACGGAAGGATATATTGAAACCTTCTTTCTCTCTTTATCCAAACGTTCGTATTTAACAATTCCGTCTACCTTTGCAAAAAGGGTGTCATCGCGTCCTTTCCCTACATTGAGTCCAGGATGAATTCTTGTTCCGCGCTGGCGTACAAGAATTGAACCGCCCTTAACCAGCTGGCCGCCATAGACTTTAGTGCCAAGCCTTTGAGAATTCGAATCTCTGCCGTTCCTTGTAGACCCGCCGCCTTTTTTATGTGCCATAACAAACCTCGTTTTTCATAATTACTTCTGTTGCGGCAGCATGCCGCTTTCCTCAAAATTATTGTCTTTTATCAAAATCAATACTTAACGCTTCCGGGTATAGCCTGATTATTTCTTCCAGCCCGGTTAGCATCGTGTCTAAAATAACCAATAAAGTATTTAAATCCGCAGATGCCAGGTTGTCCACTCTTATAGCGGATTCAAGAAAACCGTCCTTCTGTTTTATTTTCTGGCTAATGCCAGCAACTTTCGTTATTGCCGCAACAGCCGTCTGGATGATTGCCGAAATTCCAGCACAGACAACGTCGTTGTCTTTTTTGCCGAATCCGGCGTGCCCGGCAGCTTTTATAATAATTTTTTTACCGCTCCCCGCCTTTAAAACCGATCCATCCTTAAAAATATTAGTTAAATAAACCTCGATCACTTATATCAGCTTGCTGATAACTCGCTAATTTTCAACTGCAGATAATTCTGGCGATGTCCGAGAGTTCTTGTATAATTCTTTCTCTTCTTGAATTTTATGCCTCTGACCTTTTTGCCCCTGGCAACGCCCATATTTTTTGCGGTAACTTTCACATTATTAAGATACGGCTGGCCGATCATCACTTTGTCGCCGTCGGCAAACATCAGTACTTTATCAAGAGTTACCGTTTCATTTTTTTCATCAAGGATATCGACATTGATCATAACGTCTTTCTCGACTTTATATTGTTTCCCGTTGATCTCTATTATTGCGTACATTTTTTTTATCCCGAATTAAATTTTTATGATTTTTTTCTATGGGCCCACAAGGACTTGAACCTTGGACCTACTGATTATGAGTCAGCCGCTCTAACCAACTGAGCTATGGGCCCTTAAAAACTTTGGTTAAAGAAATACATTGCGGCAAATCATGTCAAGTAAATATTAAATAAGCAGGATATTTTTATGGAACCGCTGAAGGCAATTAAAAACTGCGCCGGAATTACTCTTTTACTTCCAGCCTTGCCACATGTGGAAATTTTGAATACCCGCCGTAATAATAACTCTTTTCATTTATTTCAATTGCATCATTATATGCTTCAACAACTCCGACCACATGAAATATTATGCCCAGAAGGAAAAACAATCCCGATATGACTATTTTTGACTTCTTTTCCGCTCCGGAAACATCTCCCGTTAATCCATTATAAAGATAATAACCTGCGGCGGAATATCCGACTACCGTTAACGAGAAGAAAGCAACACCTTTTAAATCCTTCTTCAAATATATCTGCCCGCCTCCGGGTATGACCAGCGAGAGAAGACATGCGAGCCTTGGATCTTTCTCTTCGCCTGCCCCGCCGGCGGCTCTTCTTGCCGGGGTTTTCCTTACAAATTCGTCGTCGCCGGAGGCGACGGATTCCTTCGTGCTTTTCCCTGCCTGTTCCTCAACAGTCACAGCGAAAACGGACGGTAAAACATAAAAATTCATTAAAAAAACAACGAGCACTGGAAGAGAAATAGTTTTCAACATCCTGCGGGGTCTAATTTTTCTAACGGTCTTTTTCGCTGTCATATTAAGCCTCAAAATATTATCCTTTTTTAAAATCATTTCAAAACTGAAGTCATTTTCTACATTTTCCTGAATACGAAAAAAATATTCTTCAGCGGGATACAATATTATAAGTTGATAAAATATTACACAATTATTTAAAAAGCAAGGAATTTAATTATAATATCGGTTATATACGGATATTTTTTAATATAAGATTTTAGAAGTATATCAGAAGCTGTCCTAAAACAATAATTAAACAATAAATTGAAATGCTTTATAAAATTTTTGAGATAACCTGTATTAGAGGATGGTTGTTCTGTTTCTTCCTTTCTCTTTGGACAGATATAAAGCTTTATCTGCCCTGTTGATGAAGGTCTGATTATCTTTATCTATATAAGGCAGGAATTGAGTAACGCCTCCTGAAATAGTGATGCTCATGGTCTGCCCGTCAAAGCTTAATTTTAATTCTTCAATGCTTTTTCTTATCCGCTCGGCAATTATGTGAGCCTCTTCTATGTCTATTTCCGGCAATATAAGGACAAATTCCTCGCCGCCGTATCTTGCTGCAATATCAATATGCCGTATTTTTTCTAAAATGGCTTTTCCTACGCTTTTTAAAACGTTATCGCCGCAAACGTGGCCGTATTTGTCGTTAAAATCTTTAAAGTGATCGATATCCAGCATTACAACGGAGAGCGCTGTTTTATTTCTTAAAGCTTTATCCCGCTCTTCGGTCAGAGTAGTCTGGAAAAAATGATGGGATTTCAGCTTCGTCATCATATCGGTCGTAGCCATTTCATATAGATACGCATTATGAATGGCGATACCTGCAAGCGAGGCAATATGCATCAGATAATCCTTTTCATCCTGGGTAAACGGCTCATTATTTATCCTTTCGCCGAGCACAATTATCCCATTTAGCTTATCCTTCCCTTTTAGAGGGACAACGAGCGACGGGAGAACAAGCTTCATCGTGTTTATAACAGGACTATCCATAAAAACATCAATAAGCTCGCTCAGTTCATAACATCTGGAGTTATTTTCCAGGAAATAAATAAAACTTGAATCCCCTTCTATGGTGTATTCAATACTGTGATCGAGTTCAAACCCTTTGTAATTTCTGTGAAGAATAAATGTATTGTTATCAATATCCTTCTTAAGGAATATACCTGCTTTTATCAGCTGCATTTGCCCCATGCATGTAAGCAGTATAGAATCGATTAGTTTGTTTGAATCAATAAGTGTGGAATTCAGACCTTTACAGATCTCAATTAATTGCATCAGGTCATAGATCTTTCTTTCACAATTCTCCAGTCTTTGCGCCAGATCCAGATCGTTGTCTATTTTATAAAGTTCCATCAATTGTCGGCTCCTGAGTATACGAAAAAGAGAGGAATACGCTTTATCGAGAATAGATTATATCAGCGGGTAAAATATCAAATTTCCTTGCTGGCCATCTTTGATATAACCTTTACAATATATAAAAAAATGTTTAAAAAACAAAATTAATATCCAAAATTTCAAAAAAAAACGAAAATATGATTGATATATTAAAATTTCCGATATAAAATCATTCGTTTATATATATTTTTTTTCACTTTAATTATCTGGCTGGTTTATACGATATGTTTCGCGCGATTTACAGCTATTTGGTTAAATTTAAAATCGTTTGTCAATAAATATTTAAGGAAGAGGACAATATGCCAATAAAAAAGCTGTTTCCTGAAATTTTCAGAAACAAAAAATTCCTTTCTGTAAAAATATTCTGCTTGGTTTTTTCCATATTTTTAGTATTTGTTTTATCTGATTTTTCCATTATTAACGCGGCAACGGACAAATCGCAAAATCAGGATCAGGTTAAATCTGAAGTCATTGAAAAGAATATTCAAACTAAAGAAACGGGAGAAGAACCCTCTTCTCACAACGAGGATCTGGGTAAGGTTCTCCCGCTCTGGTCTGTAATTCCATTCATAGGCGTTCTCCTTTCAATTGCGTTGTTACCGCTGCTTGCACAAAAATTCTGGCATCATCATTTCGGGAAAGTATCCGCATTCTGGTCGGTTGTCGTTGTCATACCTATGCTCATAGCCTACTCTGGTCCGGCGCTGCACGGATTCCTGCATATAATTATAGCTGATTATTTCCCGTTCCTGATCTTACTATGGGGGCTATTCACGGTTTCCGGCGGCATATATCTGAAGGGCAGTCTAAGAGGAACTCCGATAGTGAACACCACAATGCTGCTGATCGGTACCATTCTTGCTTCATGGATGGGAACAACCGGCGCCGCAATGCTCATGATCCGGCCGTTCCTGCGCGCCAATGATTACAGGAAGCACAGAACATTCATGGTAGTATTCTTTATCTTTCTTATTGCCAATATAGGAGGAAGTCTTACGCCGATAGGTGATCCGCCGCTTTTCCTGGGATTCCTCCACGGCGTGCCATTCTTCTGGACAATGAAACTTCTGCCTCCTATGTCGATTGCTGTTATTTTACTGCTCGTGATGTATTTCATTATTGACAGCTATTACTACAAAAAAGATTCAGCGTCCGTTCCTCAGACGGAATCAAAGACAAAACTCGCACTGGAAGGAAAGATCAACTTTTTCTTTCTCGCTCTCCTTGTGGGATCAGTCATCGTAAGCGGGCTTGTAAGCTGGGGTACGCTCAGCGTATTTGGCGTTCACCGCGAGTTACAGACCCTGGCCAGGGACGGATTTATTATAATAGTCGGGCTTCTCTCGCTTAAATTCACGTCCAAACAGGTAAGAAGCGACAACGGCTTCTCATGGGCGCCCATACTGGAAGTGGCGTATCTTTTCGCCGGCATATTCCTCACAATGACGCCCTGTCTCATGCTGCTTAAAGCGGGAAGCGAAGGCGCTCTGGCGTTCATAATCAATGCCGTAAAAGAACCTTATCATTATTTCTGGATAACGGGGGCTCTTTCCAGTTTTCTTGACAACGCGCCTACATACTTAACTTTCTTCTCCAGCGCTCTCGGCAAATTCTACGCCGGTATGCCGGAACCGCAGGCTGTGCCGCTTTTGATAAGCCAGAATGCAATTTTTCTGAAAGCGATCTCGGCCGGCGCAGTATTCTTCGGCGCAAATACTTACATCGGAAACGCGCCGAACTTCATGGTGCGTTCAATCGCGGAAGAAGCTGGAACTCCTATGCCCAGCTTCTTCGGTTATATGTTTAAATACTCGATACCGATTTTAATTCCTATTTTCATTATTATCACAATAATATTTTTTATTTAGGTCATACATCTGAAAGCTGATATAATAATATTACCGGCAGGTAACTAATGTTGATGCAATGAATAGTAAAACTCTTTTATCTTCGATAAAGATATTTCCCATTCATGCCCTTTGATCCGCTATCAATGATATTTCATTTATGGAAAAAAATAATGAATTATATTCAAAAGAATAAAAAGTTCTTGTCGTTAAATTATTCTGGATTAAAGTCGATGCTAATTTTTCTTTTTATCCCCATCATAGACAAGCAATGACATTACTGAAACAAATTACCCTGAACAGTCTTATTATTTCTTCGCTATTTTATTCAGCATATGCGAGTGCACTCGATGACGGTATAAAAAAAATGATCACGGAAGCAACCGGTATCACGGATGAGGATGCCGCAATTGCTTCGAAAAAAAAAGAAATCAATCTTTTTGAAGCATATTCCCTTGCAGTCAAAAATACGGAAAAGCTTCCGATAGAAGGCGAGAATTCGCTACAATCCGAAGCAAAAAAAGGACAGGCATTCGGAGCATTTTTGCCTAAAGTATATCTGCGCGCAAACAGGTACTGGGCCGATAATTATGTTTTTAAAAGTAACTCGATGCGTACTACCGTTTCTCTATATGCCAGGCAGCCTATTATGACAGGTCTGGATGAATATTCAGGTTATAAAAGCGCGCTGTCGGATGTAAAAATCAAGAAATATAACTTATATAACAATGCCGTTCAATTGCTTTTTGACGTTTCAGTAAGCTTCTACAATGTTATACAAATTGAAAAAACAATAAAGAACAGCGAAGAAGTCTTAAATCTATATAAAAAAACAATTAATGAACTAAACCGCAGGGTGGCAATAGGACGAAGCCGTAAAAACGAAGTGGAAAGGACAACTTCAGAGCTCTTCAAGCTGGACGCCGACATTAAAGCTCTTTATAACGGCCTTTCCCATGCAAGGCTTTTATTTAAAACTCTCACAGGCGCAACCGGCGATATAAGGTTAATCGAAAACAATGAATTTCCTGATTCCGGCTATAAACTTGACAATACTAAAGATATTGTTGAAAGCCGATGGGATTTTAAAGCGGCAGCAGAAGCAGTTGATCTGGCTAAATCCAGGGTTATCTCCGCATACGGAGGGAATCTTCCTTCTATTTATATAGACGGCACGTATTTATTGTATTATGATAAAAATGGAGCCAATACCCAGGGAACAACCCGCGATTATTATTTTTCTCTTGGAGCAGAGCTTCCGCTTTTCAGCGGAGGCATTGCATATTACAAAGTGAAAGAAGCTTTATCGTTAAAGCGTCAATCCCAGTTAAATTTATCGAGAACGATCCGGCTTGCCGAGCAGGATATTATTGATTCGTATCAAACATGGGAAAGTTCATTGAACGAGGTCGACGCGTACAAAAAAGCGCTTATTTCCGCTGAAGAAAATTATAAACTGATCAATACCGAATATAAATTGAACCTGGTCACGATCCTTGATGTGATCACTTCGCTTAAATCCCTGCAAAGCGCAAGGAACGATTATGAATCCAGTGTTTTGCAGCATAAATTGAACAGATTACGGCTTGGAATTGCTGTCAATGAATTATCCGGCCGGAACATCAGACTTCTGAAATAAAAATTATTATGAAGCTATCAGATCTATCGATCAAGAATCCCGTCTTTGCCTGGATGCTTATGTTCGGGTTGATTATTTTCGGCGCGATCGGACTTAGCAGGATGGGCATAAGCCAGCTCCCGGATGTCGACTTTCCTGTGCTGACAATAAGAATCACATGGGCAGGCGCTTCGCCGCAGACTCTTGAAACGGCAGTAGTGGATGTTCTGGAGGACGCGGTCATGAGCGTGGAAGGGATACGAAACATCAGCTCGACTTCACAGGAAGGAGTTTCAACGATCACCATAGAATTCGAGCTGAACCGGGATATCAATACGGCTCTTCAGGAAGTGCAGACAAAAATCCTGCAGGCGCAGAGAAACCTTCCGAACGATATTGATCCCCCCATTGTCACAAAAAGCAACCCTGAGGATCAGCCTATCATGTTCACGGCGATCAGCGGAGCAACCAGCCTGAGAGAAATGATACTCCTTGTAAGGGATCGCCTCAAAGATAATATAACGACGGTAGAAGGCGTCGGCGACGTATTTATGGGAGGCTATGTCGATCCGAATATGAGGATATGGCTTGACCTTGAAAAAATGGTCAGGAATGAGATCACGGTTGATGATGTGATATCGGCGGTTATGGATCAGCACATTCTTACGCCGTCCGGATTTATGGACAATAAAAAAAGAGAATTCAATGTACGCGTTTTAAGCGAAGCGCAGACCGTCAAGGATTTTGAAAATATTATAATTTCGACACGCAGAGGAGCTCCCATATGGACGCCACTGAGGCTGGGGGATGTTGCAAAAATCGAAGAAAGTCTTGCGGATGTAAGACGCATAATGCGTTCCAGCGGAAAACAGAGCGTCGGACTTGGCATTATAAAACAGCGCGGCTCAAACGCGGTCGCAGTCGGACATGCAATTAAAGAGAGATTCGTCAATTGGAAAAAAGTTCTGCCGGAATATATTAAATCCAATATCGTCTGGGATTCCACAAAATTTATCGAAGAGTCGACATATGACCTGATATTCACGCTTTGTCTGTCGGTTATATTGACTTCACTGGTATGCTGGATTTTTCTCGGGTCATGGAGCTCCGCTATTAATGTCATCCTTGCGATCCCTGTTTCACTTATCGGTTCATTTATTGTGCTGTATTTTTTCGGTTTCACTCTTAACACATTCACGCTGCTGGGACTGTCGCTTTCAATCGGTATAGTCGTCGACGATGCCATTATGGTAATGGAAAACATTGTAAGACATTTTGAAAATAAAATGAGCCGGGTTAAAGCCGCTATTGTCGGAGCAAGGGAAATTACTGCTCCGGCAATAGCGGCCTCGCTGGCAATACTTGCAATCTTTCTTCCGGTAATTTTTATGAAAGGCATAATCGGGAAGTTCTTTCTGCAGTTCGGGGTGACGATGTCGGTAGCTGTAATTCTATCGCTTATCGAAGCACTAACCCTTGCTCCAATGCGCTTATCACAATTTTTAACCAAAAAAAGCAAAACCCGTCTTGGGAACAGGATGGATAAAATAATGGAAGGCTTCTCGATCAAGTATAAACGCTTTCTCGTAATATGCCTGAACCACAGGATAAAAGTCATCGGCCTTGCATCAGTAATTTTTGCTTCTTCAATTATCCTTGTATTTTTTATCAGAAAAGAATTTATTCCCCCCCAGGACCAGAGCCGTTTTTATGTTACCATTCAGGCTAATATCGATTCATCGATTCACCAGACCGATGAGCTGATAAAGAAAGCCGAAGCGATTGTTGCCGCCAGACCTGAAATAGCCACATATTTTTCATCCACCGGAGTATATGGCGGAGGAATTGTTAATACCGGATCCCTGAATATAAACATGAAAGAACCATCCGATCGCCCCGTTTCACCTCCTTTTAGAAGAAAACCAAGCCAGCAGGAATTCATGAGTTATATAAGAAATCAGATAGCAAAGATCCCCGGGGTCGTTAGAGTCACTGTTATGGACCCTTCACTGTCAGGATTCAGCGCAAAGCGCGGATTCCCTATTCAATTCTCGGTACAGGGCCCTGACTGGGAAAAACTGGCGGCCTACAGCAAACAAATAATGGACATTATGATCGCTTCCAAATTTGTTACCGATGTGGATACGGATTACAAGCTCGGTATGCCGGAAATTCAGATAATCCCCGACAGGAATAAAGCAATGGCAAGGGGTGTCACCGTCACAAATATCGCAAACACTATCAACGCAACAGTCGGCAGCATGCGTGTCGGAAAATATACCGATGAAGCGGGCCACAGGGACGATATACGCGTCAAGTTGCTGGATAAATACAACCGGGAACAGCAGGATATACGTCGTATAATGGTGCGGAATGTCGCCGGTGAAATGGTCAGTCTTTCCAATGTCGTGGACATAAAAGAGAAATCATCCCTTCTTACGATATCGCGATATAATCGCGAAAGAGCCGTCACAATTTTCGCAAATATTGCCCCAAAAATATCACAAACCGATGTAATGGCATTTATTGAGAATACAGCCGCAAAGATACTTCCGCAGGATTATCATGTAATTTTTGCCGGAAGTTCCCAGACATTCACGGAATCCTTTCAAAGCTTAATAATAGCTCTCGTTCTCGGAATCGCGGTCGCATATATGCTGCTGGGATCGCAGTTCAACAGTTTTATCCATCCCGTCACAATATTGCTGGCTCTCCCTTTCAGTATAACGGGAGCTTTCCTGGCATTATGGTTAACAGATACGTCATTAAATATTTACAGTATGATCGGCCTGCTGTTACTGATGGGAATTGTAAAAAAGAATTCCATTCTGCTGGTGGATTTTACGAATAAACGCAGGATCGACGGCATGGATGTCCGTTCGGCGCTTTTGGATGCCTGTCCGATCCGGCTAAGACCCATTATTATGACATCAATTGCCACTATCGCAGCTGCGATACCCCCGGCGCTGGCGATCGGGCCAGGCGCGGAAACAACCAGGCCAATGGCAATAGTCGTGATCGGCGGCGTAATACTGTCAACGCTTCTTACTTTATTGGTGGTACCGTGCGCTTACAGTCTTTTTAGCAGGTTCGAGAGCAAAAAACACGAAAAAGACCTGCATGAGGCCCTTGTCTCGCTGGGAGAGAAGCCGGCCAAAAAAAAGGTTGATGCCTTTTAACGGATTGATCCAATTCCGGTCATACATCCGTAAACGGTATATTTACGCGAATACAGTTTTATTATTGTCATTTACTCTTTTTTGAACTCCGCCGGAACTTCCTTCCTGCTTTCTGATTTTAAAGCGATTGAGCATTCCAAGCAGATCCTTTGCCCTGCTGCTTATTTCCTCGGCTGCAGACGCGGTCTGCTCAACCAGGGCCGCGTTCTGCTGGGTCACTGAATCCAGTGATGTTACCGCATCGTTTATCTGTGCCATCCCCTGGCGCTGTTCTACGCTCGCAAGGCTCATATCGGCTATCATGGATGCAGATTGTTTTGCCGTATCGGATATCTCCATTAATACTTGGCCTGTCTTGGTTACCATTGAAGTACCCCGTTCTATCTTTGAAATGGAATCTTTAATGATCTGCTCAATCTCCTTCGCGGCGCTGCCCGAACGCTGGGCAAGGTTACGCACTTCCCCGGCGACAACTGCAAAACCTCTCCCCTGCTCTCCGGCCCGTGCTGCTTCGACTGCGGCGTTAAGCGCGAGAAGATTGGTCTGGAAAGTAATCTCGCGGATGATTGTAAGCATATCCATAATCTTTTTACTCGATGCATTGATCTCATTTATGGCCGCAACTGCTTCTCCGGCAATATTATTTCCATTAATTGCCCTGTTGGCACCTTCGCTCGTAATGTCTTTAGCTTTCTGCGCATTTTCGACATTCATGGACAGTGATGCCAGCGACTCTTCCAGCGTGGATGCTATTTCCTCAAGGCTCGAAGACTGTTCGGTAGTCCGCTGTGAAAGATTCTGATTTCCCTGGTTTATGTCGTCTACTTCCCGGGCAAGATTCTGCGCCGCCTGCATGATCTCTCCTATCATCTTTTCAAGATCGTCAAGGAACCTGTTAAAAGTAGCGGATAATATCCCGATCTCATCGTGACTTGTAGAATCAAGACGCACAGTCAGATCGCCTTCTCCTTCGGAGATATCCTTCACGATTGTATTGAGCTGATTAAACCGTATGGTAATAATTTTTCTGACGGCAAAATAAAGAACGCATAAAATCAGAATGCTGCATATGAAAAATCCGGTAAATAGATAATTCCGTAAAACCATTCCCTCCGAAATCAGCTCGCGTTCCATCGCGCTTGAAGAAATGATCCAGTTCCATTCATCATAATAATTAAAAACCGCATATTTGGCCCCGGTTCCGTATTCATCCGACCATTGGTATTTCACTTTGCCGTTATTATCCCTGAGCATGGTTTTGACAAATTCATTTCCGTCGTCATCCTTGAGATTTGAAAGATCAGTATTTTCCAGTTTACCGGATGGGTGGACGACAGCTTTTCCCTTTTCGGCGCTTTTATTGCCCTCAAGGACAAAAACATATCCCGTTTTTCCTACTTTTATTGACCGGATTTTATTTTTTAAATTTTTAATGCCTTCCGTAAAATCCAGTCCTATGAAATATATTCCGGCTACCCTGTCTCCTATCCTGATAGGTTCATAATGGGTCATATAATTTCGCCCGAAAAGGACAGCCGGGCCTGTATAACTTTCGCCTGAAAGAACTTTTTTGTAACCGGGGTGATTCCTGTCCAGTAGCGTGCCAACCGCTCTGGTGCCGTCCTGCTTTCTTAAAGATGTATGCTCCCGCTTAAAATCATCCCCCTGCCTTATAAAAAGCGTGCCGACGGCTCCGGTAATATCAGTAAAGCGGTCTATACTCTCCTGGGAAATATTCTGACCTTTTCTTCCGACATTTCCATAATTAATAAGCACTTTTGCCAGAGAAACGGAATGCTCTTTAAGCTTAAGATTGTATGCATCAACCATATCAATTATGCGTTTATTCAATTCAGCCATATCCTGCGTACTCTGCTCCGTAAACCTGCTTTTAATCAGTTGCCCAGCTACCAGAGCAAGAATTAAAAGCACGACAATAATGGCCGCAGCCTGAGCTGCTATAAGTTTGCTGCCAAGCATCAGTTTATTGTTTTTGAAAAAATTGAACATGGCAATTCTCTCCGAAAAATATTTTATATTTATATCGATTTGCTTCGCAAATCTTTTATTTTTCATACCTGAAGCGAGCTTCAGGAAATCACTTGCCGGCGATAATTATTGTCTGTAATCCGGCACGAAACACTGTATCCGTTTTGAAAAGCGGACGGCCGGGGCAGGATTATATTATACCATTTGTAAAAATATTTTTAAAGAAAAATTTTTAATGGCTCAATTATCTTTTAAATGGAGAATTTCAGTGAATATAAACCCGGAAACGCAATAAAATCCGAATTTTTTTAAAAATTAATTTCTAACTGTTGACTTTTTTTCTTTGATTTAATTAAATAAACAAAATGAGCAAGTTTAGCGATAAACTTTATCCCTGAAGGACTTGATTTTCATGGCAAAGATCCGCAGATTTCAAAAAATATTTAATGTACAAGATGACATATTAAATATAAAATATAGCGTATCGAAAAAGGGATTCAGGATTAAAATCGACAACAACAGTTACTCCATAAAATATCCTCCGGCCATCTGGGATTCTTTCCCCAATAAAGTAAAAAAATCCATTATTGAAAATTTTGTTTTTTTATCCACCTTTACACTGCCCGTAATATTAAATAAACGAAAAACTTATTTTGACATGACATCTCCTCTTCTTGCTTCATTTTTCGTCAAACCGATCCTTTACTATATACCGTCGTGCGCCGATGAAAATAACCGCGATACATTTTCTTTGTTCACCAGATTTATGAATGCGAGCTATGATTTCAGGTCGTATAATATAAAGCGTTACGATTATTATCCGAAGGTATACAATCGTTCGACGCATTTATTCACCTTCGGGAAAGACAGCCTTTTGGGTTTCGCGATCGCGGAAGAGATAGGTTTAAATCCGGTTTTATTGTACATTGAGGAGCCGGATGCGCCGTACATTGACAACCGGACGGGAAGGAAAGAAAGGTCGTATGAGAAAAAACACAAGGACAGTCTGATTAAAAAATTTACCGAGGAGTTCAAAAAGCCTATTTTAAAAATAAATCACGAATTAAGCCTTATCAGAAATCCCTACCACTTCGGAATTGAAGAACCCGATCTTCCGTACGGTTCACAACTCACCGAATACGCTCTTTTAACCATACCATTCAATCACTATTATAAAAC
Organism: uncultured Leptospirales bacterium; assembly: GCA_964626055.1. GTDB lineage: Bacteria > Spirochaetota > UBA4802 > UBA4802 > JAFGDQ01 > JAFGSG01. The sequence continues at coordinate 96,296 of CAZVDF010000002.1, forward strand.
CAAATATATCGTATACGGCAATGAGGCCAGCTGTTCCAAGACATATCTCAATAAGGACGGCCTTGAGACCAATCCGGTTTTCGACCAGTCCAGTGAATGGGTGGTGGAAATAAGCAAGATGCTTAAATTAATAACCAACAATATCTCCGCAGTGTCTTTAATAGAGCCGATCCATGATATTGCCATTATCCGTATCCTTCACAAACGCTACCCGCAATACGCGAAATACCAGATGTCGTGTCTTGCGAACTCCCATAAGGCCAGATATTCTCGCTGGTGCCATGAATGTTCAAAATGCGCCCGCATATATGCTTTACTTGCTGCCAATAATATCGATCCCGCGATTGTCGGCTATAAAGAAAATATGTTCAAAAAAAACAAAATGCATCTCTATTCCTTATTCGGTACGGGCAGCGACAATACACTTGCTTATGATATGGCCGGGGTCGGAAGAGATGAAATGCTTCTTGCTTTTTACCTGGCTTATAAAAACGGGGCAAAGGGTTATCTTATTAATTTATTCAAGAAAAAATTTCTCAGGGAAGCGGAAAGCAAAAAAGAAGCCTTATACCGGGAATTCTTCGGGATTCACGATTCATTAACAATCCCAAAGTTCCTTCATAATAAAGTTTTAAATATTTACAGAGAAGAGCTGGAAAATCTTGAATTGCCTTAGGATACCATTGCTTTAATACCCATTAATATCGATCTTCTTGATTTATTGTACGTCGGTAGCGGGAGCTTGCCCCGTAAAATTTTATTTCATCATTGCGATAGCTTTTTTAAGATCAATCGTTTTCTCATAGACAGCTTTGCCTGTGATGCAGCCTTTTAATCCGAGCGGCTCGTATCGCTTAAGCTTAACGATGTCGTCATAATTCGATACCCCGCCGGAAGCAATCAATGAGACTCCTTTGGCCTTGTTAAGTACGTTTTCAATAGAAGCAAAGTTCGGGCCCGACAGCATACCGTCAGTGGAAATATCCGTGTAAATCACTTCTTTAATGCCGGCTTCCAACAATCCATTAATAAATTCCACCGAGGATACGTGCGATACATTTTTCCATCCGTGCGTCGCTATCATGGAATCCTTTGCATCAATACCTGCAATAATATATCCTGCGTATTTTTTAATAAAGTCTTTGAAGGATTCTTCAAGGACAACGGTGCCTAATATAATTCTATTAATACCGGCGGAAATATATTCCCCTGCTGATTCAATCGTTCTTATGCCGCCGCCGATCTCAATAGGAATTTTTACAGAACGGGCAATTTTTTTCACTATATCCTTATTAACAGGGTATCCCCTGAAAGCCCCGTCAAGATCTACGACGTGTATCAACTCGGCGCCCTGCTCTTCAAAAGATTTCGCGACGGATGCCGGGTCATTGAAGTATACTGTCTCCCTGTCGGGGTCGCCCTGCAGGAGCCTGACGCAGTTCCCGTCTTTTATATCTATAGCTGGTATTATGAGCATGAATGCCTCACAAAATTTTCAACTATTTTCAATCCGACCTTATGGCTTTTTTCGGGATGGAACTGCGTCGCAATAATATTATCTTTCCCCACGATGCACGGAAATGTCACGCCGTAATCGACTTCCCCGAGAGACCAGCTGTGATCGTCTATTTCCGGATAATATGAATGGATAAAGTAGAAAAATGAATGGGATTCGATACCTTCAAGAAATTTTGAATTTCCTTTCAGCTCCACATTGTTCCATCCCATATGAGGCACTTTCAGTTCCGGCGAATTGAATTTTTTTACATGGCCTTTTATAATGCCAAGTCCGTCATGGAAACCGAATTCGTCGCTGGATGAAAAAAGGAGCTGGAAACCAAGGCATATGCCGAAAAAATATCCCCCATGCGCAATGAAATCTACGAGAGGTTTCACCCAGCCCATCTGTCTGAGATGCTCCATCGCGGTTCCGAAAGCCCCATCGCCCGGCATCACCAGAGCCCTGGAAGTGCTGATGGATCCGGGATCGCCGGAAATCCTAACATCGCCGGTATATTTTTCGATTGCCTTTACAACCGAGCGCAGATTGCCCATTCCGTAATCAATCACCGTTATCATACAATGAACCTTTTGTGGACTGGATGTTGCCTTTCAGGAACTCGTCTATTTTTGCGGCTTTGTAGAGCGCGACGCCCAGTGCCTTAAACAGAGCTTCCTGAACGTGATGATTGTTGTCGCCGTATATAACGGAGATGTGCAGGTTTACCTGCGCATTTGCAGCGAATGCGCGTAAAAACTCAATTGTGAGCTCTGCATCGTAATCCCCAATGAATCCTGCGAGCCTTTTTCCCGTGTACTTGAAAAATGCTCTTCCGGAAAGATCCACTACAGCTTTTGCAAGCGAATCGTCCATTGGGACGCTTGCATCTCCGAATCTCGCTACGCCGGTAAGGTCCCCGAGAGCTTTTTTATAGGCTTTACCGAGGCAAATGCCCACGTCCTCTACAGTATGATGCGCATCTACCTCGTAATCTCCCCTGCACTGGAGTTCGAGAGAGAAACGCCCGTGCTTGGACATAGAACTCAGCATATGATCAAAGAATCCTATGCCGGATTTTATCTCCCATTTTTCGGTGCTTTCAAGCATCAACTTCAAGTTTATATCCGTCTCTGAAGTCTTTCTTTTTATCTCCGCTTTTCTTGTCATATATTTTCCTGATGATCCGTTCAAGTTAACTTACTTATCCTGAATGAAGCCCTGCTTGCGGTCGTTTAATTTAATATACTAGATTATCGGTTTATTGTTACCTGAAATAAAATTGTAATAATCAATACCTGAACTCAAATCCTGAAATAATCTCTCTCTTACCGAATGATTTATAAAAATAAGGCCAGACAGCGTCAACTTTAAAAATAAAATGATCCTGGAACAGAAATCTCAGTCCGGATCCGGCCCCGGACTTTAAATCATCAAATTTCCCCGTACGGGAATCAATCATATTGTAATCAGTATCCCATGCAGAGCCGAAATCAGCGAACAGAGCAATGCTAATATCATTTAATTTTATTTCTGCAGGCCATCTGAAAGTCAGCCTGTCAAGAACCACGAATCTGATCTCGGTATTTGCAATAAAAGCGTTTCTTCCGCTGTATGCGAGGAATTCATGTCCCCTGACTGAATTAAATCCCCCGATATAATAATTAAATAATTCGCCGTTACTCCCCAAAATCTTGCCGCCGGAACCTTTGAGAGTTAAAAAAAAGATATCATTATAATTAAATAACTTTATTAAATTGAATCCCAATACGCTCAAAAAAAGGTCCCGTTCGCTGGTATCTATCCCTTCGCTTAAATATATCTCCCCCCTTGTACCGTTTACAGCCCAGGGTTTATTGTAAACCAGGCTGTCATAGGCGAGCCTCAGCGATAACTCTTTTGAATAAATATTTTTTTTGTAATAATTATCACCGGAATTGACATTTTTATAAATGCTTGAACTATAATTCAGCTTTAAGAACGATTTATCGGTAAATGAAAAATTAAAATAAGCGTTCACACCGGAATTTTCGGACATGATATTATCAGCATAAAAAGCGAGTCCGCTGCCAGTTCCTTCCATATACCCGGAATTAAATCCGGTTTCAAGGGGACCGGATTTATGAAAAATTTCAATACCAAAACCAATCCAGTATTTTATAAATTCATAATTAAAATAATAGTTTAAATCATTATCTTTTTTGTTTCTGTGATACCGGAAATATTCGGAATCAAATTCCAGTTTGTGCGTTTTAAGAAAATCACTGGCCTTTATATTCAGAAAGCCGGTAAAATTTTCATCCCATGCTATTCCGCCGCCGGAAGTCGTAGAATTAAAACCAAGGGTGTCATTATAGTCGGATAAATAAGCATCTTTGATATCAAAATATGAAGCCGGATAATTAATGTTTTTATTTTCAGGGCGTAAAATTTCCTTATTTTTATCTGAAATAGACGTTTTTATTTTTGTTTTAAGATCGTACCTGAAAAGTCTGAATATATTCGATTCTATTTCATTTTTATCATTTTCATTCGAAATAAAAAAAATATTTCTGCCGTCCGCGGAAATCGCGGGATTTCTTTTTTCGAAGCGGTCGAGCGTTATACGGATCAAAACCTCATTCTGTATATTGTAAACATATACATCCGCCGAGCTATAGCTCTGGCCAATAAAGGCCAGCAGTTTTTCATCGGCGGAAATTACAGCTTCTCTCACTTCAATAAAGGGAAGTCCTATCTCCTTGATCGTATTTCCGGTTACGCCGTTATAAAAAATAATTCCATTCGAAGATTTTCCAATCCACACTGGGATATTTGTTATTATATCCGGGCCTGCGTTTTCATTATGCTGCTTTAATAAATTATCCGAAATAATGTTCGTTTTATCGGTACCGGCAGCAACTCTTCGTTCCAGAAAATCGATCCATTCGGTGTTCAGTTCTTTTATTGTCTTCCCGGTGCTCTGCGATAGCGCATCAAATATATTATCATTATCTTTTATGTTGAGCATAAGTTCGCTTATTATGTCTTCGCCGAATGTCTTTTCGAGAAAGGAAAAAAACAACCGCCCGATCACCCCGGCCGGTTTCTCCCTGAGATTATCCAATGTTTTAATATTTATTTCTGATTGTAAATTGACTGAATCGAGAATCTTAATGCTTTCGGAATCAGTTTCCTCATGATACACGGACGAGAGATACTCTGCCATACCTTCGGTAATAAAAGAAGGAATCCCGGAAAATCCCATGTCTGCAAGTATGTCCCATCCCGGCTCCGTGTTAAACAGAATATCATACTGGAACGAATGAACCATCATATGCGTCAATTCTCTTCTGAGCAAACGGTAAGAGCCGCGAAAAGACAGATCGATTCTAGCGGCGAGGCGCGAACTTTCGTCTCTCTTCCCTGCATTTATTATTATTGGGATTACGATTTGCAGTTCGTGTTTAAAGCGATTGGCTAAATAGACATAGCTTTCTTCCGCCGCTTTCGCGGTATATATTGCGAGATCATAAACTTCGCCGGAAAAATATACATCGAAATGAAGCGTATTAATTACGCGCAGGTTACCTGATTTATGATCAGGGCCGGTCCCGGATAATCCGCCTGTTAAAATACACGGTATCAGGAACAGTGCCAGAATGTTTACATTAATGAATAAAATCGAATTTTTTAGCAATCTATCTTCTATGCGTATCAAGAAATTTTAATTCTGCATAAAGAACTTCCATATGCGGAGCTCTTATCCCGGCCTTCCTGGCCGTTTTTAAAGGCTCGCCTAAAATCGCTTCAACTTCCATAGGCCTGTGTCCTTCGAAATCAAAGAGCATGGATGTTTTATAGGGCACCATTATTTTCGTTTTTTCGATCATACTCTTTATATCGTCGTCCGTAATAATAATATTCTCTGCGCCAGCAAGCGTTTTTACTTCCTTCATCAGTTCAACCGACAGGCTCAGTACATTCTCATCATCTATCATCTCTCTTGTATTTGCTTTCATCAGCAGAACGGACAATACATTGAAAGGCACATTCCACAAAAGTTTCTTCCATCTGAGCTCGCGTATAGACCCGCTTAGATTTATCTCCACACCAGCGGATTGGAACAGGCCGACCAGTTCATTTGCGATTTCTTTATCTTCATCCTTCAAATACCCGATTTCAACTCTTCCGTAGGCAAGATGCTGAATATTTGCGGGGGACACGCGGTTTAAGCAGACAAACGCGGTAGCTCCCAGAACTTTCTGAAACGGGAAAAGCTCCTGTAATTTCTCATCCGCATTCAACCCGTTTTGAAGCAGCAATATTACAGTGCTGTCCTTCATAATCGGATTGAGAATTGTCTCATAATCTATGTTTTCGAGTGCTTTGGTACTGATTATGATAAGATCGGCCGGATTCATAGTTCCGGTCGATTCGTGGGTATCCGCGCGGATGGAGAAGTCTCCCCATACACTGTGAATATGCATCCTCTTTTTTTTTAACACAGATGCGCCCGTATGGGTCTGGAATTGAACAGGCAAGCCCGCTTTATTTAATTTAGCTCCGTAGAAAGAGCCTATTGCACCTGCGCCGATAACGGCAACACTATTGAATTTCATATAAATAACAAATCTCTGAAAGGTTTTATACTTCTGAAAAGTTCTAGAGAATGGGGGCAAAATATCAATAACAAATTGATACACCGTTTAAAATATATATTTTTTACTTGCGTGAAATGCCGCTCTATAATAGCTTTATATCGTCCTGCTTTGCGCGTGTTAGGTATGCTATTATTTTGTTCGATAACTAAATAATACGGGATCCCGAATCCGGGAATGGATATCATGCTTCAATTGAAATATTGAAGAGAGTAAAAGTTCTCATGAGGGAACCCACCTTAACAAAGGATCAAACATATAACATACCTACACGGCAAATGCGGGTATTTTTAATCAGAAGTCATCATAAAATTATATTATAAATAAATATCGCCCGTGTGTGTACATATCGAATATTAATTTCATTTCCTGCGGGATCAGGTAGTTATGGAAGCAGACAATAATTATAAATATATTAAATACAACGATTACTGGCAGAACAGCCTTCAAAGGCTCGAAGGAATCACAAAAAACCTGGAACAGAATTTTTATAAACTCGAAAAACAATATTACAATTTCAACAAATTTTACAGTGAAATAATTACGGAAATCGATATACTTGCCGCAATATACTCCGGACATAACAATTTGAAAGGCAAAGAATATATTTTAAAATTGAAAGCCCTCCTGGCGCATTATAAAAAGCGGTATACCCATGAAGGAATTGATTTTAAAATAATTCATTTTTTAAACACCAGAATCAACAAGCTCCGGGAAATCAGCGTTGAACAATTTCCCAGGATGGAACATATTTATTCCGTACGCGAAGATATTCCGGATGAAAACGATCGGATCGATCCCGATATTCAAAAATATAACGAACTTAAAAACTCCGCAAAATATAAATGGATCACGTTCCGGAGAAACGGTTCATGGTTTATCGCTCGATACAATAAATTCCAGATTATAAGAGAAGAAGAATCGCAGCCGACGGATAATAAGGAACCGGGAATTAAAATAAAATATAAAGACACCATGCTGCCCGTTCTGGATATCTTCTCCGGATTCCGGGATAACAGAAAAGAACATATTAAATTATTTTTAATTATTAAATTCAATAACAAGCTGAAATGTTATGCCGTAAACAAACTCGGAAAAGCAATTATGGCGGATACCGATTTTATTACGCCCCGCCTTAATGCATTTGAAAAAAGCAGTATATCATCGGGCAGATTGCGCATCTTCGGCAGAAATCATATTTTACTGTAACGGGAACAATACGAGCCATCGCATTCCGTTTTATATTTTAATAATTTTAAAGTAATGAACCCTGCAATATTCTCTTTGCATAGATTATAATGGCAGTAATGAAGGTGAAGACATTTAATCGCGCTTAAGTCCCTTATACCTCCTATCCCCGTCCGGAATAATCCGGTAAACTTCTCATCAATCGAAAATCCCGAATGGATGTATCTCTGGAAAATAAAATCCCGCATATAGAAATAGTCGGCATGCGCATCCAACATCCGCTCCGCAAACAAAGGATTATTCTGAATCAATTCTTTGATCTTCTTTATATATGTCGCATTCTCCAGCTCATGGATTCTTTTATTTAAATACGGGCACGTAAGCCATAATATATTCGATATGGCCTCATAATTGAGACTTTCCCGCCCCCATATCTTTTTAACAGGATTCAGAAATATTATCTGCGGAAACCCGAATCTGCATCTGTTGAAAATACCGCAGATATAAATTTCTCTGCTGTCTAACTGTTTTTTAATTAATTCTAAATCTGTTTCGGTGTAGTTTTCAAAATAAGAAGGCATCTTGAATAAAATCTATAAATTTCCTTCCATACCTCTGTCGATTTTCCTCTCTCTGTTTTTATGCCAGAAGTAAAAAAGTGTGATAATTACGGATATTACGATCCAGAGTATTCTGAGATGTGATATATTCACCGGATATTTATCTTCTTTATCAATCGGTCCGTTTTTTATCTTTTCGTTTTTCCCGCTTTTAAAAAAGATATACTTTTCGTTACCGGCAATAAAACCGGATTTGGAAGCTTCTTTCCTGTAAAATTCCCCGTTAGTCCTGTTATTACTGACGATTGCATGTTCATTTTGTAAATTATTGTTTTCTTTTGTCAACTCGGCAATATTATTCTTTATTTCATTTTTCGATTTGACGAGTTGATTCCTTTCCAGGATACCGTTGTCGCCAAAAACAAAGCAGTAAATACTGAAAAGAACAAATACCATGACAAGAATTCCGGATCTGTTTTTTCTAATCAGCGATATTATAGAATACCTCCATACCCTTATATTTTGCCATTAATCCCAATTCTTCTTCAATCCTCAGGAGCTGATTATACTTTGCAATCCTGTCGGTTCTTGATACGGATCCTGTTTTGATCTGCCCGGTATTTGTCGCGACTGCAAGATCAGCTATGGTCGTATCCTCGGTCTCGCCCGATCTATGGGATATGACGGCGGTATAACCGGCTTTCTTTGCCATTTCGATCGCTTCAAGCGTTTCTGTAAGCGTACCTATCTGGTTGACCTTTATTAAAATTGAATTTGCCGTCGATTGCTCAATGCCTCTCATTAATCTTTCCGTATTGGTCACAAAAAGATCATCACCGACAATCTGAATTTTATTTCCCAGTCTGTCCGTAAAAAGTTTCCAGCCTTCCCAATCGTCCTCTGCAAGGCCGTCTTCAATGGAAATAATAGGATATTTTTTTATAAGATCCTCGTAGAAATCAATCATCTGGGAGCTGTCGCGCTCGCTGTTATCGCTCCTGGAAAACACATATTTCTTTTTCATGCTGTCGTAGAACTCGCTTGAAGCTGGATCAAGCGCGATCATAATATCCTTTCTGCCTTTCAGTCCGGCCTTCTCAATCGCTTCCATTATTACTTCAAGAGGCTCTTCATTCGATTTTAAAGACGGGGCAAACCCGCCCTCGTCTCCCACGCTCGTAACATATCCCCTGGTTTTAAGAACGCTCTTAAGCGCGTGGAATGTCTCCGCGCCCATCCTGAGAGCCTCCTGAAAACTGCCGGCACCGACCGGCATAACCATGAATTCCTGAAGATCAACGTTGGAATCGGCGTGAGCCCCTCCGTTAATGATGTTCATCATGGGAACCGGGAGCTCGCAGGCATTGACCCCGCCCAGATACCTGTAAAGCGGCATCCCGAAGGATTCCGCGACCGCCTTGGCGCACGCTAACGAAACGCCGAGTATCGCATTTGCTCCGAGCTTCGCTTTATTGGGAGTGCCGTCAAGATCGATAAGTACACGGTCAATCTCAATCTGGTTCATCGCGTCCATTTCAATAATGCTTCCGGAAATAATATCGTTTACATTATCAACTGCTGTCATGACGCCTTTGCCGTTATATCTCTTTTTATCTCCATCGCGAAGCTCGACAGCTTCGTGTTCGCCAGTCGAAGCGCCGGAAGGCACTGCTGCTCTGCCTATAAATCCTGATGAAAGTTCGACATCGACCTCTATCGTGGGATCTCCCCTGGAATCCAGAATCTCTCTGGCGCGGACATCTGTTATAGTTGTCATATAGAACTTCCCTTGATTGTTTATTCGATTAAAGTTTATACAGAACCATTAATTTTCTTCTTTACGATAGTAAATGTTACTCATTAATGATAATTAATATCAAGTATTTTTTACTCTTTAATCCGGATGCACCGCAGGATCCTCTAAAAATAAAATTAACTTTAAACAATTTTCTATATTATTATTGACGTTAAAAATACGATTAAATATTCAAAAATTAACCGGATGCATTATTTGATGCTAATCCTGCAATAAAATATTATAAGGAGGGCATTTATGAAGAAATCAATGGGAGCAAAGACGCTGGTTTTCCCTTCCCCCGTATGGTGTATCGGGACATATGACGAAAACGGAAGACCGAACGTGATGACTGTTGCATGGGGAGGTATTTGCTGTTCGGAACCTCCGTGTGTTACGATATCTCTGCGAAAAGCCACTTATACATACGGCAATGTACTGCAAAAGAAAGCTTTTACGGTAAGCGTACCTTCGGATAAATATGTTAAGGAAGCCGATTACTTCGGGATCGAATCTGGCCGTAATTCCGATAAATTCAATACATCTCATCTGACCCCGGTTAAATCCGATATTGTCGACGCTCCGTATGTTTCGGAATTTCCGATGATACTGGAATGCAGGCTTATTCATCATTATGAAATAGGACTTCACACGCAATTCATCGGAGAAATTCTGGATGTCAAAATTGATGAAGATAAACTTATTGAAGGCAGTAAAACCGATATGGATCAAATCCGACCTATCGTATTCAGCGCTTTCGTGAGGAAGTATCACAGCATCGGTAAATTCATAGGGAAAGCATTCGAGATAGGGAAAACAATTTAAATTCTTGACTTTCTGAAACAATAATTTATGATAATCCAGAGTTTATTTAAAATTGTATAGCCGTATTAAATTATTGATTAATATTATTTTGCAGCATGAGAGAAATATCCGTCAATATCATTACAACTGCGATTCGAGATCTCTGCATGGACGCGAACTATAACCTTGGAGAAGACTTAATTTCGGCCTTTGATCGCGCGATAGAGCAGGAAGCATCGGCATCCGCAAAAGAAATATTGCTTGAATTGAAAAAAAATGCCGCGATCGCAGGGAAGGAACAGCTCCCGCTCTGCCAGGACTGCGGGCTTGCAGTTTTTTTTATCGATCTTGGCCAGGATGTGCATATTACAGGGGGCGATCTGCGGGAAGCTATTAATGAAGGAGTAAGACAGGGTTACAGGGACGGATATCTGAGGAAATCTGTCTGCGATCCGTTTACGAGGCAAAACACGAAAGATAATACGCCTGCGATTATTCATTTTAACATCGTACCGGGAGATAATATCGCCGTCAGGTTTGCCCCCAAGGGAGGCGGGAGCGAAAATATGAGCAGGATTGCAATGCTGACTTCCTCTGAAGGGATCATTGGCGTAAAAAAATTCGTTGTTAATACAATAAAAAGCGCCGGCAGCAATCCGTGTCCCCCGACAATCATAGGTATAGGAATCGGAGGTACTTTCGAGCAATCCGCTTTATTGTCGAAGAAAGCTCTTTTCAGAAAAATAGGGACGCGTAATGAAGATCCTGAACTCGCAAACATAGAGCTGGAGATCCTTAATGAGATCAATAAACTGGGAATAGGGCCCATGGGATATGGGGGAACCACAACGGCTCTGGACGTCTTTTTGGAAGTAGAGCCGTGCCATATAGCGAGTTTCCCGGTAGCGGTGAACGTAAATTGCCATTCGGCCAGACATAAAGAAATAATTATTTAAAACGATTCAAATGCAATGACTAAATCCATAAAATTAGAAACGCCCTTATCGGAAAAAAAATTAAAAATTTTAAAAATCGGAGATAGGGTATTATTGAGCGGTGTAATATATACTGCAAGAGATGTAGCGCATAAAAGAATGCACGAGCTTATTGAGAAAGGGAAAAACCTGCCCATTGATATTAAAGGTCAGGTTATTTATTATGCAGGCCCGACGCCTCCAAAACCCGGGAAAGCTATAGGATCGGCAGGCCCTACAACCAGCTATAGGATGGACAGTTTCACGCCTGAACTAATAAAATTCGGGCTCAAAGGAATGATCGGCAAGGGACAGAGATCCGAGCAGGTAATAAAAGCTATCAGGAAACATAAAGCTGTTTATTTCGGCGCAACTGGAGGAGCCGGGGCATTAATCTCAAAATCGATAAAGAAAGCCGAGATAGTCGCCTATGAAGATCTAGGCGCGGAAGCTATATATAAGCTGGAAGTTGAAAATTTTCCTTTAGTTGTTATAAATGATATCAGCGGAAAGGATCTATATAAAGAAGGTATTAAAAAATATTCCATAGAATAATAAAATTCCCCGGGGCAAGCCCCCGGTACTGATGTACCGGCCGCCACCTTCGGTGTCGGCGGGTCATTATGTTTCAAGGCGTTATCGATTTGCTTCGCAAATCGACAGGCTTACATCCTCGACGCAAGCGTCAAGGTATTACGCCTTGAAATAAAATTCCCCGGGGCAAGCCCCCGGTACTGATGTACCGGCCGCCACCTTCGGTGTCGGCCGTACGCAAACAGGCCTCCTGCCTGCGTACGGCACTAAGACATCCATGGCTGTCGGCGGGTTATTATAAACATTATTAAAATACATTTAAGAAAATCTATCCGGAGAATCGCATAATGTTGGAAAAAGGCTTTGTTCAGTTATACACCGGCAACGGCAAGGGGAAAACAACCGCTGCGCTCGGACTCGCTCTTAGAGCTTCCGGCGCGGGTCTAAAATCGATAATAATACAGTTCATGAAAGGCCAGCATTACTGCGAACTTGATTCTATTTCGAAGCTGAAAAGTCATATAACAATTGAACAGTACGGGAGCCCCCGATTCTGCCGGTTAAACGACGACAATTTCGAAGAGCACTGTTCCCTGGCAAAAAATGCCATGAAGCGCGCCCAGGAAGTAATAACGGACAACAAATTCGACCTTATTATTCTTGATGAAATTGTTACCGCTTTATCATTCAAGATAGTCACCCTGGATGAAATTATCAGGCTTATTGAACAGAAACCTGCGAATAAGGAACTAATACTTACAGGCAGAGGGGCCCCCCAGCATTTGATCAGCCTGTGCGACCTGGTAACGGAAATGACGGAAGTAAAGCATTACTATGCAAACGGCGTACTCGCAAGAGCCGGGATCGAAAAGTAAAATAATTTATTTTGGGATATTCTTTTTCAAATATTCGGCTATCGTCCCGTCATATTCGTGCGTCGTTTCAAATACCTTTGCGGCCAGCCTGAAATTTGTGTTTCTTGATACTTCCCCGTTGTTCTTTTTCATCTCGTCAATTACGATTTTGTAATCAGCCGGATCAATAATAACCGTCACCGATTCAAAATTTTTTGCAGCAGATCGAAGCATGGTCGGGCCGCCGATATCTATATTCTCTATTGCTTCCTCTAGAGTGCATCCCTTCCTGGATATAGTCTGTTTAAAAGGATAGAGATTAACAACAACCATATCTATATTTTCGATCCCGTGTTCTTTCATTACTTTAACGTGCTCCGGATTTGAGCGCACACCCAAAAGCCCGCCGTGAACTTTTGGGTGAAGCGTTTTTACTCTGCCGTCCAGCATTTCTGGAAATCCGGTATATTCGGAAATATCCTTTACATCGAGACCTGCTTCCCTGAGCATCCTGGCTGTTCCCCCGGTTGAAAGGAATTCTACCCCGAAAGCGGACAGTTCTTTCGCGAATTCCGCCACGCCCGACTTATCGGATACGCTGATTATTACTTTTTTTATCTTTGGCATACTTTATCCCTCTCTCATTCACTTGTTTTTTTTGCCTGCGATTTTATTTTCTTTGTTTTGTATAGCCGATGCTTTTATATGCACCTGCCGCACCAATTCTGACGGTGAACCGATAAACCGGAAAGCTTTTTTTTTCTTATTTTTCAGTACAAAAATAATTTTTCCAAAATTGAGAACCGCGCCAAGTGAAGGCTGATAGAAATCAAAATGAGTAATGTCGTTAAGCTGAATATCGAGTTTTTTCCTTATAGGAAAGCCAACATTAATTAATAATCTGTCATTTTTCAGCACTATCTCTGATATACGAAGATTTATATAAGATATTATTCCCCATATAACGCCAAAAGCAATAAGGACTATAGCCTCCTGTCTCTTTGAACCTAACAAAAGCGATCCAAAAAAGAGAACTACCATAGGGCCAAGAAGTATTCCCCAGTGAAGTCCGGCTCTATAAATTATCCGCTCTTTATCGGTTTTAAGTTTATCACTGCCAGGTCTCATACTTAATTCCTATTATTATCATTATTTTATTTCAAGGCGTTATCGATTTGCTCCGCAAATCGATAGGCTTACATCCTCGACGCAAGCGTCGAGGTATTACGTCTTGAAATAAAAAGCCTGTCAATTACGATCTTGACAGGCTTTTTTCCCAATCGAAATATGTTTATTTTATATCAATCTTCAATCTCTGTTCTATAAATCTATCCCATCATTACTTTCGGAAGCCACAGCGCTAATTGAGGGAATGCAAAAAGCAGTATTAATGCTACAACAAGCGCTATCAAAAATGGGAGAACTCCTTTATAAATAGTGCCGAACGGGATTTTCGTCATATTTGCCAGTATAAATACATAAATTGCCATAGGAGGGATAAGCCCGCCTATCATAATTGTAACGCATATAATGATGGCAAAGAATATAGGATCATAACCGAGCGCTACGGCTGTCGGGAAAAATATTGGAGTGGCAAGTATCATAAACGCCAGGTCGTCCATAATTGAGCCGCCTATCAGGTATATGACTATTATAGCTATCATGACCACAAAACCCGGTACGTGCAGGGTGGAAACCCAGCTCGCAGCCATTTGCGGGATTTCAGTAATCGCAAGGAAATGACCGAAAATTGAAGATCCGGCTATAAGCATGAGGGTCATAATCGATATCCTTAATGATTCATCGAAGGATTTAACCATCATTTTGAAATTAACTTCTCGTTGAATTAAAGCCAGCAGGAATATAGCTACCGTGCCTATTGTACCGGCTTCAGTTGGGCTGAAAAAGCCGACGATCATTCCGCCTATAACGACGCTGAAAATCACGAAAACTACTAAAAAATTGGGAAGAGATAATAATTTCTCTTTCCATGTCGCCTTGATTTCCGATTTAGGCGCCATTTCAGGCTTAATCTTTACCCACGACCAGATTACAGCCATAAAAAGCAAAGTGATTACAATTGAAGGGAGAATACCTGCAAGGAAAAGCCTTCCTATAGATTGCTCCACAATAAGACCGTATATGATAAGCACGTTGCTGGGAGGCAAGATCATGCCAAGCGTGCTGACGGAAGCCACAGTACCGGTTGATAATTCTTTTTTATAGCCGTAGCGATCCATTTCCGGGATTGCGAGACTCGTGAAGGTGCCGATAGTAGCCAGAGAAGACCCGCACATGGATTTAAATATCGCCGCTCCTACGGTTGTCGTCATTGCAAGTCCGCCCGGTATTCGTCCGGCCCATTTATGCGCGGCATAATAAAGTCTTTTTGCAATGTTCGCGTTCGACGCGATCTGTCCCATAAGTATAAACAAAGGAATTACCGTATAAGAGTAAACCGTAAAGGTATCCCAGAAATCCTTTAATAAAAGATTTGAAGCTGCTGAAAATGTCATTAGAAACGTAAAGCCTAAAAAACCTACCAGTGCCATGCAATAGGCCATTTCCAGACCGGTCAAAAATAAAGCCAGCATTAAAATTATAGCGTATACGCCAACTGCTACATCACTCATTGTTCCCTCCTTTCACCGTCTGAACTAAATCACAGAAAATTGTCAAACCCTGAAATAGAAAAGCCAACGCAATCAGATACGCAAAGGGATAATAAGGTATTCTGAAATATGCGGTGGCTTCACCTGTACCTTTTACGTCTATTCCATAAATAATAGCTTGATATGCAATATAGAGGAACAGGAGTACTCCTAATATTCTGGTAACGATATTTAAAATTCTTTTATTTTGAGAATTTATTTTCTCGACAATAAGGTCTACAAATATCTGTGCTTTATTCCATGTCGCATAAGGGACTGAAAAACTGAATACAATACAACCGCCATACTGCATTATTTCCAGGGACCCGGTGATTGGACTGCCAAGATTCCTTAAAATAACATCACAGAGCGTTAAAACAACCATACAGCATAATACAATACCTGCGATGATGTATAAAACCCTGTCAACATTTATAATACCTGCTATAAAACGCTTCATTGTATACCTCCAAATTAATAAAACTAAAAAATGCCTGTTCTTACCATATTTATATTTCCAACAAATTTTTGACAAGAATTTTTGAAAAACTAAATGTCAACAGGGCTATCACTGTACAGTTTCTTCAGGAATTGTCCAGCGTTCCCGCGCGTATTTGCTGACAAAAGAATTATTTTATAATAATAAATGAGGGCTGTATTGTCATACAGCCCTCAAAATTATAAATAATATTTAAAATTATTTATAATTACGATATTTTGCATTTTTTAAAAAATCCTGGCAGAATTTTAGGGCTTGATCACCCGGTAATCCTTTGGCCTTTGTCATTTGGACATATTTATCATATATCGGTTTCATTTTTGCGGCAGTCCGTGCTATTTCCTTTTCGGAAACCTTTATGAAAGTAACGCCTTTCTTTTCTGCGAATTTCATTGCACCATTATCCGCTGTGACCCATCCCTTCCCGATTTTTTCATTATACTCATCGCTGATTTTATCTATCACTTTTTGATCAGCAGGAGACAATGAATTCCATTTATCTTTGTTCAATACTACATACATCGATGTACCATATGACATACCGTAGTCTTGAATAACAGTTTTTACAACTTCGCCGATTTTAAAAGCCGCCAGTGCTTCAATCGGGAAAAGTGTTCCATCCACTAACCCTCTTGAGAGTCCGTCATATGTTTCGGTAACAGGCATTGTAACCGGAGATGCATCAAGAGCTTTAACTACATCCACATTCTCTGCATTGGCTTTTATTCTAAGGCCTTTAACATCTGCTAATGATTTAACCGGATTTTTTGTCATAAAGAAGCCCGGTGCAGCTGCATGGAGGAGCAGAACTTTAACATCATCAAATTCTTTCGGTTTAAATTTTTTATAATATGCATTTGCACATTTAGTTGACTGATAACCGTTTCTGAATCCCAGAGGCTGTTGCAGCACTTCGGAGAGAGGAAGTCTTCCCGGAGAATATGCCAATAAGCTTGTTCCAATGTCAACTACGCCTTTTACAGTGTTATCATATACCTGCATTGGCGGTGATAGCGTATTGCTCGGGAATACTGTTACGCTTACTCTTCCAGCGGTTGCTTTCGCAAAGTCTTTTCCCATCTCGTCAAGCAGTTTCGTACACCAATGCTGCGGCGGCCACATGACAGTAAGTCTTAACTTCATTCCTTCTGCTGCATTTAGAGGAACAACAGTCAGCAGTACAGCTGCTATCATAAATACTAAAGCTGTAATAGTTACAACTCTTTTCATAAAAAATCCTCCTTACTTTATTTTTTAAAAACCACCGTTTTATGAGTCAAACGGTTTTTTTTGGTTCCAATTATAAGAATAGTGGATTTTAAAATCGATACGGTCAAGCTTTTTATCTGTATGCATAATGTAATATTAGGATAATATTACCCCGCATTTCTGTTTTATAGCTTTATTATAGCTATTGACAAACAGTTATAAATATTTTTCTATGATTGATCGGATCAAATTATATTTTGAATATCCTGCCGCTTCTCTCCGCTAATTCCGTATCATTGCTTGCATAAAGCGGCATTACGTCACGCATATATTGTCTTAATAATTTCCGGTTCGTAAGCGTTTGAGCAAATTTTCGAACGTCCGGATTTATTTCTTATTTTTTCCCGCCTGTATATTGCGACCTGATTTCGCGCTTCAGGATGGTTCCCTTACCGGTTCTCGGGAAATCCTTTACGAATTCATAAATCTTCGGCACTTTAAAAGGCGCCAGTGATTTTTTCAGGAATGCTTTCATTTCGTCAGCATTAACATTTTTACCAGGCTTGAGTATCATAAATGCGGCCACTTTTTCGCCCCATTCCCTGTCCGGAACCCCGATTACGGCGCATTCCTGTACTTCAGGCTTCTTGTAAATAGCCTCTTCTACCTCGGTCGAGTAAACGTTCTCACCGCCGGTAATGATCATATCCTTTAAACGGTCAACAATATAAAAATATCCTCTGTCATCCATATAGCCGACATCGCCCGAACGGAACCACTGATCTTCGTGTCTCCTCTTATTTTTGTCGAGATGCCAGAATGTATCATATGTTGCTTTAGGATTATCCAGATAACCCTTCATAATATTGTTGCCTTTAATACATATCTCGCCTTCTTTACCGGTCGGAAGAGCCTCACCGGTTGAAATATCCCTTATCTGGGTCTCAACCCCGTGAACCGTTGCGCCGATGGATCCGATAACATGTTCATAATAATGATTATAAGTGACTGCCGAGGCTGACTCCGTCAGTCCGTAACCTTCATATATCAGGAGTCCCGACGATTCTTTCCATTGCCGGACTATCTCCGCTGCCATCGCGGCACCTGCCGAAAAGCAATAGCGAACTTTCGACATAAGCTCTCTTACATTCGGCTGAGCAAGCAAACGCGTATACAGGGTCGGAACCGCGAAAAATTTGGTTACGCGGCCGGATTGGATTAGCTTTAATACTTTATCCATATCCAGAGCCGGTAGCAGTTCCAGGCAGCCGGCACTTATTATTGTGGCGTTCATTACATGCATCTGGCCGAACACGTGATTTAAAGGAAGAAAGAGCAGAGACCTGTCTTTCTGAGTCGATCTTTCGTTAAAGGCCACGTTATGCGCAGAAGTATTAATGTTCAGATGAGAGGTCATTACTCCTTTGGGAATGCCTGTTGTCCCGCCGGTATAGAGCACGGATGCGGTATCATAGCGGTCGCAGTAAACGGCTTCGAATTTGGTAGTACCCATATCCAGCATTTTCTGGAATGTCATATCTCCATTCGGGCAAATAACTTTTTCGAGGCCTTTCTGCCCTCTCAGGTTTTCAATATCCTTCAGTCTTTCATCAGTTGTAAAAAGAATTCTCGGCTTGGAATGTTCAAGAAGCATTCTGAGTTCGTCCGGGCTTAATGTGGCTCCAAGCGTTATGGCGATAGCCCCTATTTTCAGAATACCGAAATATAAAATAAGCCAGTCGGCTGAGTTTGGCGCGCAGAGTCCGACATGGTCTCCAGCTTTTATACCGAGCTTTAAAAGAGCGGTAGCGGCACGGTTCGCTTCTTCATTAAACTGTGCATACGTAATCTCTTTATCATCAATGCTGAGAGCAGGGTTCTTGGGGAAATACCTTGCAGAAATCTCTAAATTTGACGCAACATTCATAATATTATCCCTTTATTTATATAGTTGGTGTATTATAATTTACTTAATAATTAAATACCCTGGGCAAGCTCCATACACTGTCGCGTCAACACTTAGCCTGCAGTATGAATCTTAAAACAGGTTTCATATTCGGTTCAAATGCTGCATCTTCCCGCGAAGCCGGCATTTTTTAAAATCCTTTATGACGCCTGCATACGACACTAAGGTTCCCGTACCTGCCAGCGGTGTGCCAGTATAAGGGCGTTATCGACTTATCCGAAAAATCGACTGCGCACATATATGAACGCTGATCCAGGAGGAGATAGTCCTATCGAATTAATTCGATGAATTCATTCGATATTACAGATCATCGGTTCTTGTCAATATATTTTTTAAAAAAATGAAAATTATTTGGGAAGGCGCTCATTCTCGCATGGATTTTCAACAAGAGCGCGTTCCAGAACCGATCATTAAGGGATAAATCCTCATTGAAGCTCTAAACAATGCGCGCAGAGCCCGGTAATCAGCGGAATAATATACCGCATGCTTGACCGGAATTTTAAATAATAGCGCCTGAAATTCATAGGTCATTCCGGGAGTATATAAATTTATAAAAAGTCAACCGGGATTTATGCGAATCCGCAAAAAAAAATAATAGCCATATGTTTTTAACAGCCGTATTTTTATACCGATAAAAAAATACTTGCAATATGTCTTAAAAGAAAATTATATTTGAAAAGAACAGACCCGCATGTATTTGCGACAAAGGTATTTGCCTGATATCTGATAAACAGGAATTATTCATTGAATACAGTATTAATAAATGGAGCTTCATAATGAGCGAAAATTTTGAAGAAAAAAAGAAATCGATCAGGGAGGAACTTGAAAATCTCAGATACGAATT
Organism: uncultured Leptospirales bacterium; assembly: GCA_964626055.1. Lineage (GTDB taxonomy): Bacteria > Spirochaetota > UBA4802 > UBA4802 > JAFGDQ01 > JAFGSG01. The sequence continues at coordinate 116,312 of CAZVDF010000002.1, forward strand.
CAAAGTGGAACTTCCGAAGAAGATCGCACAGGCAAGATCATACGGCGATTTGAAAGAAAATGCCGATTACCACGCGGCGAGAGAGAGGCAGTCCTTCGTAAAAGCCAGAATATCTCAGCTCAATAGCCAGTTAAGCCAGCTTAATAATATAAATGTTTCGCAAATTGTGGAAAATAAAGTAGGTTACGGATCAAGGGTTACTGTCCTTGATATGGAAAGCAATGAAACAATCGAATTCACATTTGTTCATCCAAACGAAGTTAAACCATCCGAAGGCAAAATTTCAATTAACTCGCCTATAGGCGCTGCCCTGAACAACCGTTGCGCGGGGGAAGAAGTCGAAGCATCAATTCCTGCAGGTAAAAGAAGATATTTGATCCGGAAACTGGTCACATTTCACGGTAACGAATTTACGGCTTAAAACTCATTCCTCTTTGCCGTAATTCCTGGATGAGTGCGGGTGAAACTCCTCGTATACCCTTTTTAACCTTTCCTTCGTCGTATGAGTGTAAATCTGGGTTGTAGAAATATTTTTATGCCCGAGCATTTCCTGTATGGCGCGTATGTCCGCACCCTGGTTTAAAAGCTCCGTTGCAAAACTGTGCCTTAACGTATGCGGGGAAATGGAACCGGCAAGTCCGCTTGCCGTATATCTCTTATCGATGATATAAAAAATGCCTCTTGTCGTGATCCTATCCCCTTTATTATTGACGAACAAAGGTCCTTTAACCTCGCCGAATTCTTTTTTCCTCTGCTTAAGATACAGCTTAAGCCATCCGACTGCGTTATCCGTCAGAAATACTATTCTTTCCACGGCGCCCTTTCCGTATACTTTTAGAGTGCAATTTTCCACTGAAAGATTTTCACAATCCGCAGACGCAATCTCGGAAACCCTGGCTCCGGAAGAATAGAACACTTCAAGTAGAGCTCTGTCCCTGTAATCAAAAAAATTTTTCACATTGAATTCGAACAGTGTCTCTATCTGGTTATAATGCAAAAATTTCGGTACGTTTTTCTCGCGTTTTGGAAAGGATATTTTAACAGCGGGATTTTTCCCTATAATATCTTCCGTATATAGATATTTAAAAAAGGATTTAATACTCGCTATCTTCCTCGAGATCGATGATTTCTTCAAACCCCTGTCGTAGCAGTATTCGATAAAGGCGGTAATGTCATCCCTGCCTATCGATCTAATATCTATATCGTCGTCGCCGATAATTTTAACGCCGACCTCATAGAAACCCGAGCCTGCCGGGCCGTCGTTTTCGCCTGTCAGGAATCTATATAGCTGCATTAAATCATCGTTATATGAAGAGATCGTCTTCGGAGAAGAGTTTTTTTCAAATTTAATATGATCGAGAAAATCATCAATCTCCGCAATCATAGACCGTCCCCGTTGGAATTAACGCCGTTGCCGTTTGAAAGATTCTCTGAATTTTCATCGAGCAGTTCAACTTTAAAATCGCAGTTTTCGTTAAGACAATGCAGTTCCTGGCCTTTCCCCCTAATATTTTTTATGAACAGAAGCTTGCCGCATTTATGGCACGATTTATCCGAAGGATTATCCCTCGTAATGAAATCGCACTGCGGATAGTTCGAGCAGGCGTAGAACGGCCGGCCTTTTTTGGAAGATCTTTTAACGACATCCCCGTTGCATTCGCTTTTCGGGCATTTTCCGAGAGGAAGCGACTTGGCATTTCTGCATTCCGGGAATCCGGAACATGCGAGAAAGAAACCGAATTTTCCGAGCTTCTTTAACATCGGTTTGCCGCACTTTTCGCATTTGATGTCCGTCGGTTCATCCAGGATACCCTTGAGCGTCTCTATTTTTACTTCGGCATCATCTACGGTTTTTTTAAAAGAAGGATAAAAATCCTTAAGCATATTTACCCAGTCAAACCTGGATTCCTCAATCATGTCGAGCTTCTCTTCCATTTCTGCCGTAAAACCCACCGATATAAGCGATGGAAAATGGGCGGATACTATATCGTTAACTATGTTACCGAGAATAGTCGGCATCAATTGACGGCCGGATCTTGTGATATAATATCTGCCGATCAGTGTATTGATTATTGACGCATAAGTCGAAGGCCTTCCGATCCCGGATTCTTCAAGAAATTTTACGAGCGTCGCGTCGTTATACCTCGGCGGCGGACTCGTAAAATGCTGCTCAGGTCTTATTTCGTCAGCTGTGAGTTCATCGCCTTCCCGCAGATCGGGAAGGTCCGACTTTTTGCTTTTGTCGGCTTTATCAAGCGCAGTGAAGCCGTCAAATAGAACCCTGCTTCCTGCAGCTCTCAGCTCAATATCGCCCGCTGTTATAGCGATGCTCGACTGTTCCGAAACCTCAGGCGTCATCTGCGAGGCTACGAATCTTTTCCATATCAGATTGTATAATTTATACTGATCCTTGGTAAGATTGTTCTTTACCGATTCGGGCGTGCGATGCACATCTGTCGGCCTTATGGCCTCATGAGCATCCTGGGCGCCTTTTTTATTTTGATATGTATTAGGGCTATCGGGCAAATATTCATTTTTATAATTTGCATTTATATAATCGCGCACTGACTTTAAAGCGGAATCCGAAATTCTCGTTGAATCGGTACGCAGATATGTGATCAGCCCTACCGGCCCTTCGTCTGTTATCTCAACGCCCTCGTATAATTGCTGGGCAACCATCATTGTTTTACCCGAAGTAAAAGAAAGCTTCTGCGCGGCATCCTGCTGCATCCTGCTGGTTATGAAAGGAGCTAGGGCGCGTCGTTTTCTCTCCTTCTTTTGAATGCTTTTTACAATAAATTTTTTGCCTTTTAATTCTTCCAGGATGCGATCGGCCGCTTCTTTATTTTCGAGTTTTAATTTTTCACCCCTGTAAGAATAAAATGACGCAATAAACTCCTTTCCCCTGAAATCGAATACAACCTCGACCGTCCAGTATTCGATAGGATTAAAGTTATCTATTTCTTTTTCCCGGACACAGATAACATTAAGCGCTACGGACTGGACCCTGCCTGCAGATAATCCTTTTTTGATCTTCTTCCATAACAGCGGGCTGATATAGTAACCCACAATCCTGTCGAGAATCCTTCTTGCCTGCTGGGCGTTGACCAGGCTATTGTCGATATCTTTTGGCGACTTTATCGCTTCTTTAATGGCAGATTCAGTGATTTCGTTAAATACGATCCGTTTAATATTCCGGTTCTTTGCCCCGAGCGCGTTGGACAGATGCCATGATATCGCCTCTCCTTCCCTGTCGGGGTCTGTAGCAAGTAAAATGGCAGAGGCCTGGGAAGCCATTTTTTTGAGACCGGACAATATTTTCGCTTTCCCTCTGATCGTTATATATTCAGGCGTAAAATTATTTTCCACATCTACCGCCAGTCTCGACTTCGGAAGATCAATGATATGACCCATCGAAGAGGCGATAATGTACTTATCTCCCAAATATTTGTTTATTGTTTTCGATTTGGACGGAGATTCCACGATTACGAGTATTTTTTCTTCTTTCTTCATCTGACTACCCTTGTCTGATATACTGCAAACCAGTCATATCAAACAATTCATTTTGATTTGTCAAACAATTCTTTGACTGCCCTCGCGGGCTCCCATTTTATAATAAAATACAGAATGATTATCAGAACAAGGGATATTACCGCGAAAATAATAACCCGTTCTGACGAATAGTAAATATGCGAATCATAATCCCTTTCAAAAGTGATAACACCTGCAATGTTTTTTTTATTTACGCCGGTGTGACAGAATCTGCATTTTTCTTCCATAAACACGGGTATCGCCGAATAATACCGGTTATTTGCTATCCGTGAAAAATCCTGCGGATTAAGGGAACTCAGTATTTTTTGCACATTATCGTCATCAGATATCTTATTCTCTCCCGGAGCTGGAACCTCATGACCTTTGCCGTTGTAGACCTTTATACTGATATTGTTCTTTTTCTGAATATCATTCAGAAAAATCCATGCATATACGGGGCGGCTCATCATCTTGATATTAAGAAATGAATCGATAGTGATCCGGAAGCCGTTATCGAGTTCCTTGAAATATCCGGATTTATAAACCGAGAAAATATTTCCGGCATACGGGGGAATGGAAAACATCTGTGCGATGGAAATGATAAGCAATATTACCACTAATATTAAATATATATATTTAATCTTCATTTTATGTCCCCTAGAATTACTTATCGTATTTTTATTGATTTGTTTTATAAAAAAATCCGTTAATTATCGCACCGGATACGGAAGGTTAGAAATCCCACGGTGTTAATTTGATGCAGTCTTTAATTTAAAACTTCGATATTACATTGCCGTCTCTTGAGATATCGCTGGATAATTCCATAAGCATTATTGCTTCATTTATTTCATTGGCATTGTAATCCAATTGCCTGATAATGCTGTCGATATCCGTTTCTCCGTCGGCCAGAATATCCAGAATTTTGCTCTGTATCGAGGTATGAGGATATTTTTCCGCCGGCTCATCCATGCTTTGGAATAAATCCGGGGCGGGATAATCCAGGTTTATTGCTTTCTTTTTAACAACAGCCGACCTGCTTTCAATAGAAGCGATCCTGTCTTTATAATCGGATAATTCCCGCAAAACATCTTCAGTATTCGAAACAAGAATTGCTCCGTTCTTTATCAGATCATTGCATCCGTCGTATGTGCTGTCGAAAGTAAATCCCGGGCAGACGAAAACTTCCCTGTTCTGCTCCAGTGCGTGACGGGCAGTAATCAGCGCTCCGCTTTGTTTTGCGGCTTTTACAACCACGGTCCCGAGAGCCAATCCGCTGATAACCCTGTTCCTTCTGACAAAGGTCCACTTCCCTGCCAGTATTTTAGGAGGATATTCCGAAATTATGGAGGAGTTCCCGGAATTCAAGATGGCGGAATAAATATCCCTGTTGAATGCGGGATATACTATATCAATGCCATTGGCCAGAACCCCGATCGTTGGCAGGTTATTTTTTATAGCGCCGAGATGAGCTTCCCTGTCTATACCTATTGCCATGCCGCTCACGATCGTAAAGCCGGCCAGGGATAATTCCGAGGACAAACGACGGGCAATATCCGACGACTTTTTGTCGGACTTTCGCGTACCCACAATGGCAATCGATTTATTTTCGGTTATGCTGCCTTTGCAGTAAAGCACGATCGGAGGATTCGATGTTTCTCTCAGAAGCTTTGGATACCGCTCATCCCAGTAAGTCAGTATCCCGATATTTTTTTTCCTGCATACAGCGCGAATCTTTTCAGCGGCGGCAAGCGGATCGGCGGGATACTCTGCCTGGATAAATCCCTGTGTGGTTAATTTCCGGATCTTTAGTAATCTTTTATATAAATCATCCGGTTTAAATAAAGATATTGAATCCCAGATCTGATTTAACGCAGGGGATGAACAAACAGATAAAGCCAGGGGATATATTTCATCAGTCGTTCTCATTTTATCTTTGATCCGGTAAATCTTACCTTTAATCGATTCATTATTTCAACGGGATCCATCACGAACAATCTTGTCCCGGCAAGAATATCGATAAAACCAGCTTCATTCCCGTAACGCGGCACAATATGCTGATGTATGTGCGTGATGCTTGCGCCGCTGAAATGACCGATATTATATCCGATATTGAATCCCGTGGGTTTGAATTCATCTTTGATAATGGAAATGGTTTTTACGGTAAGTCTATGCAATTCAAGAGCGTCCTTATCCGGAAGTTCCCCAAACTCGGTTATATGCTTTATAGGAAAAATCATTAAATGACCGGGATTGTACGGATAAAGATTTACGGAAATAATGAATTTTTTTGTTCTGTAAATCTCCAGCAATGTCGCTTTGGGAGATCGTTCCGCGATAGCGCACAGGATACAATCTACTTTCGGCTTATTACCTTTTACATATTTGATCTTATCTGGATTGAATAAATAATTTCTTTTCACGGACATATATTACTTTTAAAAATGATCAATATTTGATCATTTTACCGGGAATATTCATAATAATTCAATAAATACCAGCCATGTTGAGTTATTAATTTAACACGTTATATAATTCGTAATCCGAATAATTCAGTAATAGATATTATTAACCGTATTAATATATTTGTATATATGCCGGCGATTATATCGTCGAGCATAATTCCCGATCCGCCTTTCAATTTTTCGGCCTTTTTGATCGGATAAGGCTTAAAAATATCAAAAATCCTGAAAATAAAAAAAGCCAGCAACACGATCTGCCAGCTATACGGGATGAATAGGACAGATACCCAGAAACCGAGCATCTCATCAAGGACGACTATTGACGGATCCTTCCTGTTGAATAATTTTTCACTTTCATCGCCAAGCCTGATCGACGGGTAAATCAATATCAGCACTACGATAAAATTTGTGACAGGGCAATAATAGTTGAAAAAAATGTACTCAAGAGTGAAAATCAGCGCGGCAAGCAGGCTGCCGACAGTGCCTGGAGCAACAGGGAAATATCCTGAATAAAGACCTGTTAAAAAAAATTCTTTCCACCGCATTAATTTTCCGGACCGTTCTTTTTTAACGACAAAGGTACAAATAAATACCTGTTTGTAAAAATATATCTGATGCCTGAAAGCGCGGTGATAATCGTAACAAATGCCATGAGAATGTACGGTGTAACCATAAGCCATTTATTCGGCAAGTCGGAGGTCATAATGTCGTACACGTGATCGTACTTCATAATATCTCCCGTATCGGGTATTGAAAAATTGCCCATGGAGCTTCTTACAATAAGGACCATAATTATAATTACTATTGAAACCATCTGGAAAGCTGTTTTAATCTTACCGAATCTGGTCGTCCTTAAAACTGAATTACGCCTCATCGCCAGATATCTCATAAAAGTCAGCAGGATATCACGCAAAACCACGACAACAATCATCCATAAAGGGATCAAAGGATCAAGAATAAGCAATGCGATAAAAGCGGATATGACAAGAAATTTATCCGCAAGAGGGTCCAGGAACTTGCCGACAGCGGTAACCTGCCCGAATTTACGCGCCATCCACCCGTCCAGAAGGTCCGTCAACGAAGCAATAATAAATACGACAAGCGCCCATATCTGTTCCTGAACATGTGACACAAAGATCAGGTACAGGAAAATAGGTATCAGTATAATCCTCAATATTGTTAATGCATTAGGTACATTCAAATGACTATCCCGGTATTGAAAATTTAACAAACGCGCTATTAATCGGATTTCGAATCAAAATATTGAGTGAATACGAAACAGATATATTATCTAAAAGCCATCTTAAAATTATATAATTACCAGTCCTTTGTCACAATGTGGTAAACATTCGGAGTTTTCGCATCCATCTGCCATGTGATTATTTTGTTCGCAACCTGTCCCGGCAGTCCGAATGTATATTCCTTTCCATTGATAGTTGCTTTAAGCCCTCCGGCATTTCCAATCTTTAACTGAATATATTCAGACGCTTCCCATCTTTCCTTTACGCCCGCCGGAACAATACCCTTTTTCTTTTGCATCCCGTCGAGGTATAATTCGAGATATGTTTTGCGCGTAAATTCGGCTTCAAAAATAATCTTCAGATTCTTTCTGCTCTGTGCCGTAACCTGGGTCCCGGCAGAACTTTCAACCGCCGGAACCGTCTTCTGCAGCTCCGTGGTACCGGTCCCGTTCTTTTTCCCCAGCATGACAAATATCTTTGCCCTGTTCTCGGTCAATCCTTTTAAAGTCAGCATCACTTCCCTTGAAAAATCCCTGATCAGCAGTGTTTTCGGCTTTTCCATTTCAAGAGTCTCATACTGATTTCCGGGAAGCACCTCGACAACGACGGCATTGTTCTTTATGTCCTTTAGAAGGAACATAACCTCTTTATTGTCTACCGGGAACTGAACAGTCTCATTTTTGTAGACCAATACGTAACCTCTGTCATCAGTCAGCGATAGATTGCGTATATTCTCATTTTCAAATGAATTCCTTGCTTTGGAATATTCTTTTTTAATATCCGAAGCGGGATCATTGTTCTCAACTTTAATGTCGGTTGAGAAAACAGACGATAACAGCCAGATTATCAGGATAAGCCCGATCGCACCTCCGGATATATAGAGTATTTTTTTATTTTTATTAAAGACGGCTGGAAGAGAGGGCAAAGAAAACAGGTTCGTAGGTTTTGTTAATTCCTCAAGCGGGGTCGCGCTTTCGCCTATTTTATAGCCTTTATACGACTGAACTATTTCATCGCCGTTCAGTTTGAGAAACTCCGCATAACTTCGCAAAAAACCCAATAGATAAGGTTCACCGGGGATTTTATCAAATTCTTCGTCCTCAAGAGCTTCCAGATATTTTGCGCTGATATTGGTCTCTTTCATTACATCTTTAATTGTCAGCTTTTTAAGCTCACGGGCGTCTCTAAGCTTTTCTCCGATTTTTTCCACTTTATGCTACTCCTCAGATATAAGGGGATTTTTAAGTATTTTAGCCTGCGATGGAATATCAAACTGAAATATTCCGCTGGATACTTCAAAATTACTTTTGATGTTTGAAAAATATATCTCGATCATTTTTCCGGTTGAACTCTCTCCGACGGCTTTTTTGATCAGAAAATCTTCGGATATCCATAATTTTATGGACCGGAATCCGCTTCTCGATTCTCTTTGTTTCAGGAAGAGAGTGTACTGCATTGAGCCGTCCGACTGCTTTTCGGGCTGGTTCCTTGAGGCGAATTTATAATGGTATTTTGTAAAAAGTCTTTTTAATCCGCTGCCAGTAGCTGAAGAAAAAATCGAAGCGGAATCGGATCTCATATCCTGTTCAGCCACTACGTTCATAGAAGGAATATAAACCCATAGCCTTTTTCCATCCGAGACAATTTTCTGGCCTGCGGGATTGATGAATTCGATCAGCATTTTATCGGTTGCTTTATAGGTAATCCTTCCGTTTTTGTGAGCTTTGTTTCCCAGTTTTTCGGATACAATTCTAAAGTCAGCCTGGTATGATTCCATACCGGAAAATTTTTTTCTGACCTTCTTGACTACATCGCTGACAGTCGTAAATTCAAATATTTTATAAGCAAATAAATCGCTCGTGAATACGCTTGCTGTCATTAATAATAAAACTAATAAATATAAATTTTTTCTTTTAAAAAAAATCATCTGTTTACCGGAACATTATATTTGATGCATCGATACAAAAATCAAGTTGATCCACCGAGGATAAAACACAATTATGTAAAAAACACCTCTTGCTAAAGATGATATCGCATTATCAATTAAAGATATATGAAAAAAAAGACGGCAAAAAGTCAATCGTAAAAATTATCAACTTTTTCATTTTTATTCGCGCTGCCTGTAATATTCATTATTTACACCAGATACCAACAATTTTTCAATTTGAAATTAAAAGTGTAGACAAAAAATTATTTCTAAAATATGGTTGCAAACTGTAAATGAGATAAAACTTAAACAAGAGTTCCGATATTCTCAAAATTTAATAATTTAAGGTATAAGCATAAAATGAAAGCGATATTTATTGAGAAGAAACACCTGAATAAAAATGAAGTAATTGAGACCAATTTCAAAGAGGAATTCCTTACGCAAATGAGCGAATTCAGAATTCTTGAATCGCATGTAGTATATTTTTCAGCAGGAGACTCAAAAATAAAAGAAATTCTTGTTAAAAAAGAACCGTCTTATTCCGTTTAATTTTGAATGATGACTTCGGATAATTAAAATTATCATTATGCGGTCATATAAATATTTATTACGTTGAAAAAAAGCATTTTTGCACGAATATTAACTTTTATCCTTCCTTATAAAAAACAATTCATTACAGGCTCTGTATTCGCGCTGCTGTTTTCAATAGCAAACGGCCTCACGCTATACTCCGTCGTTCCGATTTTCGACACATTAACACCCGGACAGCAAAAATATCAGCTTAAACTGAGTGAAGAAGAAGTGCGGATCTTATCACGACATGAAATAAATTCCCTGAAAGAAAACTATTATTTCATTAAGGCAAAATTAAAATCATTCGCTAATAATACCTTCATACAAATAGAGAAATTCAACCTTCTGGTTATCATTTTTTCAGTTCTCCTGTTTTTAATAATAATTCGATTACTGCTGGAACTTTCCTCCGTTTATTTTATAGGGTATGCAGGGTACGGCGCTATTCGCGATATCCGTGAATCCGTTTACAGTTCAACTATCGAGCTGCCGATATCCTTTTTCCATAGACGGAAGACCGGGGATCTTATTTCAAAAATAATCTACGGTTCCGATCTCATAGCCGGGGCTTTAAGCAACCAGCTTAGAAAATTCGTCGTCAACATTTTTCTTGTGGTTACCCATATCGGACTTTTAATGTATCTTAATTTAAAGTTAACCCTGTTGTCGTTTGTAGCGCTTCTGCTGATCACTGTCCCGATTGTTTTTATGGGCAGGGTTTTCAGAAGATACAGCAAGGTAGAACAGGAAAGAATATCCGATATTTCCTCAATTATCCATGAAACTGTAGACGGCATAAAAATAATCAAAATATTCCGAATGGAGGAATTTCAGATCTCAAGATTCATTAAAAACGCAAAAACTCTGTTTATAAAAAAATTAAAAAAATCCGCGGTCGAATCCGGCAGACCCCACGTCATTGAAATAATCGCTTCGCTTTTTGTTGTTTTTCTTTTATATTACGGCGGAATGAAAATTATTTCCGGTGAGCACACCAAGGGCGAATTCCTGTTCTTCATTTTGACTTTTTTGTTCATAATGAATCCCATCAAGCAGATCGCAAATATGAATAATCAAATAAAGCAGGCCGAAGCGGCCGGAGAAATATTATTTGAAATAATTGACCAAAAAAAAGAAGATTACCTTGCTGCGCACGCAATATCTACCGATCACACGCAAAAACATGATGTTATCCTGCCCGTAAACGCAATTACCTATAGCAATGTCACATTTAAATATCCTGCAGCAAAAAAAATTACATTAAAAGATATCTCTTTTACGGCAAAGGCCGGCACGACCACCGCATTTGTAGGATCCAGCGGCGCCGGTAAAACAACGTTGCTGGATCTTCTGCCTCGTTTTTACCAACCGTCGGACGGCATTATATCGATCGATGAAATCGATATTAAATCATATGATCTTCAAAAATTAAGAAATACAATAGGCATAGTATCCCAGGAAGTCTTTCTGTTTAACGGCACCATGGCCGAAAATATTGCCTATGGTCAAAAAAATATTCCGATAGAAAAAGTTATAAAAGCCGCAAAGACCGCAAACGCCCACGACTTTATAATGAAAATGCCCGGGCAATACAACTCGGCGGCCGGCGAAAAAGGAATCATGCTTTCCGGGGGTGAAAGACAGCGCATAGCCATTGCAAGAGCCATACTGCGCAATCCCCCGATATTGATACTCGACGAAGCGACATCCTCGCTCGATACGGTTTCCGAAAGGCTGGTGCAGGATGCGCTTGATAAGCTGATGCAAAACAGGACATCATTTGTGATCGCGCACAGACTGTCGACAATAATAAAAGCGGATTTAATAATAGTTCTTGAGAATTCGACTATAGCGGAAATGGGCACTCATGAAACGCTTCTTAGCGGTAACGGTACGTATAAACATCTGTATGATATTCAATTTAATCTTCCCGGCAGTGATATTCAGTGAAAAATTATTTTAAAATAGTTAAATATATCCTCCCTTATAAATTCCTTTTGATCGCGGCAGGTTTATTTTCGCTTTTATTCTCTCTTACAAACAGCCTCACTATCTATTCCATAGTGCCCATATTCGATACGCTTACGGACACCGGTAAAAATTTTTCTTTGGCCGTAACAGAAGAAGAAAAAAAAATAATAATCCGCGAAAATTCCGACTATTTTGACAGGCTCAGATCATTACATATAAGTCTAAAACAAAAAATCAATTCTTATATATCGGACAAACCTAAAGAGGAGATTTTATTAAATATTTCCCTGGCTATTGTCCCGCTTATAATAATAAGGGCATTTTTCGATTTTCTGGCCCGCATGATCTTTTCTTACACAGGGAATAAAGCGGTATTTAACATCAGGAACGCCGTCTTTACCCGCCTCATAAGGCTTCCCTTTCAATATTTCCATAAAAGCAGAACCGGAGAACTGATATCGCGTATTACTATTGATGTTATACCTCTCTCTTCCGCTCTCAGCACCGACATCTACAACCTCTTTTCCGGCATTATTCTGCTTGTTACGAATATCATAATTCTGTCAGTGATCAGCTGGAAGATGGTTATTATTATTATGCTGCTGGTTCCTTTAATCGCTTTTCCTATCTCGCTTTTTGGAAATCTTGTAAAGAAATACACGAAAAAAATCCAGGAAAACTTCGCGGATTTAAGCTCGCATCTGCAGCAGACGTTTACCGGGATTAAAGTCATTAAATCATTCAGTATGGAAAAGCACGAGAAAGACAGATTTGATATCATTAATAATACAATTTTTTTAAAAGAGCTTAAAAGAAGAGTTTATCAAAATCTTAATCCGGCGGTCGTGGAACTGCTGGGTTCGATCGCGGCAACAGCTCTTTTTATTTACGGAGGATACCAGATAATCGGCGGGCAGATCACAGGGGGAGAATTTATTTTTTTTATTTTGATCGTGCTGAACCTTTTTGAACCCGTTAAGAATATTTCAGACGCCGTGAACGGCGCAAAAGCCGGAGAAGCGGCCGCCGACAGGATCTTTAAAATACTGGATTATCCTGAAGAAGATTTCACAAAAGGGATGGAAGGCCGTTTTACTGGACCCATCCGGTTAAAAAATATGTCCTTTAAATATTCAAAGGATAATTTTTTACATGATATAAACATAACAATTCCCGAAGGGAAAAAAACAGGAATAGCCGGACCGTCCGGCTCCGGGAAAACAACATTATTAAATTTGATCGCTTCGCTGTATCACCCTACATCCGGAGAAATTATTTTTAATAATCTTCCGGCGCACGATCTATCCCTTGATTCGATCAGAGGGAAAATAGCCGTCGTGACACAGGATGTCTTTTTATTTCACGGCACTGTTCTGGAAAATTTAACCTGCGGAAAAAAAATCGAAATGAGAAAAGTAATGCAGGCAGCCATAGCGGCGAATGCGCACGAATTCATAACCAGGCTTCCCATGGGCTACGATACCGTAATCGGGGAAAGAGGAGCGCTCTTATCAGGCGGCGAAAGGCAGAGGATTTCCATCGCGAGGGCACTGCTCGCAGATGCGGACCTGATACTTTTCGACGAAGCTACATCCGCGCTCGATTCGGAATCCGAATTGCTGATACAGAAGTCGCTTGACTCGCTTTTCCGGAACAGGACTTCCGTAATTGTTTCCCACAGGCTTTCAACAATTCGGCATGCGGATATAATTTATCTTATAGAAAACGGAACAATTAAG
>CAZVDF010000003.1:0-69971 GCA_964626055.1 uncultured Leptospirales bacterium
CGTTCTTCGGACTGCCGGAAGCCGATCTCAGGGAATTGCGCTGCGCGGCGAAAGGCGCGGATGCGTGCGTCTATGAAATAACCTGGCGCGAGAAATCGAATAAAAAAAAGAATTTTTTTTCTTTACTATTCGTTATACTTACCGTATACTTTATGTACTTTGTGATCAACCGTCTTCACATTGATGAATCTATAATTATAAAGATTCTTCTTTGTTCGATCCCGATCGCATTATACAGCATAGGGAAAGTGATTGATTACAAAATGACCTTAAAAGACAACATGGAGGTCGCAAGAGAGCAGAACAGGGCTACATTGGATTCACTTGAAAAAGTACAGGAAATCAACGAAGAGCTCCAGCAGAAGATTGACCGGAGAACCGAGGAACTCGGAATCACCAATAAAAAACTGGCTGAAACCATAGCCCGGATAAAAAAAACCGAAGAGGAACTGCTTGCTGCGGAAAGGATGGCCGGCATAGGCAGGCTTGCGGCGGGAGTTGCGCACGAGATCAATAATCCCATGGGCGCGGTCAGAAATTATCTTCAGGATATTCTTGAATATCTCCCTGATGACGATCCGCGAAGGCCGGAACTGCTGGAAGCGGAAAAGGCCACCAAAGAAAGTAAAATCCTGATCAACGATCTTCTTTCGTTTTCCAGAAGCGATGAAAATTTATACTTCGTTGAAATAGATATCAATGATGTCCTTGAAAAAATCTGTGGAAGGATTAAGCAATTATATTCCGATATTAAAATCGTAAAGCATCTAAGTCCAGGCCTCCATCCCATAAAATGGGATGAAATGCAAATAAGTCAGGCTTTAAACAACATACTGCTGAATGCCTGCAATGCGATTAAAGAGAACGGATCAATTACGGTAAAAACTTCCGAGGCCCCCGGGGAAATCGGGATAGAAATATCGGATAACGGGGAAATTATTCCGGAGTATTTAATAAATAAATTTTTCGATCATGATGAAAAGGAATTCAGATGGGATGGAAGAAAAAACCTGGAGCCTGCGATCAGTTACGGCATTATCAGACGTCTTAACGGAGATATAAACGTAGAAAGTTCATTTGAAAAAGGAACGACTTTCAGGATCACGATTCCTTTTGTCGGTAATATATAAAAGCAATAAAATTTACTAAATTCATGTATCCTTTAAAAATGATTTCCAGTTAAACAAGTTAATCAGGGAGGTCGCCAATAATTGAGTACCAAAAAAGAAGACAGGATTAACCTCCTCTTAATAGAAGACGATATTGATTTCAAAGCGTCGCTGGCAAACCGACTTGCAAAAAATGACTGCAATGTCACCGCCGTCGGCTCTGCGGAGGAAGCGCTGGAATTAGTAGATTCCGGCCATTTTGAAGTAGTAGTTTCCGATATAAAACTGGAAGGGATGGACGGGTTAGAATTTTTGTCCAGGGTAAAAAAAATAAACGAAGACCTTCCCGTCATACTCGTTACGGGGTACGCAAACCTTGATACAGCAAGAAAAGCGGTTGCTTTAAACGCTCATAACTATCTTCTTAAACCCCTGGAAAACATTTCGGATATTCTCATCCCAATAAAAAATGCGTCTCAAAGCTACAAATTGAAAATCGAGAACAAGACATTAAAAGAACATTACGAAAATATAGTCACAAGTGTTCCGGACGGCATTCTCACCATTAATACATCCTCTCTCACGATTGAATCCGCAAATAACGCTTTCTTAAAGATGTTTAATATTTCCGAAAAAGATGTCCTGAATAAAAAAATAGATAAAATATTCGATAAAGAAGTTTTCGAAAAAATTAGCTATCTCATGCAGTCACTTGGTCTTGACGGCAACGCCATATCTTTTGAATGGCTTACTTTGAACAGGAACGATAAAATTTTCTGGGCGGACATAACCTTAAAAAGGACAATAATAGGGCGCAAAGAAAGCGTATTGATGGTCGTTTCGGACATTACTCAGCTAAAGCGCTCGGAAGAAGCCAAAAAGGATCTTGAAGTTCAGTTCATCCAGATGCAAAAACAGGAATCGATCGGCAGTCTTACCGGGGGGATTGCGCACGAATTCAATAATATCCTTTCAATTATTCTGGGCCACGCTCAGCTCTCGCTGGGGGAAGACGCCACTCCCGAAATAAAAAAATCACTGGCGGAAATTGAAAAGGCTACCATGCGGGGCAGCAGCCTGGTTGAGAATATGACCGCGTTTGCCAATCCGAGCCAGCCGGCTTTAATACCGCAGGATATCAGGGAAAGCATTGACAGCATTTTGCAGATGCAGGAAAGACAGCTGCGTTTTCAGAATATCGAAGTTGAAAAAAATTACATGAATGAACTGATAGCCCTGTTCGATTCAAGCCAGATCGAACAGGCTATATTGAACTTGCTGATAAACGCCATGCATGCCATAAAACCCAAGGGTAAGGGTAAAATCTCGATCACAGTCCGAGACGCAAAAGACGCGATTGAGGTCATTTTTAAGGATACAGGCACAGGCATGAGCAAAGAAATCCAGGATAAAATATTTGAACCCTTCTTTACGACAAAAGGCGCATATGCCAGGGACGAGCATGCCATATCCGGAACCGGGCTAGGGCTCCCGGTTACGGAAGCGATCATTAAACAGCATCACGGCTCAATTTCAGTTGAAAGCGAAGCGAATATCGGTACATCATTCACAATTACGATTCCGGCTGCTAAAACAAATATTGAAGCAAAAAAACTAATCGCGGATAATCCCGTAAAAATCAATCTTGATAAGATAAAAAGCCTTCGTGTACTTCTTGTCGAAGATGAATCGGAAATTATCAATCTGATGAAACTGGTTTTCAGAAAAGCCGGCTTAAAAAATATAATGATCGAGCAGAACTCAAAAAACGCCCTGCAGTCGTTTATCGATTACAAACCGGATGTTGTCTTTATTGATATCGTAATGCCGGGAATGAACGGAAAGCAGGTATTTGAAGAAATCAAAAAGATAGACAGTAAAATACCTCTTATTTTCATGAGCGGCAAGGTTGATGTAAAAAAAGATGAGCTTACTCAGATGGGTTCATACGATTTTATTAAGAAACCGTTCAGCCTTAACGATTTTTACAGGATACTCGACAGGATTTCACTACAGTAAGTCCGGGCGCCGATGAATCCGAATACTGCAATGCGCAATTGCTCTTACTGCCAGCTCCGTCCCCGGGGAATTTTACTCGCCTTCACCCCATTCTTCATTTATCTCGAATTCCTTGTTTGTCAGCGCTGCTGATTTAACCGCTGATATTGTACGGTAAACTTTTTCAGGCTTTAATATTTTCCCCTTCACTTTTAAAATATGCTCGTTAATAGAAATGCCGAAAAGTCGTTCGTTTTCCTGAAGATGAGGAAGAATAAGCTTCCAGTCACGGTCGGTAAATGGATGAATCTCACCGCCGTTTAATTGTTCCGGCACTATTTTTTTAAACGGATCGCGGACGAAAATCGCCCCTCCCGAAGCCAGTGAAAACAGGTTTGAACCGGCGTACGGTACATCCTGAGGAATTACATTCCCATCCTTATCAAAGGTAAGTCCGTTAAGTATTACAAATCCCCCTCCGTTGTACGGGTCGCCTGCCATGAACGATTCAGCAAGAAAATCGAGAGCGGTACCGTTTATAACGACCCTCGGTTTTCCGACCGCGTTGATCAGAGGACGCCCGGCAGCATTGCCGAGAACGTAGACTTCGCCGCCCTTTGCCCCGTACATGAAAGTCTGTCCGATATCTCCGTGAATGACAAGCTTGCCCGACATCATTATCTGGCCGAGCTGATCCTGCGCATTTCCGTGCACGTGTATTTCAAGGCCGTCTATGCCCGACGCCAGATAATCCCCGCTGGAACCGTACGAGTCGATGCGCACGCCGTCTGATTTAGGCCCGAAGCCGCATCCCAGAAAGCGCTGGCCTTTCTGGCCGTAGCACACAAACCGCTTCCACCCAAGGTTGTACGCCCCTGAAATTATTCCCGCAAAAGAATTGTCCCCTTCGGGGTCAAAGCCATTGGCATTTGCAATAAGGATTTTTTCCTTCTTCCCAGGAGCGCGCAGCTTCTTGCGTGATTTAAAATCAATCCTGGAATAAATTCCCTTGGGTGCGCCGTTCATTACAGGAACAGCTTCAAAGATTGAGTCAAGCGCAGTTGAAATCATCTGAAGAACGGAGCGCCTGCTTTTCCGGCCTGTGGAATAGCGTCTGTCCAGCAGGAACGTCAGCATCTTTATTACCGGTTCTTTCAGGCTTTCTTTCCTGGAAAGACTTACGAGCAGATCGATATAGGCCGATACCTTCTCAAAATCCCATTTTATAATTGTCTGTTTTACAGCCGCAAAATGTTTTTCAACTTTTCCCTCAGATAATAATTTCTCAGCATTGTCCCGGATTTTACCGTCAGCTTTTACAGGTGACGGTCTCTTTGAAAAATCGTAAGGCTTTTTATCTTCAGGCACATCGATACCCCGTCCGAACTTATCGGCGCAGCTGAGTTCCATTTTCCCGGGAGAAGATTCTTTTACCGTAAAAATAAACGATCCGCCGTCGGTATAGCTGCCTCCCCTCGCGTTCCAGTACCGGTCCGCGACTGTTCCGAAACGCGGATCTTCCTTTGCCAGGCTTTCAAGGGTCGCGTCTATTGCCTGCTTTTCGGAGCAGATAAGGCCAATTTCGACATCGCCCTTCTGCAATGCAAAAACCTGCGGCCTCAGCATAGCGGTATCCGTGATGCCGATCAGCTGGTATTGCCTGTTTTTCACGTCATTGCGCGCAATGATGAAAAACCACGGGCCGTCAGGCGAACCGTGAATATGAGTGCTCTGGATCTGGCGGTAAATATGCTGTTTTTCCCTGGGCAGTTTGTCGAAGTCCATTTCGCTTGTCGGAGCAAAAGCTTCAATAATGTATTCAAGAGGATAGCCGTAAACCCTGCTTAAAAGATCGAAGACCTGCACCGAAACTTCGGTATCTGTGAGAAACAGAGGATACACATTACGCTGTTTAAGATATTCTGTTATGGAATAATAATTCGCAAAGTCGCCGTTATGGACAAGCGCTTCATCAAGGCCGATGAACGGATGCGCTCCGCCGGGGTGCCACATACGCCCTTTAGTGGGGTACCTCTGATGTGCGATCCAGATATGAGCATCGAAATTTTCAAGCCTGTAATACTGTGCGACCTGTTCAGCATAACCCACGATCTTGAGAATCATCATATTTCTGCCGTGGGACAATACGAATGCCTTTTTATCGTTAAGCGAGCTGTAAAGCGCATAGTTCAGTTTAAAGGAATTCTGATATATGAATTCTTCTTCGAGCTTATCGGAACCGAGCATCTCCAGTCCGCGCTCTTTTCTGAATGCCGAAAGGACTTCCGGCTTTACACGCACAAAATATCGTTTTACATCCGGAGGTTTAACTTCAAGCCCTTTGATATCCCTGTAATCATCAATAGTTTCCGCAAAAGCTTCGTGATCTATTCTGAAAAAAGGTTTAATATACCTGGATTCCATTTCACTTACAATCGATTTATCGAGCAGCGCGATCTGCAGTAAAAAATCTTCGTCAAGCGTATCCCGGTCGACACCGAGCTTTTCAGGGATGAGGCCGACCGCAGCAAGCCCGCCTCCTTTCCCGTTCCCGCGGTTATGCATCTGTACCGAAGGTTCAAAGATGTGTTTACCGCTAACGGGAATATTGCATGCAAATCCCGTAACACCGCATCCGCCTTCTCCTGTTTCCAGCTCTTCCCTTGTGATTTTTTCCGCGTCTTTGCGCAGATGGTAACGGCTGTTTAATATCTCACGTGCAAAATTATTTCTCATTCTAAAACCTCATTATAGCAGCGGGCAGATAATTTTTTTCCGCTCGTAATATCATAATTCCAGTTCCCCGTCCAGTTTACGGTTTTGTATATAATCAATATGCGCGATAAGATCCATGCGCCCTGTCAGTTCAGTTACGCTTTTCAGCTCCAGACGTTTCAGTATGCGTATAAGCTCATTGCGCCACGCAGTATACATATTTGTTATGCGCTGTACAGCCCATTCCATGCTCATCAATCCGGTCAGTTCGTCATCGGTTGTAGCAATGCCGCGCGCGCAGCCCCTTCCCGATTCGCAGTGATGGCAGCGGATGCATTCAAGCGCGACAAGGTCGGCAGTGCCTATGCAGATCCCGTCTGCTCCCATTGCTATTGCTTTTGCCATGTCATAGGGAGAACGTATCCCGCCGCTTGCAATAACCGTTATTTTATTTCTTATGCCTTCAGCGACGAGAAATTTATGCACTTTTGGAATTGCATACTCTATCGGCATTGCGATATTCTTCTTTGCAATTTCAGGAGCCGCACCGGTACCGCCGTAGCTTCCGTCAAGATGGACAATATGCGCCCCTGCATAGTATGCCCCGACAGCGACCATATCGACATCAGTCGGGGTTGATACCTTTATCGAAACAAGCGTTTTCGGATTAATTTCCTTGATCCAGTCGACGTGCTTTTTATGGTCTTCTACAGAGTACACGCTGTGAAACGGGAACGGAGAAAAAAGCGCGGTTCCCGGAACAGCCTGTCTCATTGCAGCAACCCGCGGAGTAACCTTGTCTCCAAGCAGATGGCCCCCAAGTCCGGGCTTTGCCCCCTGCGCGTATTTGAATTCCACAATGCGGACGCGTTTAATGGTTTCCTCTTTGACGCCAAAAAGCCCGGTAGCAACCTGTGTAATTATATGATCATCATATGGTATCAGCTCTTCCGGATATCCTCCCTCACCTGTGCAGCAGAACGTGCCCAGCTTTGTTGCCGCGCGGACGCGCGACAGCATGGTAACAATGCTTACGGAACCGAACGACATTCCTCCGAGATAGATCGGGATCGGGATGGTTACTCTGGGACGCGAATCCTCCGAATGGTTAAGGTCGATGGCAGTCGAAATTTCATCAGAAGTTAAATTTACGTCCTTAGAATCTTCTTTGATATCCTGATTGCTGCTTTTTGGGAATATGATGCCGATCTTATCGAATCCTCCGCCTGAATTACCGGTTCTGTAATTAAGATGTTCCGGCGCCTTGCCCGTGTCTGCCATATGCCAGGTTGCAGCCAGAAGCTCACCCGGCCAGCGCCTGTCGCCAAGCACCTCAAAAGAAGGATTTGATCTTAGTGAGATCGCTTTCTCGGGACATTTATCCACGCAATAAAAATCGTTTTTACCGCAATCGAAACCAATGCAAAGATGATCCGATATAGTCTTCGGTCTTTTCATCCCCGGTTTGTAAACGCCGTACGGGCAAAGATCAATACACTTTCCGCAGTTCGTACATGCCTTGCTTATGCTGATGCGGTATTTTCCAAGAGCATTACGGAACCGGCTGGGTACTTCTTTAACTTCCGGGAAAACAAATGTGTCATTATTTTTTGCCATTAACCAACCCCTTTATTCCCATTCCGGAAAATGTTTCTCTTTCAAGATCCTCAAAAAACATCGCCCTGCCCATTTCCCCGCGCATGCGGCGTATCTCGCGAATACCCATTGCTCCCATTACTTCAAGAAGCTGATTATACCAGCCTGATATCAGGTTCCTGATGCGCGAAGCTCCCCAGGACGGGTCAACGCTTTCAAGATCGACAGGGCATGGTATCCCTTCCTTGCAACGCCTGCAAACCCTGCATTCCATTGCGACAAGCAGAGGTATGTCAATAGCCACGGCATCCGTTCCGCAGATGACAAGCTTTGCAACATGCTCTGCCATTGCTATGCCGCCCGAACCTATCAGGGTGATCTCATCTCTGAGGCCTTCTTCAATAAGATGCGAATGTACCTGCTTTATCCTGTCTTTGATAAAAAGCGGATCCGCATCCTTTCCTGATCCGAACTCATTTGCAGTAAGATGGATGACTTCCGCTCCTTCCTGCGCAAGGGCAACAGCGCGTACAGAGGCATCGCGGTTCAGTCTTAATCTGATAAATATTACAAGTTTTGGATTTATTTTCTTTAATCTGTGCTGTGCCGTCATTACATCGGCGCTGTCCGGCAGTTCAATTATCTTTAAACGTTTAACCAGTCCCGGATCCAGTTTGGAAATATCTTCATCTGCGAATAAAATCACTCTGGATAAATACTTATCTATTTCAGGGAACATGCCGGACTGATTTATTACTGCGAATGTTCCCATTTTTTTTGCTGCCTGAAGAATTGCAAGAGTGATCCCTTTCCCCGGAGGAGACCAGGGCAGAACGTCAAAAATAACAGGAAGAGGAATTTCAACAACCGGTGAAGGGGCGGTAAGAAGCTTTCCATTTGCATTGAATTCCAGGGACATCGGCTTTCTACCGAGATCCACCGTAGTACTGATATATTCCCGACCGTGTATACCGTCCCGCGTAGGACGAACGATCTCGGACATGTCAGTCCACATTGAATCGAAACCCGGACCCGAGAAAGGCCCCCCATAACCTCCGCCCGAAACAGGCACTTTCCCGTTCTCCGCCTGGCTCCAGATATTCGCTATTACTTCAGGAGTCCAGTATTGATCTCCAAGTGCTTTATATTGCGGATTAATTGATTTCTGGATAAGACGGTTAGGGCAGTTCTGAACGCACCTGAAACAATCCATGCAAACCGTGTCCAGTGAATCCAGCATTTGCCGGGCATCCAGATTTCGTTTCTCGTATACTTTATAAACACAGTCTTTCTTGACACAGCGCGCGCATTTAAGGCAGCCCTCCTCCCATGCTATTACACCCGCTTTGGTAATTGCCTTGAATCTTGCCGGAGTAGGAGATGTCGGAATATGGTATTTTAAAGCCATCAATAGCCTCCTATCGGATCTCAGGTCTCGGGAATAGCCCCGCTTCCTTGACAATTTCCGGTACAGCTTCTTCCCATTCAATAGCCATAATGTGAACGCCGTTTACGCCATTAATTTTTTTTAACTCTTTTATTGTCTCAACAGCTATTTTTATTCCTTCTTTACGCTGATCTTCAGCAGGCACCGATTTCATTCTTTCTATGATCTCCGCAGGCACGTCCATGCCTGCAACGTTCTTGCTCATATATTCAGCCATGCGCGCGGATTTGATAGGTGTAACTCCGCCCAGAATATATACTTTCTTATGAAGACCGCGCGCTCTCACTTCTTCCATCCATTCTTTAAAACGCCTGATATTATAAATGCACTGTGTCTGGATAAATTCCGCACCTGCAGCGATTTTCTTGGCAAGTCGCGCAGCCCTGTAGTTCAGGGGATCGGCAAACGGATTTTCCGCGGCTCCTATAAAAAGATCCGGCGCCTGTGTAAGCTTGTCCCCTCCGAGAATTATTCCTTTGTCTCTCATTGTCCTGACCATCTGAATCAGCTGTATGGAATCCACGTCAAATACTCCCTTTGCCTGCGGCTGGTTCCCGAAACTCTGGTGATCCCCGGTTAAACATAGAATATTATTAATACCGAGAGCCGAAGCGCCGAGAATATCGGACTGGAGCGCTATGCGGTTGCGGTCGCGTGTTACCATCTGAAGAACCGGATCCACTTCTTCATTTTTAAGAAGCACGCATGAAGCCATGCTCGAAAGCCGGACAACGGCTGTCTGGTTGTCTGTCACATTTACGCTGTCGACGAACTCTTTCAGCAGTTTCCCTTTATTCTGAACGGCTTTGGGATCCGCACCCTTCGGCGGGCCGCATTCGGAGGTTACTGCAAAATGGCCTTTTTCCAGTATTTTCTTAAGCCGGCTTTCTGTCATATTCTTTGATCCTCTCTTATGATTTTTCTAGGTCCTTTGCCGATCTGCTTCGACCAGTCCACAGGCTCATATATCTTTTCCAGATTACCGAGCTCTCCCTTTTCTTCAAGCCGTGTGATAATCAGGTCCCATGCACAGGGCACATCCGGATCTACTTCGCATTTGCCGTCCTTTGATCCTCCGCATGGCCCGTTGAAAAGGCTCTTTGAACAGCGGGTCACCGGACAGACGGCGGCAAAACTCCCAAGCTTGCAGTCTCCGCATGCCCTGCAGTTTTCCATCCAAAGTCCCGATTCTTTTGTCTGCCCTATAAAAGTAGTATTCAGGGCAGGCAGAATAATCGCTTTTGTGTATACATCGGCAACCGCCTGGACACCCGCGCCGCATCCAAGCGAAAGTACTGCGTCATAATTTTCAATAACGCCAGTAAGCTGGTCGATAAATTCATAAACGCATTGCCGGTCAATGGTCATTTCTTTGATTTCAATTTCATGTTTTTTATTTTTCGCTTCAATCCTTAATGCCGAAGCCAGTAATCCGACTTCCTTCTCGCCTCCGGCCGCGCATTCCGCAACGCATGATCCGCAGCCCAGAATGAGAATTTTTTTAAATGGAGCGATCATCCCCCTGATCTCTTCCATGGGTTTTCTTTCGGCAGTAATCATTACTTTACTCCTCGTAGTATCTTAATATTTTAAGCATGCAATAGCAGCAAATTATAACTGATTCAGATTTTCAGTATTCCTGATTAACTTTTTTATACGATCAATTCATCCACAATTTTATCGATCGTTGTTTCCGTCCCGGGCTTAAGATGGATAAGTTCCAGTGCTTCGCGTTTAATCCCTATTTCTTCCGCGAGCTTCTGCGTATAAAGCAGCCGTTTTTTTGCCCGTACATTGCCTTCCCTGTAACGGCAGGCTCCTTCAGGACATGTGAGGACATACACATGATCCGCCCCCGATTCCAGCGCTCTCATAAGATGCAGGGGTTCAATGCGTCCGCTGCAGGGGATCGGGAAAAACCTGATCCGGGAACCATATTCCTTTTCAATAGATCTCCGGTTTATATCCTGATCCTTATCGATCTGCTGGCAGAAGAAAATCGCGATATTATTCGAATTTATTTTTTTCATGATTTGCCGTTTATATATAAAATTGTAATTTAAAAAAATTTAGCTCTTTCCGGCATTTCTAGAGAAATGCCATTTCTCACCCCCCTATCCCCCGGAGGGGGCACCATCGCTGAAACTTCAGTAAATTCTAAATAGTAATTCGGGATTATTATTTCTGTATTTATCATCGGTTTTCTATATTATTTATAATCTATTATCACTTTTATCATTTATCAATCCTTTCTTATTGATAAATGCCAAGAGACTGTAAATTTTAAAAAAGCATTTAAACTCTATGGCACTATCCAAGTCGGTACCCCCTCCGGGGGATAGGGGGCTAAATGATTTCATAACTGTTACATTCTCTCTTTATTTATTCACTTTTCCCAACATTCCGGAATGAACCAAAAATATAAAAAAGGACGCCATTCCAGACGTCCGTACCATGAAACAAAAGAAAGTAAATTTATTAAAATTTAAATAAACACGATACTTTAAAATATAGTACTTATCTCAGAAAAATCATAATTTCAAACGGTCCGCAACGACTAAAAGTATATTTTCAAACAGACATCTTTTTTATAATAATAATAGCAAACTTTTTCAGAATCAACATATTTTCAACTAAATATAAAATGGAATTATTACAAATATGTTAATTTTTTATTATCACATTTAAATTTAGCAATAACTAAATATATGAGAATAATTTTTGTAAAAGCAATAATAGAAGTATCAATTTGACCAGATGTTAAAAATACTGCAAATGACATGATAGCATAATATCATTATTGAAATATCCACTGGAATCAGCTCTTGACACTGGAAGATCAAATTAATAAATAGCGGTTCTATTCTATAATAAAACCCCCGCTTTTAGCGGGGGTTTGGGATTATTTCTCAGACCACTTTTTAAAGTAACAAATATTTTTATACAATGCCTGCCGCAAGCATTGATTTAGCGACCTTGATAAATCCGGCAATATTGGCGCCCATTACGTAATCGCCTTTTTTACCGTATGTCTCGGAAGCGCTCAGACACGCTTTGTGAATATTCTTCATGATTTCCTTTAATCTGCTATCGACCTCTTCTCTGCCCCATGACAGTCTCATGCTGTTCTGCGACATTTCAAGTCCGGAGGTAGCAACACCGCCGGCATTTGCCGCTTTTCCCGGGCCGTATAGAATATTATTTTCCTGATATACTTTTATCGCTTCCGGCGCCGAAGGCATATTGGCTCCTTCCGAAACGCATACGCATCCGCTCTTAACCAGGCTCTCCGCATTCTTGCCGCTTATCTCGTTCTGAGTCGCAGACGGGAAAGCGACATCGACTTTTATGCCGTGCTCTCTTAATACATCCCATACGCT
The DNA here is from genome assembly GCA_964626055.1 of uncultured Leptospirales bacterium. GTDB lineage: Bacteria > Spirochaetota > UBA4802 > UBA4802 > JAFGDQ01 > JAFGSG01. The sequence goes on from CAZVDF010000003.1 coordinate 12,246, forward strand.
GAGACCGCTGAAATATTTTACGCCGTACTTGTCCGCATATTCCTTAATTCTGCCGCGTCTAATATTCTTTAAATCCATTATGAAAGTCAGCTTTGCTGAATCTATCCCTTTCTCGTCAATTATTGTTCCGTCGGAATCGCTTAGCGAAATCACTTTGCCTCCCAGCTGGTTGACCTTCTCAACAGTATACTGGGCCACATTACCCGATCCGCTCACTGCGCATACCTTTCCTTTAAGATCCTGCTTCCTTGTCGTGAGCATTTCGGCAGCGAAATACGTCGCGCCGTATCCGGTAGCTTCGGGCCTGATCAGGCTTCCGCCGTATTCAAGCGCTTTTCCGGTAAGAACGCCGGTGTGCTCATTAACGATCTTTTTATAATAACCGAACATGTATCCTATTTCGCGACCGCCGACCCCGATATCTCCTGCAGGTACGTCCGTATCGGGCCCGATATACCTGAACAGCTCGCGCATGAAAGATTGCGTGAATTTCATGACTTCCATGTCGGATTTGCCTTTCGGATCAAAATCCGACCCGCCCTTGGCTCCGCCCATAGGAAGCGTCGTGAGTGAATTTTTAAATATCTGCTCAAATCCTAAGAATTTAATGATACCGAGATTGACCGACGGATGGAATCTGAGTCCTCCTTTATATGGTCCGATTGCATTGTTAAATTGAACTCTGAAGCCTCTATTAACCTGGGCTTCTCCTTTATCGTCAACCCATGGCACGCGGAACATTATCACCCTGTCGGGTTCAACAATCCTGTCATAGATCCTGGCCTTAACAAATTCCGGATGTTTCGTTATGGTAGGCTCAAGCGTGTGCATTACTTCTTCTACAGCCTGGTGGAATTCCTTTTGCTCAGGATCGCGTTTTTTGACTTTATCAATTAGTTCACTGATTAACGACATAATTTTACCCTTCCCTTGATTAAAATAGATTAATTATTTTAAAGCTAGAATATCCATAAAAATTTATTTTTCATTCATGTCAACAAATATAGGTTACGGCACAGACCTGTTTGTTACGAATATGTTAAATTTTAACATATTCGTAATATGTATTAATATTTGCTTTTCAATATGGAAAAAATAATGTAGCATAGCAAACATTAATCAATAAAATATTTATGAATCATTCCGGGAAGAGCTTCGGATAAAAAAAATTATGGCATCAGCAATTACTGTCAGTACAGGCCTTGAAGGTCTTGATAATATATTAAATAATCTGCATCTCGGGGATAACGTCGTCTGGCAGGTTGACTCGATAGAGGATTATAAACATTTTTTAACTCCATATATAAATAACGCGCTTCAAAACAATAGAAAAATAATTTATTTCAGGTTCGCCAACCACGAACCGCTCATAATAGACGACGACCGCATTCATGTTTTCAATCTCAATGCATACAGCGGATTCGAATCCTTCTCTAAAAAAATATACACCATCATAACCGAGATGGGAGAAGAAGCGTTTTATGTTTTCGACTGCCTGTCTTCGCTGCTTTCCGCATGGGCTACGGATTTAATGATAGGCAACTTTTTCGTCATTACCTGCCCTTACCTGTATAAACTGAACACGCTCGCATATTTCGCCATATACCGCAACTTCCACAATTATAAAACGATCGCTCGGATCAGGGAGACCACACAGGTGCTCATTGACGTTTACAGCAATAATAATAATTTTTATGTGCATCCTCTTAAAGTGGAGAACCGCTATTCGCCTACGATGTTTTTCCCGCATTTCAGCGAAGAAGATCGATTCATCCCGATTACGAACAGCAACGACGCGGTCAATTTTATAAACTTTATACAGAAAAGAGATGCGGAAAGCACACTGCGAAAGCTCGATTTCTGGGACCAGCTTTTCCTTGACGCCGAGAACCTGTTAAAGAGTCGAGCGTCCCTGGATGATAAGAAAAAAATGGTGGAACAATTATGCAGGGTGATGATCGGACGCGATGAAAGGATTTTAAAACTCGCAAAGGACAATTTTACGCTCGAATTCATGCTTTCGTTAAAAGACAGGCTGATAGGAACGGGATTCATCGGCGGAAAATCCGTGGGGCTTCTTATTTCCAGGATGATACTCCATAATGATACCGGGCGCGACTGGAACAGCCTTCTTGAACCTCATGACTCTTATTACATCGGATCGGACGTCTTTTATTCATATATAGTCCAGAACGGCTGGTGGGAGCTCTTCATGAAACAAAAATCCCCCGATCATTACTTCAGCGCCGCGCGTGAACTGCAGGGAAAAATGCTTGAAGGAGATTTCCCCGACCAGGTAAAGGAGCAGCTACAGTATGTTATTGAATATTTCGGACAGTCGCCGATCATAATCCGCTCAAGCAGCCTCCTTGAAGACGCCTACGGCAACGCATTTGCGGGCAAATACGAAAGTTTTTTCTGTGTGAACCAGGGATCGCCTCCCAAACGCTACAAGGACTTCATGGAAACTGTACGCCGGATCTACGCGAGCACAATGAATGAAGACGCCCTTTCTTACAGGCTGCAGCGCGGCCTCGACCAGATGGACGAGCAGATGGCTCTTCTCGTAATGCGCGTCTCGGGCACTCATCATAAAAACTATTTTTTCCCGGACATGGGCGGGGTGGGGCTTTCATACAATACTTACGTATGGAACACGGACATTAAACCGGAATCCGGTATGCTGCGCCTTGTCTACGGACTGGGAACCCGGGCTGTAGGCCGCGTGGAGGGGGATTACCCGCGTATTGTAGCGCTCGATTCTCCTGAAACGCTTCCCCTTGCGAATCAGGACGATCTTAGAAGATTTTCCCAGCATAAAGTCGATATACTCGATATTACGGAAAATAATCTTAAGACCATATCGTTCAACGACCTTATAAAGGAACAGTTAAATTTAAACCTTGATTACATTGCGGAAAAAGACCTCGATGCTTTTCAGAAGATGAAAGACCTGGGAATCGAAGGACCCGAGCCGTGGATCATTAATTACAGGCGACTGTTCAACGATACATCATTTACGGAAGACATGAAACAGGTGCTGAAAAGGATAGAACGTGTTTATAACTATCCGGTAGATATAGAATTCACCGTGAACTTTACTTCTCAGAATCAATACAGAATTAATCTTCTCCAGTGCAGGCCGCACCAGATAGCGGGCATGGACGGCCATGTTAAAATTCCGGAAAACATACATCAGAAAAAAATAATCTTTAAATCAAAAAGCAATTTCCTCGGAGGCAGCGTTTCACGGCCCATAAAGCAGGTCATTTACATTGATCCGACCGGCTACAACGACCTTGTAATCGCGGAAAAACACAACATCGCGCGTCTAATAGGCAAGCTGAACAGGCAAATAACCGACTGCGAGAACCGGCAGACAATGCTTCTCGGGCCCGGACGTTGGGGAACAACAACGCCTTCCCTCGGAGTGCCGGTGCGTTTTGCGGAGATAAACAACGTGAGAGTCCTGGTCGAGATCGCGCGCATGAGCGAAGATATATTGCCGGAGCTCTCTTTCGGGAGCCATTTCTTCCTTGACCTGGTGGAAACTAATATTTTTTACATCGCCCTGTTCCCGGAAAATAAAGATGTATTTTTTAATATCGATTATCTGAACGGCTGTGAAAATCGGCTGGCGGACCTCATCCCGGAAGACAGGCATTACGAAAACATCGTCAGGGTCTGTGACTTCACCTCGTCATCGGTGCATCTGATGTCCGATATTATATCCCAGAATGTGGTGTGCTTTAATAAATAATTCACCGGCTCCGGAGGCTTTTTTACTTAATATCCTTATGATAAGCCTGTATCGATTTTACATCGCCCGCGCCATTTCTTTTTAAATATTCCCTGATGCCCTCGGCAGCCGCTTTTGCCGCTGCGGCGGTAGTGATGTACGGGATCTTGTATTTAATGGCAGCTTTCCTTATATATGAATCGTCGTACATGCTGCTTTTCCCTATGGGCGTATTTATTATAAGATCAATTTCTTTATTATGAATGGCATCCACAATATTCGGCCTGCCTTCGTAAACCTTTTTGATATAAGTCGAAGAAATTTTATTCCCTTCAAAAAATTTATGCGTGCTTTCCGTAGCAATTATTTTAAAGCCCAGCTTGCTTAATGTACGGGCGGCCTCAAGAATATCTTTTTTATCCCTGTCAGTGACCGTTATAAGCACGCTGCCCTTAAAAGGCAGCCTTTGCCCCGCAGCTTCCTGCGATTTAAAGAATGCCAGCCCGAACGAGTCCGCGATGCCGAGAACCTCTCCCGTGGATTTCATTTCAGGGCCAAGCGTAGGGTCGACTTCAGGGAACATATTGAACGGGAATACGGACTCTTTGATGCCGACATGCGGATATGTTTTATGTTTAAGCCTTAAATCTTTCAGCTTTTTGCCCATCATCAGCTGCGTTGCTATTCTTGCCATCTGCACTCCTGTAACCTTGGACACAAGCGGGACTGTGCGGCTTGCCCTCGGATTTGCTTCGAGAATGTAAACCACATCGTCAGCGATTGCATATTGAATATTCATGAGACCGGCAACCCTGAGTTCAATCGCAAGCTTTTTTGTGTATTCATTTATTGTATCAATATGTTTTTTTGAAAGAGTGCGCGGAGGGATCGCGCAGGCGCTGTCTCCCGAATGTATGCCCGCAAGCTCAATGTGCTCCATAACAGACGGTATAAACGCGTCATCCCCGTCCACAACCGCGTCGGCCTCCGCTTCGATGGCGTCCTCCAGGAATTTGTCTATAAGAACCGGACGGCCCGGGGAAATATCTATAGCGGCGTTTATATAAGCGGTCAGCATTTCATCGTCATACACAATTTCCATGCCCCTTCCGCCGAGCACGTACGACGGTCTGACCATCAATGGATAACCGATTCTCTTTGCGGCCGCAAGCGCTTCTTCAAGATTCACCGCAGTATCGCTTTCGGGCTGGGGTATGCCGAGCTTATGAATTACGTTTTTAAAACGCTTCCTGTCTTCAGCCAGGTCGATGCTGTCTGTGGATGTGCCGAGTATACTCACTCCGGCCTCTTCGAGCTCCCTGGCAATATTAAGAGGCGTCTGCCCGCCGAACTGCACTATGACACCCGCCGGCTTCTCGTTTAAATAAATGCTGAGAACGTCTTCCACAGTAAGAGGCTCGAAATATAGCCTGTCTGATGTATCGTAATCAGTGGATACTGTTTCAGGATTGCAGTTGACCATTATAGATTCATATCCTTCGTCCCTTAAAGTAAAAGCTGCGTGAACGCATGTATAGTCGAATTCGATGCCCTGCCCTATCCTGTTGGGCCCTCCGCCGAGTATCATCACTTTTGGCTTGTCGCTCGGCCTCACTTCGTTTGGGGCATTATATGTTGAATAATAGTAGGCGGCATCCGCGCCGCTAACCGGCACGGCGCACCATGCTTCGGTTTTTCCGAGAGAAGTTCTTTTATCTCTGATTACTTTTTCGCTTATACCAAGGATCTGGGCCAGGTATCTGTCCGAAAATCCGTCTTCCTTTGCCTTTATTAACAGTCTGTCAGGGGGTACATTCCCTCTGTGCTTTAATATCTCTTCTTCGAGCTCCACAAGCTCTTTCATCTGATTAATGAACCAGTGCTTGATTTTCGTTTTTTCGAACAATTCATCGACAGACGCGCCTTTCCTCAACGCTTCGTACATTATGAATTGTCTTTCGGACGACGGCTCCTTTAGCAGCACCATCAGGTCGTTCAACGGAAGCCGGTTGAAATTTTTTGCGAAGCCGAGCCCGTAGCGCTTGTTCTCCAGCGACCTGATCGCTTTCTGGAAAGCTTCTTTGTACGTCTTGCCGATGCTCATAACCTCGCCCACAGCCTTCATCTGCGTGCCCAGCTTATCCTCGGCTTCCTTGAATTTCTCAAATGCCCAGCGCGCGAATTTAATGACTACATAGTCCCCGGACGGGGTGTATTTATCCAGAGTGCCTTCCCTGTAATACGGGATATCCTTAAGCGTGTACCCTCCGGCAAGCTTTGCCGAAATGAGCGCAATCGGGAAACCGGTCGCTTTGGAAGCAAGCGCGGACGAGCGCGAAGTTCTGGGATTTATCTCGATGACCACAACGCGCCCGTCAGCAGGATTGTGCGCGAACTGTATGTTGGTGCCGCCGATCACCTGGATGGCTTCAACGATTCTGTAAGAATACTCCTGCAGCTTCTTCTGCAGATCTTCGGAGATCGTCAGCATGGGAGCGGCGCAGTACGAATCGCCTGTATGCACTCCCATGGGATCGATATTCTCGATAAAGCAGACGGTTATCATTTTATTATCGGCATCGCGGACGACCTCCAGCTCAAGTTCTTCCCAGCCGAGCACCGACTCTTCAATCAGCACCTGGCCTATAAGGCTGGCGGATATTCCCCTGCTAACGATTGCGTTCAGCTCTTCTTTATTGTACGCAATGCCCCCGCCGGTGCCTCCCATAGTATATGCTGGCCTTATGATGACCGGGAATCCAAGCTTCTCGGCAATAGCAAGCGCTTCTTCGTAGGAATACGCAAGTTCGCTTTTCGGCATAGGAATATTGAGCCCGTTCATGGTCTTTTTAAACTCGTTTCTGTCTTCGCCGCGTTCTATGGCATCCGCCTGAACGCCGATTATACGCACGCCGTATTTTTCAAGTATCCCGCGCTTCGAGAGCTCAGAGGATAAATTAAGCCCGGTCTGTCCGCCGAGATTCGAAAGCAAGCCCTGCGGTTTTTCCTTTTTAATGATTTTTTCAAGGACTTCTATTGTCAGCGGCTCAACGTATGTGGCATCCGCCATCCCGGGATCGGTCATGATTGTGGCGGGATTGGAATTGACAAGAACGATCCTGTAGCCTGCGGCTCTCAGCGCTTTGCAGGCCTGTGTGCCCGAGTAGTCGAACTCGCATGCCTGTCCGATAATTATCGGGCCCGAACCGATAATTAAAACTTTATCAATGCCGTTAATTTTATGCATTTGTTTCATTTGAGAATATTCCTGTAAGGTGGGATTTTGCGAAGAATACTATTAAAATTCTTTTATTCCAGTCAAGTAAAGTTTAACAACAGTAATTTTTTATTTTTTCTTCCAAAAAGCGGCTTGACATGATTTGCATGTTTTCCTGAGATTACTTAAAATGGATTAAATTCAAGTTTTAAATTGATTATTAAAATTTTTTTTGAAATATCTCATTAAAATTACTATAATTAGTTATTAGTGAACAATGATTTTCCCCGCTGCGAGCAGAGAAAAAACAAAGATTTGCCTCACTAAAATGAATTATTACCGGAAACCGAAAACAATAAGGAGTAGAAAATGCATAAAGAAAATAAACATAAAGAATTCGCCGGAGCTTCAAAATATGTTCTGGATGAGGAGCTTGCAAAGATCGTGAACATATCGATGGCTCTTGAAATGCCTCTTCTATTAAAAGGCGAGCCCGGAACCGGAAAGACAATGCTGGCGCACGCAATTGCCGAAGCCACAGGCATGAAACTGACTATACTTAATGTAAAATCGAGCATGAAACTAATTGATGCTCTTTATCAGTATGATACGCTTACGCGATTGAACGATAGCCGTTTCGGCGATTCTCAAAGAGACGTGAGCAATATTGAAGAATATATAAAAATGGGCAAGATAGGGCAATCCTTTGTTTCGGAAGAACGGGTAATCCTTCTGATAGACGAGATAGATAAGGCCGATACGGATTTTCAGGACGATATGCTCGACGTTCTGGACCAGATGGAATTCGACATCATTGAGATCGATAAAACCATTAAAGCAAAGCATAGACCCGTTATCATCATTACATCAAACGCAAAGAAAGACCTGTCCGATCCTTTCCTCGGAAGATGCAACTTCCACCATATAGCGTTTCCCGAACCCGATATGATGAGAAGGATCGTTCATGTACATTTCCCGGATATAGACAAGGAATTGCTCGAAAGCGCCGTAAGGACATTCTACAACCTCAGGGACATAAGAGGAATTGAAAAGAAACCTGCAACACGTGAATTAATTAACTGGATTAGAGCGCTGAAGGCCGATCCCGATTTCAAGGTTAAAAACCTTAAAGACGAGGTACCGTTTCTGGGAATATTGTTTAAGAAAAGCCCGGACTATATGATGGCGCAGCATACTGTATCAAGGACGAAAAATTAATATAGCTCGCCAGACAGCCGTAATTAAAAATTTTGGATATTAAAAAATATTATGTTCGTTGAGTTCTTTTTTTTATTGAAAAAAGTCGGGATACCGATCTCTCCTACTTCCTTCCTCAGGCTGCACAAAGCCCTGAGCATGGGAATAATTAATTCAATTGATGATTTTTATACCGGCGCCCGGACCATCCTTGTCAAAAGCGAAAAATATTTTGATCTCTACGACCAGGTTTTCGCTCATCACTTCAAAGGCGTTGAGCTCAAGGATCCGGAAGAATTCGAGCTGGCAGAAATTGCCAGAGCAATGCTGAATGAATGGCTAAAAGACCCTAAAGCATTTGCGGACGCGCTCGGTATAGACGAAAAAGAACTGCTTAAATTAAGCCCGGAAGAACTTATGAAGTATTTTCTCGACCGCCTGAAGGAGCAGAAAGAAGAACATCATGGCGGGAAAAAATGGATAGGGACGGGCGGATTCTCGCCTGTCGGGCATTCGGGCTATAATCCCGGCGGGATGAGAGTAGGCGGTGTTTCCAGAAACAAATCCGCAGTTAAAGTCGCGCTTGACCGCAGGTATCGCGATTACTCACAGATGGGACCCATGACATCATCGCAGATCGGCGAGGCGTTAAAAAGACTTCGCAACATGGTACCGCACGGACCGAAGGACAGGGTTAATATTGACAAAACCATCTATGAAACGATGAAAAAAGCCGGCGAGATCGAAATAATCTACGACCGCAGCTTAAAGGACAAGCTTAAAGTCATACTTGCGATCGATAACGGCGGATGGTCGATGGATCCTTACATAGAACTCGTGCAGATCCTTTTTAACTACGCGCGCGCACAATTCAAAGACCTTAAAACATTCTTCTTTCATAACACAATTTACGAGAACCTGTGGGAGGATCCGCAGAGACGTTCAAAGCCTTTCCATGTGGATGAACTTGTGCGGCTGGATCCGGAGACGAGATTTATTATTGTCGGAGATGCGAGCATGGCTCCATACGAGCTCTCGAACCCGCACGGATCTATTTATTTTGAAGAGCGCTCCTCAACGTCCGGGAAGTCCAGTGAAGAGAGGCTTAGATTCATTGCCAGGACATTCAAGCATTCCGTCTGGCTGAATCCCGTAATGGCTCAGGAATGGCAGTACACTCACACCATACGCTATATCCGGGAAATATTCCCCATGTTTGAGCTGACTCTGGAGGGGCTCGAGAAAGCCGTTACTTATATTATGAAAAAAAACTGATGAGCATAAAATCATGCTTCATTTAAAAAGCGTAACCCTGCATCCCGAAAAATATCCCTCTGCCGATTTTTATCCTTTCAATCTTCCTGTATTCCAAAATTTAAAAAGTATCGAATTCGGCAACCCTGTTACTTTATTCGTAGGTGAAAACGGCACGGGCAAATCGACGCTTTTAGAGGCGATCACGAAAAAATGCGGGATACACATCTGGAAGGATGCGGAAAGAACCCGGGCCGGACATAGCCCTTACGAAGGCAAGCTTTATAATTATCTCTCCATAGAATGGGTAAACGGCCATGTGCCCGGCACTTTTTTCGGGGCAAGCATATTCCGGCATTTTGCCGGCATGCTCGATGAATGGGCCGCGGCGGATCCGGGACAGTTCTATTATTTCGGAGGGAAATCCCTTCTAACCCAGTCTCACGGGCAATCCCTGATGTCTTTTTTTAAAAACCGCTGCAGCCTAAAAGGACTCTATTTTCTGGACGAGCCGGAAACAGCTCTCTCGCCGGGAACCCAGCTTGAACTTCTCGAAATACTCGCGAAAACCGGCAATGGCAGCGCTCAGTATATTATTGCAACTCATTCGCCGATACTGCTCGCCTGTCCGGGTGCGCTTATATACAGTTTTGAAGACTCGGCATTAAAAAAAACAAATTATGAGGATACGTCGCATTACAAAATATATAAAAGCTTTATGGAAGACAGGAATAAATTTTTAAAAAATAAAAGTTAGGCTCATTCTAGAAAGTTGAGGAAAATGAATAAATTAGTAAAAGTGCTGATGCATATAATGCTCTAAGCCCCCTAACCCCCAGAGGGGGCATAAATAAGAAATGTATAATAAATAACTAATCGTGCTTTGCGGGAGTTTTGCCGGCAAACGTATGATCAAGAGCATCCGGATTATATGCGATCGGGGGATGATAATACTTGAAGAACGTGGAGAATCCGTTTCGCCATGATCCCTCCGGCAAAACAGCATCGGAGACTGTGCTTAAATTGAACGCGAAGCCGATATATGCATGCCTGGTTTTATATCTGTAATGCGAATGGGAATACCAGTAACCTCTTGTGTAATATCCGAAATCGATTTGAAAAAATCTTGCCGGAGTTTCCTGAAGGTAAGGAATCCCGTCTAACTTTAAAGCCAGTATGAATTTTTGACCCGAAACATCGCTCGTGAACTCAACCCATTTTTCAGCCCTCTGGCTTCTATAGTCTTTTGAAGGCCAATATTCCATCTGAAAGCCTATAAGCCTGTCAAGGGGAGGATACATATCCAAGGCCATCGCGAAAATCCCTCCGCCGAAATTCCAGATCATATCGCCCCAGGAAAATCCGTACGTATCGCCGAAACCGTCGCCGATCTCTATGCCGACTCCCATAAGCTGTCCGAAAAGAAATCCTTTGAAGGCGGCCCAATTTTTTGTATCGCCGCTTTTCTCAAATGCATAGGAGCCGACCCTTGATATCAGGTAAATGCCCCAGGTATGCCCCAATTTATCCGCGCCGCCGGTGTATGAATCCTGTTCCATTCCCCAGCCGTCGTTCTCAAAATGCCATTCGGAAGCGGTCCCCCAGCCCCAGGCGCCGATCCCCCAGCCCAGAATGATTACGGGAACACTGCCGTAAAGTAAATACTCGGTCGTATAATCCTTTTTTGTCTGAATTGCTTTTTCATATCCATTATGGGTATTCTCAGCCGGAATTTCCTCTGAATACAAACCGAACGAAAAACAAAGCAAAATTACGATAAATATTGAAATAAATTTTGTTGCCGAATGTATTTTCATAGTAAGCTAAATTCCGTTAATAGCAGCATTTGCTCTTTTTGCTTCAGAGTTAATTACATCGGAATCATCTCCTGAATAACCGATTATATTCAGACTGATCTTTGCAAATATCCGGAAGTCTATGCCCGGCGGATCCATTCCGTATAAATTCGCCGTAAAAATTATATCGGCAATTTCCTTATATCTTAAAATATCGTAATCCAGCCTGATGCGGTTGAGATAATTTTTTCTCTTGTTATAAAATAAATGCGAGTCGCCGTGATAATAATCATTATTATAAAAACCCTGATAAGAAAGGTCGAAACTCTTACCGGAATAACCGACCGTTCCGCTTCCCGCATGGCCGTATTCCGATGAACTGCGGTTCTGTGAGAAAGAGCTCAGATAATACGCAGCTTCCAGATAAAATCCTTTATATATAAACCCAAGCACAGGGGAATTAACAATGTCCTGTTCGATTCTTACCGGATGAGTCTTCTTATTAAGCTGCCCGCCTTTATGATGGTAATGGTCGTAAAATTTATAATAAAAATTTTCGGAAAAATTATGCTTCAAGAGCAGTCCTGCGGTAAATTCTTCGGGGTGTTCCTCTGTATCGAGTTTTATCCAGTCGAGAAAAGCCGAGACATCTATAGTTTTTCTTTTCAAGGAAAATTTCAATCCTGACGAAACCGGCCTTTCTTCAAAGAAAAGGAACTCATTGTAAATTGTATTGGGATATTTCATCAGGTTTGGAAAATTCCCTATAATGAATTCCGAGTCATCCCATGGGAAAAACGTCGCGTTCATATAAGGATACATTTTCTCGGGAGATTTATCTTTATCATACTGCACGTATACATGCCTGTACCATCCGCCCGCATTAAGCTGAAGCGGCACGGTATTGATCTGCAGGTATGGGATAAATATATGCCCGAGATTTGTTCTGCCCGGATACGGATGATCGTCATATTCAAGATCCGCAAGATCGATATACTGGTCCAGCTGGATACTGACCGATTCTATATCGGCGGATGTATATAATTCGGCGATGAGATCTGGAAATAAAGATAAATGAAAAATAATTAATAAAATTATTTTTAAAATGCGCTGATCTTTCATATTAATAGTTCATCAGTAATATTTAATAATTAGAACCCGGCAGATAGCTAGCAATTATCAAAAACAGGCCATTCTCACGCCAAAGGTGCGAAACATGCCGATATCCGCAAAGGACTTCTACTTGATTTCCCGTCTGTTTTCGTATCCAAAAGGCGGATTATAATATTTGAACGGCTGTTCCGCCAGCCATGCTGCTTTTTTATCAGGCAGGAAAAAATCCTTAGCCGCCTCGCGCATATTGAGAGAAATGCCCCAGTACCAGTATCTCTTCGCATCGTAGTGTCCGTATGAATTATCATAATCCGTGTAATTCCTTGTAAAATAACCGACGTCAAACTGAACATATCTTAAAACCTCGGGCATGGGCAGCCCGATGTATTCCAATCCCGCCAGCTTAAGGTTGAACATATACTTCCATCCGCTGTAATCTCCTGCAAAATCCAGATAATCTTTATCGTTATATTCTCTGTAAGCTTTTGACGGGCAGTAATTGGCGGTAAATCCCAGAAACATGTCCAGTGTAGGATACCTGTCCAGGATAAGCCCTACCGTGATCCCGAAAAAATCCGAGATCAGATCCTCCTTGCTGAATCCGTACCTGCCCGTAGTGGCGTCGCCGATCTCTATTAATGTACCGATCACTCCCGCCGTAATGCCGGAATACGCCAGCGCGCGTTCCCGGCTGTTTTCGGTATAGCTAAAAATTGTATACGATAAACGGCATATGGAATAATGAGCAAAGGCGTGGCCGGCCTTATCGGCTCCGCCGGAATCGGTGCCGGACTGGAACCAGCGCTCATGCGCCCAGCGCCAGGATCGATTCTCCCCCCAGTTCCATACCTTGCTGCCGTATAAAATAGTCATCACAGGCGGGAGTGCAAGCACGGAATAGCGCACGACGCTTTTAAAATCAGTCTCTCCATCTGTCCGGAAAGGATTTCCCGTTGGAGTAGAATAATAATACCTGGATTCATTCACTCTACTTTGTGCGGGATTTATTGTCTGCCCTTCGTTCTTTTCCTGGGCTTCGATACTGGTATAAATATTCATTATAAGTATAACTGCCAGGCAAGCGCAACTGATCTTAATAAGTTTCATAATCCCCTACGCATTTACAATAAATTAAACAAATCTGCTAACATATTTTTAAACACGAATTTAGTCAATAAATATTACTTTATTTATTATGCAAAAATATAATTTACGCTGTTTTATTAAAAATTGGAAAGAAAATTGACGGAATTTATAAAAATAATTTCTTATGGCCTGTAAGGATGCGACAGGTTAATATTATAACCTTCGCCTGATATATTCTTTTTATCCGTATGATCTCTGTAATAAAGAACTGCAATATCGGATCCTGATTTAAAAACCAGCAGCCTCGATTCCAATCCGGTAATACCTTCATCGCGTATTGATCCGGTATCAATAAAGCAAATCCCGCGCAGTTCGGAATTTATATTATGCATATCAGGCATCCAGCCCGGGAAGTGAGAATGCCCTGATATCCATATATCCACCCTATAGGTCTTCAACACTTCAATAAAACGGGATGAATTTATGATGTTTAACCTGTCAAGGTTTGATGATATCAGTCCGCTCCCGTCAAGATTGCCGTGAGTAACGGTGATGATAATTTTGTCCTGATTCGAGATAACGATGGACTTCCACCAGTTAAAGGTTGCATCCGATATAAAGGTCTTCCTGCCGTATCTCTCATTCGACATCAGAATAAAAATGATATTCCCTTTTTGGGATTTGTAATTAAGCTCGTTTCGGATGTATTTTTTATATAGGTCTATCGCCCTCCAGTCATGATTGCCGGCTATCTCCAGCCATTCGGGAATATGAATTTTCTGCTTTTGCGAATTATACCATAAAAAAATTTCCTCGAAATCCGAGTGCTGAACAATATCGCCGCCAAAAATCGCGATATCCGTATTCGGAAAATTCTCTTTTATGTCTTTTAGCGCGGTCTCATAGTTGTTCTTCTCGTTTTCATTCCGGGGCTGTATATCCGAATGAGCCCAGATGGTCAAATAATTGCTGCGATCCGTCGAAGTATCTTTTATATAATCTGTCTTAATACTTTTAAAACAGGACAAAAGAAAAATTGAAAATAATATAATAAATTTTAATAAATTTTTCATTTTTTTAACTCTTTTTAATTAAAAGACTCTTAACCGGTTTTAATTAAAAATATTATTTGAACACATCATAAATATAAAATTATAAAAATAGCCGACTATATATTAAAATACATTAAAAAATTTTTTATGACAACTAACGGGCAGGAAGCAACGCCTCTTAAAAACACAAAAACCGGTTAAAAAAATTGCAAAGTCAAATCCGCGGCTCTACGTCCACAGAAAGACCGTCGGAAACTCCGTTGGAATAATATTGATAGCCTATGCCTGCTACCATCGCGGCATTATCTGTGCAAAGTCCGGGCGACGGTATAATCAGCCTTTCGTCTTCCCCTTTGCCGTTGTTTAACATTTCCCTTAATCTGCCGTTTGCCGCCACGCCGCCTGCTATTACAATATCTTTTATATTATATTTTCTCGCAGCCTGATATACCTTCCGGACAAGAACCTCCAGAGCTCTTTCCTGAAAATAAAACACAATTTCGGAAGTATCAGCAGGCGGATTTCCCTTAACATAATTCACTACCGCCGTTTTCAGACCGCTGTAACTGAAGCGGAAATCCTGTGAATCGGCAAGGATCTTCGGAAATATATTTTTTTTTATTTCCGGCTTCACCCGGCCTGCCATTTTCTCGATTACCGGGCCGCCGGGATATCCCAGATCAAGAAATTTGGCGATCTTATCGAACGCTTCGCCCACTGCATCATCGGCAGTTTTACCGAGCAGATCCATGCCGCCGGTTTCCCTGACAATATACAAACTGGTATTGCCTCCGGACACTAAAAGTCCGATAAACGGATATAAAAGACTGAAATCCTCCAGAAAAGGCGCATATAGATGTGCCTCAAGATGATTGACTGCAATAAGAGGGATTCCCAGCGAATAAGAAATTGCTTTCGCGGACTGAAGCGCGATCAGGAGAGAACCGACGAGTCCGGGCCTTGCGGTTGCTGCGGCATACGCCAGATCACCGATATTTATTCCGGCCTCGTTTAAAGCGATCTTGATAATTTCGTTAATTACCTCTAAATGGGCTCTCGATGCGATTTCCGGCACGACGCCCGAGTATTCCCGGTGCAGATCTATCTGGCTTCTAACGATATTGGAAAGAATTTTCTTCCCGTTCAATACGACGGATGCGGAAGTTTCATCGCATGAACTTTCAAGTCCCAGCCCGACAATATATTTATTCATTCTCATGTGAAAAACATGGCATTAAATGTTATTGATAATCCTGATGGCCTCTCCAAGCTGATTGTCGAACTCAAGATCATAAAGCGGACTTTTATTGAATTTGGTCATTTCCCGTTTCAATATAAAATTGGCGCTCTTTTCAGAAATGGAATACTTCCTTTCCTTAAGCAATGCCATAAATTTATTTTTATTTGCCTGGTTATATTCTTTATTTCCTTTAACAAATCCCTCCAGTATTTTTTCCTTGTGAATGTTCCTGATTATTTCGGCATCTTCTTTGGACACCTCTTCCGCTTTTACTACATAATCCGGGACGATGCCCTTGCCATGTATGGAAACGCCTGATGGCGTATAATATTTTGCAATCGTTAAAGTTACCCCTATATTTTCATTAAGATTAAAAAATTTCTGCACGGAGCCTTTGCCGAAAGTCTTTGTTCCCACGAGCTTCCCTCTCTTGTTATCCCTTATGGCTCCCGAAAAAATTTCCGATGCAGATGCGCTGCCGTTGTTGACAAGAACGATCAGCTTGCCTTTGTACAGCGATCCCATCTCCGATCTGAATTCGGAAACATTCGATGTCCCTTCTCTTCCCTTTGTGGAAACTATTAGCTGATCTTTTTCGAGAAAGTAATCCGATATTTTTATCGCTTTATCCAGCAATCCGCCGGGATTATACCTCAGATCGATTATCAGTTTTTCGACTCCTTTTTTATTAAAGCTCTTCAACGCTTCTTCAACGTCTTTCGGCGTATCGGCGCTGAATACTTTAATTTTGAGATAACCTGCCTTCTCATTTTCTTTGAAGACTCCGTACGCAACCGTTTCCACTTTAATAGGAGCTCTTTCAATTACAAATTCGATCGGTTCGGCAAATCCCGCGCGTTTTACGGCAAGTTTCACTTTTGTGTGCGGAAAGCCTTTGATCATTTTAATAATATCGGATAATTCCTTGTCTTTTGTGGGCACATCGTCGATTTTTATTATCAGATCCTCGGACCGAATGCCTGCTTTCATCGCCGGCGTGTCTTCGATCGGCGAAATGACAACGATTTCGCCGTCTTTTACGGTAACTTCAACCCCGATTCCCACAAACTCTCCGGTCGTATCTTCTTTCAATGCGGAGAATGCGTCTTCATCGAGAAATCTGGAATAAGGATCGTTTAAGGAGCTGATCATTCCGCGTATTGCGCCGTAGAAAACATTTTTATTGTTCGGGGCTTCGACAAAGTTTGTCCTGATCGTCTGATACACCTGGTGAAAATAATCGAGATATCTGTGAGCGGGCTCTTCTTCAGCGCTGGATTGGCCCGATAAATTTATGCCGAAAAATACGCCGAATAAAAACGTAATTATCGCAAGATGGATCTTCAACTCTTTAATTCGTTTTACCATATAACCTCAATTATATTATATTGATATGAAAACATACAATAACAGCAACACGCGCGACTTTCTGCCGCATATGTAAAAATACCTCTTCACGGGAAATAACGCGGAAGCACAAAAACGCTATTCGGCAAATAACTTATGATATTTATCGCTATGATTTTTTTTCATGAATGACTTAAATTCTTCAAGGCTGAAATTATTTGCGGACAGTAATTCATTAAGTATTTTCCCCCGCTGTGCAATTGATTGCTTCTCATCAAAGCTTTCTTCGAACTCCCTGCGCAGGTATTCCTGCCATATAGCAGAAAACTCCCTTTCAGTCATGCTTTTTTTCGAACAGCCCGTCAGGGCAATTATAATTACTAACAGAAAAAGAAAAAGTTTTTTCATTGAAATTCCTTTAGTGAAATTACTGTTTTTATAAATTGCAGCTTCAATACAGTAATTTTTCTGTAATAAGCTGAATGTTTTTATCGCCGAAACTTGAATCATTAATCGGAAAATAATTAATAATGAGACAATATTTACTGCATGTCAATGCATTTTGTTTTAAATTTACTCCGCTTCATTCCTCAGGATAATCGAAGAAAATCTGGTCAGAATTGAAGCGGTCATGCCCCATATTTCAAATCCGTTATACAAATAATAATAAACCTTCCTGTACTTCCCGTCGAAGAAATAGTCTTCAACTCTATAATACTCCTCGTTATAAAAAAGGGACAGCGGGACTTCGAAGCATTCTTCGATTTCATCCGCGTTTATTTTATATTCATACGGATATTTGATGGAACCTATGAAAGTATGGACATGGAAATCCGTTATTGATATCATTTCGTCAAATTCACCTATGAATTCGACGTCAGACGGTTTGATGCCGGCTTCCTCGTATGTTTCCCTCAATGCCGTATCCAGGAAGCTCCTGTCGCTCTTTTCCTTTGCCCCACCGGGAAAAGATACCTGTCCTTTATGGTTTTTAACTTTATTTGTTCTCTTGGTAAGAAAAACATGCGCTTCATTGTTCTTATTCAGCAGAAGCATCAGTACGGAAGCGGGACTGGCTCCTTTTTTCTCAACTGTTATTTTTTTCCTGTTTTTGAGTCTGTTGCTTATTTCTTCCTTCAGTATTTTAAAATCATTCTCACTTTTAAAACTTAATTCCATCCGTATTCTCCGTCTATTTACATACTATCGTTACAAGAAACATAATAATTGTCAAGTTGGAATATCTATATTACGCTGTCATGTTTATTTTTGCAGGTTAAGAGCACTAAAAATCATTTTTGCACACAAAGTTAAATGCGACAGCGTAATGAAAAATTTCAGCCTTGAAATAAAAAATAATCTTGAATTTTATAAATCCATAATAACTGAATTGCTTAAGTTAATTTACAATCATTTACGGAGAAGGAAATGCCAGGATACGACGATAAAATAGACGGGTTAACGAAGTATGCGAAGCTGATCCTTGTCTTTGGCGGTTTGGTAATCGGCTTTATTATATGCAGGATATTTTTCTTTGAGCCCTTTATAGCGGAAGACGATTCAATGAGTCCTAACGTTTCAAAGGGCGACTATGTGTTGATATTAAAAATTACTTCACCCGGGGAAGGGGATATTATACTTGTTAAAAGTCCGGTTGAACCGGGACGTGTGATCTTAAAACGCCTAATTGCGACCGGAGAAAAAAATATAGAAATAAAAAATAAAAAAATATTTATAGATAACGCGGAATTTCTCCCGAAATGGAATCTGCTGTCGGCGGATAAACGCGTTTTCCCGGAGGATTATAATCACAGGGACAATATGCCTCAAGCAAAAATTAAAAAAGGCGAAATCTTTGTGATGGGGGATAACTTTGATTATAGTTTTGACAGCCGCAATTTCGGCCCTTTTGATGGGAGGCTGATTATCGGAAGGAAAATTTTTAAATTTTAAAACAGATTAATAATTTTATTCCCATTCAATTGTGCTGGGCGGTTTTGAAGAGATATCGTATACGACCCTGTTTACGCCTTTTACTTCGTTTATTATCCTGTTCGATATCGTCCTTAAGATATCTTCCGGAAGATAAGCCCAGTCTGCTGTCATGGCGTCGACCGACGTTACGCCTCTTATCGCAATAACGTTTTCGTACGTGCGTTTATCGCCCATTACGCCGACCGATTTTACAGGAAGAAATACCGCAAATATCTGCCAGAGCTTATTATAAAGCCCGGCATCTTTAATTTCTTTCACCAGAATGTCGTCCGCGTTCTGAAGGATTTTTATTCTTTCCTCTGTGACATCCCCTATAATCCTGATCGCCAGACCGGGTCCGGGGAAAGGATGCCTGTAAATTATCTCATCGGGCATTCCCAATTCCTTCCCGAGCATTCTGACTTCATCCTTGAACAGCTCCTTCAGCGGCTCAATCACCCTGCCGGATTTAATAAGCTTGAGCACTTCAGGCACGCGGTTATGATGGCTCTTAATAGTATCCGACGGGCCCTTGGTGGATACGGACTCTATAACATCCGGATATAATGTGCCCTGCGCCAGGAAATCGAATTGTCCTATCTTCTTTGCTTCTTTTATAAAAACCTTTATGAACTCCCTGCCGATTATCTTTCGCTTTTTCTCCGGATTCTCGACACCCTTTAATTTTCTCAGGAATCTCTCCGAAGCATCGATATATGTCATTTTTAAATCCAGGTTATCCCTGAATCTCTTTATTACGATCTCGGCTTCATTTTTTCTGAGCACGCCGTTATTCACAAAAACCGGATAAAGCCTGTCGCCGATCGCTTTCTTTAAAAGCACCGCGGCAACCGACGAATCGACACCGCCAGAAAGTCCCAGAAGCACGCTCCCGCTTCCTACGTCCTTTCCGATAGATTCAACTGCCTGCCTTACGAAAGACTTCATAGACCAGTTGCCTTTAAATCCGCAAATATCGAAAAGAAAATTCTTAAGTATTTTTTTGCCGTTAACGGTATGATAAACTTCGGGATGGAACTGCACGCCGTAGATCTTTTGCGTGTCGTTCTCGATTGCCGCGACTTCCGCATTTTTCGAGCTCGCTATAATCTTAAACCCGGATGGCGGGCTAGCTACTTTGTCTCCATGGCTCATCCATACTGTCTCTCTGGCCTTAAGCCCTCTTAACAAAACGGATCTTCCCTTAATATCAATGAGAGCTCTTCCATACTCCTTACGGCTGGAGGCTTCCAGTTTGCCGCTGAACGCGTCCACTATTACGTAAAGTCCATAGCATATCCCGAGAACCGGTATGCCCAGTCTGAATATATCCCGGGAAATTCGCGGAGCATCTTTGTCATAAATCGAAGAAGGGCCGCCCGAAAGAATTATCGCGCCCGGATTTTCTTCCATGATTCTGCCCGGCGGAATATCATACGGGACAATTTCTGCATATACTTTCAACTCACGCACCGATCTGGCGATCAGCTGTGTATATTGCGAACCGAAATCGAGTACGCAGACTTTTTCACCGGTCTTGGAAGCAGGCTTTATCATTCTTTTCCCTTTATATCATCTATATATTTCTTGTATCCCTTCGCGTTTAACTCTTTATTTTTAGCGATGATTTTATCGGCAGTTTTTTCCCTGTACTTTTTAAGTTTTAAATACAGATCATTGTCGTTTACAGATAGAATACTCAGCGCGAAAAGTGCGCTGTTCGCCCCTCCGGCTTTACCGGAAGGCATCGCAGCCACAGGAATACCGGAAGGCATCTGTATTATCGAGAGAATGGAATCCAGCCCGCCTGCTATCTTCGTTTCGATCGGCACTCCTATTACAGGGAGGCATGTGTGCGACGCGACTACTCCAGGCAGATGAGCTGCGCCTCCGGCCGCAGCAATAATGAGATTTATGCCGCGCTCTTTTGCAGTCAAAGCCCATTCCTTCGTTTTTTCCGGAGTTCTGTGGGCGGAAGATATTACTACTTCAAAATCAATACCGAATTCTTCAAGGATAGCAAAACAATCAGCAATCTTCGGCAGGTCAGAATCACTGCCTGCAATAATACCGATCTTCGGCATAAACACCTCACAAAAAATCAAATTAACGGACAGCATCGCATAGCAGCTACAAAATCGAAATATGTAATACAAACTAATATTTTAAAATTAAAAATGTAAAGACTTTTATTTGGACGCATTAATTACCCTGAAACCACGTAAATTGAATTTCGATAAAAATGTCTTGCATTTATCCGGGACACTTGCAATGTGCATGGATAAACTGGAGAGGTTTTAACAGAAAGTCACGATGAGGCACATGATAAAAATGGAAACACCGTTGAATAAAACAATATTTATCATAATATCCTTTATTCTATTTATTTCCACGGGATGCATGCAAAACGCAGAAGAAAAAATAAACCGGGGCATTGAATTATACAATAATAAAGAAATACAAAAAGCAAATGACTATATTGAAGACGGTCTGATCAAATCGGCTCTCATTAAAAAATTAAGCGCAAATAAATTTTCGTATGGGGAAAATGTCATATATTACCGTAAGAATAAAACTATCAAAATAATTTGGCCGCTGAAAATG
Organism: uncultured Leptospirales bacterium; assembly: GCA_964626055.1. Classification (GTDB taxonomy): domain Bacteria; phylum Spirochaetota; class UBA4802; order UBA4802; family JAFGDQ01; genus JAFGSG01. The sequence continues at coordinate 33,865 of CAZVDF010000003.1, forward strand.
GATATAGAATCAGACGAGAGTTATAATTTAATCAGCTATGACCGGGATTCACAGAAGCTGGGTTTGTCAAACGGGCATGATATAAAAATCTACAATTCCGGCGGCAACCTGTTAAAGACTTACAGTACGCCGCAGGATGAACAGCAAATAAAAGCATTCATATTTAACAATGAAAAAATTTATTATTATAAGGATAAAAAAATCTTTTTATATGACATGATATCGGAGGCTGTGAACTTTCTGGCAAGCGATAAATTATCAACTTCTTTCGGCAGCAATACCTATAATGTTAAGCTGTATAAAACAGATTCCTTACTGGGTATAATATCAGGCATTGGGGGAAGCTATTATCTGAATATCTGGGATTTAAATAATAATTTAATGATTCTGCAGAATGTCAGCCTTGCTTCCTCAAAATTATTTATAAAAAATAATGAAGTTTATTACATAAACGGTGACGCGGGGAAATATTCCTGTATAATGCAGACCATATCGTCAAAAAAAATAAAAATTCTTTCCGGATTCAGCAGCTTATCGGATATTGAATTTTTTTCATCGGGATTATTGTACGAGGATAAGGAAGGATTGGGTATTATTGACTATGGAAAAGCTAATAAGCTTAAAATCCCTTTTCATTATGGAATTTCCGGCCAATGCTGCGGCAATCCGGTATTAAAATCGGCAAACGGATATTATATCATTAATGGAAGCGTGTTTCTCGAAAAAATAAACTTTGTCAATAATATAATACCGGAGTTATTTCGATAAACATATTTACAACCTATCTTAAAATTGTGCTAAATTCCCGGGTAAAATATTATTTTCAGGATGTCCAGTAAAAAGATCACTGTTCACATTACCTGTTTCTCCATTCTCTTTGCATTTCCCTGTCCAGATCTCGTTTTTGGATAGCTCTTCTTTTATCGTATTTTGCTTTTCCTTTCCCGAGTCCGAGCAGAATCTTTACTTTCCCTGTTTTGAAATACATCTGCAGGGGAATCAGCGTCAGCCCTTTTTCTTTAAGCTTGCCCGTGAGCCTTTTAATTTCCTGCTTGTGCATCAGTAGTTTCCTGTCCCTGACGGGTTCGTGATTAAAACGGTTCCCTTTTTCGTACTGGGATATATTTATGCCCACAATAAACATTTCTCCGTTGATGACCCTGGCATATCCGTCTTCGATATTGCACTTTTTCATGCGCAAAGCCTTGACCTCTGTCCCGGTAAGAACAATACCCGCTTCAAATGTGTCCATGATTTCATATTCGAATCTGGCTTTTTTATTATTTACAATCTGTACAACTTTTTCCTGCATTATAATTGCTCCGCAATAAAATAACCATTGTTGACCTGGAATTAATTATTTCTGAACATTTATGCATATTACAACAACAAAACAAATAATTTAAAATAAAAAATCCGGCTTTAATAATTTTTTTGACATTTGTCCAAATTTGAAATATAATCAATAAAGTAAAAATCGTAACAAGCTGAATATCCGTTAATACGAACTCTGGAACAATTGTAGTCTGCAAGAATATTATGCCGGGAACAGCCGATAAATCCTTAAATGTGCTCATAGTAGATGATAACGTTTCGATACATAACGTTTTAATCAAACTGCTATCGGTATCTGATAACTGTATTTACAAAGTCGATTCTGCCAGTACAATTTCTACGGCGATCGAAAAATTGAATAAAAGTAATTTTGATATAATACTGCTGGATCTGAACCTTCCGGACAGCAGTCATCTTGATTCGCTGATAACGATAAACAAAAAAAAACCTTCGATCCCGATAATCGTAATTACCGGGGAATATACCGATGAGATCAGCTCCAGAGCAATTTCTTATGGAGCACAGGACTTTCTTCTCAAGGGAAAATTTAACGGTTATCTGCTGGAAAAATCCATTAATTTTGCGATTGAGAGAAAAATTGCGGAATCGAACCTGATAAGCAAGGAAAGAGAATTCAGGATTATTGTCGAAAATGTATCCGATATTATTTCGATAATTGGCACTGACGGAATTATTCTGTATGAAAGCCCGTCCGTAAAAAATCAACTCGGTTATGCTCCGCTCGATTTGATAGGTGAAAATATTTTCAACTTTATTGATCCTGAAGACAAGCAAATTCTCGAAAACGAATATAACGGAATAATAAGAAATATTTATTCATCCCTTGTGAAGGAATATAGATTTAAAAATAAAAACGGTTCATGGCGAATACTGGAATCAAAGTTCAATCCGGTTCTGGATACGAACGGCGCCATCTCCTGCATTGTTATCACCTCCAGGGATATTACCGAGCGCAAGCAGGCGGAAGAAGAATTAAAAACCAATCGCGATAATCTCGAAGAACTGGTCAAAGAACGCACATTTGAACTGATGCATTCAAGAGAAATGGCAGAGGCTGCGAACAGGGCAAAAAGCGAATTTATTGCAAATATGAGCCACGAATTAAGAACACCGCTGAACTCCATACTCGGATTTTCAAAACTGATGGTATGCGGATACGATGCAAACACATATAGTAAATATTTAGAAAACATTAAAAATTCAGGCACTCGTCTTCTTCAAATGATCAACAAGATACTGGACCTCATAAAAATCGATGCCGGGAAAATAAAATTCGAAAAAAAACCTATCCTGGTAGAAACCGTTTTAAATTCCTGTATTAATAAGATTACCGAAAAGACAGAGCGGAAAAATCGAAAAATAGACTATACGAATGCCAATATTAATTCTGCGATTCTTGGAGACGAGTTCAGACTGGAGCAAATGTTCCTTCAGCTCTTATCCAACTCCGTTAAATTTACCAGAGATGACGGCCGGATAGAAATAAGCGTCCTCAGGAAAAATAATTCCATCGAAATAAACATCACCGATAACGGCATCGGGATAAAAAAAGAACTTCAGGGCCAATTATTCAATGCTTTTTCAATCGGGGACAAAGGGCTGCAAAGAGAAAATCAGGGGATCGGCGTCGGTCTCAGTATCGTGAAAAAAATCGTAGATGCTCACGGCGGATCAATTTCAGTAAAAAGCAAAGAAGGAGAAGGTTCAACGTTCACGATAACAATGCCGGCTATTTGATCAGAGGATTCTGTTTATCGGCGATCCTCTCCGCGCGGCATCAGGCAGCCGATTTTTTCAGGTAATTATTTAAAATTATTTTCTGTTCATATTCTGTTTATTACTATGGAGGACGAATAATGACTTCAAAGAATGAAGATGCATCCATCAAGAAATACGATATTAACTTCCTAAAAAATCCAATACTCATACTTGAAGATGTAATGGAAAACCAGATCCTTTTAAAAGAACTCTGTAAAAATATGGGATTTCCCTGTGAAATAGCCGAAAACGGGCAGAAGGGGCTTGAATTGATGGAAAAGAGACAGTTTTCAATATTCATTGTGGATCTTATGATGCCTGTGATGGATGGGAAAACATTTATTAAAAAGCTCAAGGAAAAAATCCCTGACGCGATAATACTGGTGCAAACAGCGCTCGATTCATCCGATACAATCATTGATATTATGAAAATGGGAGTATTCGATTACTTGATAAAACCATTGGATCCCCAGATGTTCCAGCGGGTCATAAAGAAAAGTATTGAATACAAACACCTTAAAGAAATGGAGATAAACCTGGCAGACAGCGCGTCTCTTAAAATCCGCAACCAGCTGGAGTGGCTCAATTACAAAGAGGACCGCAGAATATCCTCGAAGGATTATGCTGAAATTAAATCAATATATAACCTGAAAACCTCGCTGATGCAGGGTAAAGGCTTCGGTTCATTGCTCAGTATCATCGATATTATTTTAAACACAAAAAAAGAGGAAGGGAGCAATTATTTAATTAATAAGGAAATGCTCGACCTGCTTCTTGAGAATTACGAAACATGCAATACACAGCTGAACTGGCTGCACGAGATTTCGAACCTGCTTGAAAACCTGTTCCCGGTTAAAGAAAGCAGTTCGGCCGAGCTTATTGCGGCTATCCCGGGCATGTTAAAAGAAATCGAACCGTATCTGGAGAAAAAAAATCTGAAGATTACGTATCCCGAACTGAAAATAAAATGCAGTTTGAATCTGAATCTTGAAAAATTGTACCTGATTATCGAAGAGGTTGTCATTAATGCATATAAATATTCAGTCCCCGGAAGCACAATCAATATCTTTTCCTTTATTAGAGAAGGATATCTGTGGCTTTGCATAATGAATGAAGTATCCGAAAAACCGTATGGCGGCATCCCGCAAAAATACGAAAAACTGGTGCTCGAGCCTTTTTTCAGAATTGCGCCGCCGGATGAAAGCATAAGTAAAGTTGAAAAATTCGGTCTGGGGCTGGGATTAACGGTCGTGGATAATATAACAAGGAAACACGGCGGTCTTTTTTTAATACAGGATGTTAAAAGTCATATTGACAATCAGACAAGAAGCGGCGTACTGGCCCAGATCATGCTGCCGGTTGTCGTTGACTGACAGGATGCCGGATTCATCTGTAGCTATGCAATCCAGACAGGAAGTAATTAACCCCGAAAAAAGTGAACATGGTCGCGAGATAGCCTGCAACCGATAATGCCGCTGCTGCAGTTCCTTTTTTCTTTCTGATAATCCTGGTGTGCAGGTAGAGAGTATAGATCAGCCATGTTATAAGAGACCAAGTTTCTTTGGGATCCCACGACCAGTAATTACCCCAGGCATAGTATGCCCAGATGGATCCGAAGATAATAGCACCGGCTGTAAATGCCGGGTAGCCGATCCCAATAAATATATAAGTAAGTCTGTCCAGATAGTTCTTTCTTTCCTCATCTTTATTTAATAAAAAGAATAGCCCTGAAAAAAAAGACAGCGTAAAAAAAGCCTCTCCGATGAACGTAAATGCCACATGGAGCACAAGCCAGTTCGAGCGCAAAGCCGGTATCGGAGGCAGAATATCTTTCGGCGCTATGGGAGACGATGCCAAGGCAAGAAATACTATGCTGATGAAAGTGCTGCCGGATATTATTTTGATATCAGCATTGTCTTTCTGCCACTTTATATAGGCAAAAATCATCAGGTTTATCAGGGCAGAAAATAAAACCAGCGCTTCGAACATACCGGTAACGGCAATGAAACTGATCTCAATGCTTCTGTATGTTATCTCACCCAGCAACAGCAATGCGGAAAGTGTAAAAACATAGGATAAATCGGTGTTCATCTTCTTCCTTGCAAAAATAAAATATATTTGAACAAGGAGCGCGATTATCTGGATCAAAAAACTGGCTGTAGGCATTTATATTCCAGACTCTCCTTTCTTCTGATAAAAAGCAATAAATAAACCGCAGGATATAATTATAAAGGATATTATAACCGGCATAATCCCGGGATCGTAAACGATCTTTAAACCCGATAGGTTACCGCCGGATAAATCTGTTAAAGTGAAACCATCAATACTTTCTCCGCGGCCGAGCAGTCTGATGATGTGAGATTTTTTTTTATCCCAGATAACGAGCCGTGCTTTTTGATTTTCAATTTTATTAAAATATATATGGTTTTTAAAATTTTTAAGACCCTCATTGTTCCTGATTTTAAAAAATTTCCCGTATCTGTCTTTAAAAGTCAGCTCTTCATACAAAGAATATGATTCCTGGTACAGTTTATAGTTGCCGAAGCTTGCAGGTTTATTGACTTCGACTCCGAATTCCTTTTGATTATTTTCGCCGTCTTTTACCAGCACCGTGCTTATCCATTTTTTAGGTCTTCCGTCAGGGTATTTCATATGTTCAAATTTTTTAAGCGTGAGTTCGTATCTGCCGGCTATCTCGATTCTTTCATCCGGCGAAAGATAGATCACCCTGTCCTGACGCAGCGCAGACGAAAGGGAGCCTCCGATCAGAAGCATCATTACGCCAAAATGAATTATATCGGGACCGGGCCGCAAAGGAAGATTATTCTTTGCCCGTGTTAACAGCCTGTGAAAAGCACAGAACAGCAGGTTTACAAAAAATAAAAATCCGGGTATTATAAAAAATAATGAACGTATAAAATTATTCAATCCTGTGATTATTATAATATTTCCAAGAATTTTCCCGTAATTATAATAATAATAATCTGGACTTTCATTCTGGATAATAAAACTGGCTAAAGTAAAAAAAACGATAATATATATTATTAATGTTATTGCAAGCCTGACGGATCTCAAAAATTTTATGTATGGAATTATCCTGGAGTGCATCTTAAAACCTCTTAAAGGCGATCGGCAATATGCCCCTGTGCCGGTGTTTTTACTGATATGCTATTAATGATTATTATCTTGATTTTGAGTTATATTCTTGTTGTAATTATAAAATAGGAAATGGGCTGTTAATATAATCAGCAGCCCATTCTAAAATGTAAAGAGTTTAATTTAATGAGGTTTATCTTTTGAGATTTATCAATTCCTGAAGCATCTGGTCAGAGGTTACAATTGTTCTGGAGTTTGCCTGGAAGCCGCGCTGTGTAATTATCATATCCGTAAACTGCTCCGAGAGGTCGACGTTAGACATTTCGAGAGTTCCGGCGGCTATCTTGCCTCTGCCTGCTTCCGAGGCCGCGCCGATGTTCGGCATACCGGAGTTGTTCGATGTCTCGAACAGGTTATCGCCGATAGCGGTCAACCCGCCCGGATTGGTAAATACAGCCATGCCGACCTGGCCTACGGTCTCTTTCGTGCCGTTGGAGTAAACGCCCGTAATGACGCCGGAATCGTCGATATTGTACGCCTCCATGTATCCCATTGTAAATCCATTCTGTTCAACCGCCTTGGTTGTCGAAGGGCTTGAATACTGCGTTATTCCTTCAACGAGACCTGCTTTGCCGAGATCCATCGAAATATTTCTTACGGTAGGATCTCCCGCGACGCGGTATTTGAAATTCACGGAAATATTTCCCTGGTTCAGCTCATCCGGGCTGCCTTCGTCCGCGGCTGAAATAAGCCTTCCCTCGGGAGAAAAACGCAGGTTCATTCTGCCGGATGTGTTCGCCTGGTCCGGCTGGCTTGCGCCCGCGGGCACATCGAGAGTGACGGGGCCGATAGAGCCTGTTACTGCTGCGGATGCGGTCCACTGGTTGGGAGCGGTTTTCCAGAACGTAAGCGTCAGCCTGTGAGGATCGCCCAGCTTGTCGTAAACATCGATGTTGGTCGTCACTCCTGCCGATGCCCTCATCGCGCCTGTTGCGTTTGGCGGTAAAACGGGCATCTTCGAATCGAGATTGCATTTATATTTAATATAACTGGTTTCCTTCGCTTCCACTTTCCCGTAAATCGGGATTATAAGATCCTCAACCGTCCCGGATGTGTTGACGACTTTTTCGCCTCTTTCATTTCTGGTCGCCATCCAGCCCTGGACCCTAAGTCCGTTAGCAGGGCTTACCAGAGTACCGTCTTTATCGATTGTAAAATTTCCGGCTCTCGTATAATATTTTTTATCGCCTTTTGCCGTTACAAAAAAACCGTCGCCGGAAATAGCGAGGTCGGTCTGATTTCCCGTCGTCTGGAGGCTGCCCTGTGTGAACAGCCTGTCAATCGAAGCAATCGTCATCCCCAGACCTATCTGTTTAGGATTTACCCCCCCTTTGTTCTCTTCCGGTTTTGCCGCGCCTGCGATCGTCTGTGACAACATATCCTGGAATGTCACCCTGCTGGTTTTAAAACCATATGTATTTACATTGGAGATATTGTTGCCGACTACGTCCATTCTGGTTTGATGGTTTTTCAATCCGGATACACCGGAAAAAAGTGATCTCATCATGGCGATTATGCTCCTGAATCAAAAAAATTTTAATAACTAATTAACTGTTGCCTGTTTATCTGCCTTATCGTCTGCCTTAATAGTATCGTTATTATTCTTATTATCTTTAGCAGTATTATTTTTATTATCGTTTATTTTCCCGGCCTTATTGCCCGGCTCGCCGGTATATACGGCATGTATATCGTTCAAGCCGATCTCCCTGCCGTTTACCATCAGTCTTATTTCATCATTTTTAAAGAATATAGATGTTACCGTCCCCTCAACCTTTACCCCCGATGCCGGGTCGAACGCCTTTACGTTTTTCCCGAGCAGCGAATATGCTTCAGCCGAGCGGGAAGTCCTGTTAAGCTGCTGAACGGACTTGTTTACGTTGGTCATTTGCTCAAGCGCGGAGAACTGCGCCATTTGTGAAATGAACTCCTTGTTCTCCATAGGCTGTGTCGGGTCCTGATGCCTCAGTTCGGTTACAAGGAGCTTCAGGAAAGCATCCTTGTCCAGGTTCTCATTCCCGATCCTGTTTTTTTTCGGTTTGGATAAAATATTATTGCTATCGGTTTTTTTTATTGAGCTGTTTATTGCCACAGAAGTATTTTCCATAAATATTTCCTCTGATATTCTTTAAATAATCATATCTATTTCGCCGCTATGCACATACGACGAATTCGATTCATATTCCGCTCCTGCGCTTCCAGTTTGCATCCCGGCGGCCATATGCAATGGAACTTCCTCGCTGTATTCGAAGAAAGGTTTCTTCTCATCCCTTACATTTACATTAAATCCGCCGACGGATATTCCTTCCTCGCGAAGCCGGTCGATTACAGATTGAATATTTTCAAGAAGCGCATCTTTCGCATCTGTGCTGTCCACAAGGAACTTGCCGAACAGGACGCCCTGTTCGAGGCTCAGATTAACATTAACCTTACCAAGCGATTCGGGATAAAGCCTTATTGAGAAGCTCCCGTTCCTGCTGTCCTGCATCGTTACCTTTGCGTTCTGCATTATGATATCCAGCTGATCGCCGAAACCGCTTCTTTTCCCCGCGTATCCGGCATCCGGCTTCTGCCGAATGGAAGCGGCGCTTTCGGTCTCTTTGCGGAAAGAAGAAAAATTAAACGCAGCTCCGTTATCCTTTGAATGCGTATTTTCTTTTTTTTCGTTTGCGGGAACTTCATTGAATACTTTATGTGCATTTATATTTTTATTATCAGGTTCATTGTTGCCGTACGCTGCATTTTCCTGTCTGCGAATATTCAAGTGCTGCTTTATCTCATCTATTAAATTTGATATCTGTTTTCTTAGAGTTTGAACAGTTGCATTATCCGCAATACCGGCATCCTGTTTTTTCTCAAAATTAAATTCTTTTGAGCGTAATTTTTTCGAACCGGACCTGTCGTTCACGGTTTCTACCAGTTTTTCAAGTCTATCCAGCAGATTCTTAATATCCGGGACAGCCGGCGAAACAACAGACTTCTTATCTGCAAAATTATTTTTTGTTTCCACGCTGTTCTTTAATTCGAGAAGAGTCGATTTTATCTCATTGCTCTGCTTCTTATCAAAAGCAGCACCTTTTAACATTTCTAAAATATGATTAATTGTTTTTAATAAGAACGCGATATCGTCAGCTTTGCCTGCTTTATATTTTTCTTTTAAAGGTTCTGCCTCGATTTTATCTTTCACTTTAGCATCTGATTCATTAATTGAACCGGAAGGATTGCCTTTAGTCTTTTCCTTTTGAGCTGTTTCTCCGGTATTTACACTGTTATTTTTAAGATCCCGGGATTCGTGTCTTTCCTGGACATCCTTTTCACTGCTGCTTTTGCCGGAATGTCGCGTTTCATTACGGTCGGCAGGCACCAATTCTTCGGAACGGATTCCTGCATTTTGCAATTGGACCTGAAGAATATTGCTGAAACCGTGAGAGGAAGACTTATTTCCCTTTGATACATCGGTAGCATTCGCACTTAATTGCATCGGATTATCAAGGGTCTTTACAAAATTTATATTCGGAATATATTGCATCATCGATTCCCGTGGTAAATTAAACAATTATCCAGTACTGCCAAATTTATAAAGCAATGACTTAATAAATAGCTTCTTATCAAGTAGTTGCATTTTCCGGAAATAATATTCGCAAATTACCGGCAATACGCCCATTACTGATTATTAATATCGATACGTAATTGAATAAACTGAATGAAAATTAATTAAAATTATTTGCGGCGAACCTTTAAAAATTTAAAGGTTCCATTAAGGGGTTACCGACAAGTCGGAAATAATTTTCCCGGCTTGTCGATTTTTTCTGAAAGTATTTTACAGCTTTACTGAAGTTTGCTTTTTAATACGTTCTCCGGCTGGGTTCCTATCATCCTTTCCAATTCTTTGCCGTTTTCAAAAAGAATAAGGGTCGGGATGGATTGGATGGAATACCTGCCGGCGATTTCCTGATTTTCATCGGTATTTACTTTCACGACCTTTGCTTTGATTTCACCGGCCGCCGCGAGTTTTTCGAGTATCGGGGTCTGCATTCTGCATGGCCCGCACCATGGCGCCCAGAAGTCGACAAGTACTTTCCCTTTGGCATCTAGTACCTCTGTTTTAAAATTATTATTATTAATTTCGGTTAAATTTGCCATTTTCCCTCCATTTGCTGATGTGACATATTTTATTATATATTATTACATTTATTACCGAAGTCAAATAAAAATATATCAGTCTTTGAATTAAAAAGAATTAATATAATATGTTATTTAATCTATCTTTTGAAGGTTCGCGTACTTTTCCAGAAAAGATTTGCTCCTGCCGTTAAAAGTTATTGTCAGCTTGATATTGTCTCCGGCGCCCTTTATGCCGGTTATTATCCCGGTGCCGTATCTGGGATGCATAACGATCTCTTTGATCCTGAACCGGCTGCCTCTGCCTGTCTCTTCGGAAAAATTATTTTCGGCTTTTTCAGAATAATTATTTTTTTTCTTCGCTCCGGGATAATAATCATTTTTTGCTTCCGGAGAATAATCGCCGGAAATGTATTCGGCGGGCTCAAGCAATTCTTCCGGGATCTCGCGTATAAACCTCGAAGGTACTTTAAACCTCTGCTCGCTGTAGCTCCTTCTCATCGCGGCATTCGTAATAAACAATCTGTTCATAGCGCGTGTAATTCCGACATAACACAGTCTTCTCTCTTCTTCCAGCCCTTCTTCCGTGTCGCTCGACATGCTGTGAGGGAAAGTTCCGTCTTCCATCCCGGTTAAAAATACGACCGGGAACTCAAGACCTTTCGCAATATGCACTGTCATTAGGGTTATATTCCCGGTTTCGTCGCCAACCTCGGGATTCTCTTCGGACGTCAGAAGCGAAACAGTCTGCAGAAACTCATCGAGTGTAACGCGCATGTTCATGGCTTCATAATCATAAATGCTGTTCAGGAATTCCGCGATGTTTTCCAGTCTCGCCCTGCTCTCGATGCTATCTTCATCTTCAAGGTTTTTTCTGTAGCCGGATGTCTTAAGTATCTCACTAACAAAATCGGCAAGGCTTAAATTGTCGGGGATATTCTTTGCCGCTTCCATGCCGTCTTTAATGATCTCCCTGAACTCTTTAATCCCCTTCGGCTGCTTCCCTTTTATATCCATTTCCTTTTCTATAACTTCCCATTCGGATATTCCTTTTTCTTTTGCAGTCACGCGAAGCGCTTCAATAGTGACATCTCCCAGCCCCCTGGCAGGCTCATTAATGATCCTTAGCATTGAAACAATATCTGACGGATTTGCGATCACCCGGAGATACGCGAGAATATCCTTTATCTCCTTTCTGTCGTAGAACTTCAGCCCGCCGACAATCCTGTAAGGTATATTCTCCCTTCTCAGGTAATCCTCAAAAATCCTTGACTGGGCGTTTGTCCTGTAAAATATCGCAAAGTCCTTATTCCTGAGCCGCTCCCTGTTTTTCAATGTGATAATAGTGTTGATGACGTACTCAGCTTCGCCGTATTCGTTATTTGTCTGGCACCAGACGACCGGTTCGCCTTCGCCCCTTACGGCCTTAAGCCGCTTATCCTTCCGCTGCCTGTTATTTTTTATGACACAGGCTGCGGATTCAAGTATAGGCATAGTCGATCTGTAATTTTCTCCGAGAGTAACAACCTTCGCTTCATTATAATCTTTTTCAAAGTTGAGAATGTTGCGGATATCAGCCCCTCTCCACGAATAGATCGACTGATCATCGTCGCCCACAACGCACAGATTCCTTGAGCCGGATGACAGGTATCTGCAGATCAAATATTGCGCGTGGTTCGTATCCTGGTATTCGTCTATCATGAAATATTTCCACTGTTTCTGCATTTTTGAGGTTTCTTCCGGATATTCACCCAGCAGTCTTGTGGTTTCAATAAGCAGATCGTCGAAGTCGAGTGCGCAAAGTCTTCTTAAGCGGCGGTGGTAAACCGAATAGACCTCGGGAAAATTGAACGGAAGATTATCCGGCATAAGGCTGTCGGGACCGTGCGTAAAGAATTCGGGTCTGTTCTTTATTTCTGAAATACGCGAAGCGATTGTGCGCGGCTTGATCTTTTTGGGATCAATGCGCATCTCCATAAGAATGTCTTTTATTAGAGATTCCTGATCGCCTGTGTCATATATTGAGAATGAACGCGGTATCCCGATTCTCTCGCCGTACTTCCTTAGAATATATACCGCCGCAGAATGAAATGTTTTTATGAACACGCTGTTGCCTTCAGGCCCGACCAGATCTATCACTCTTTTTTTCATCTCTGCCGCCGCTTTGTTCGTAAATGTAACAGCCATGATGCAATAAGGGGGAACTCTTTTCTCTTTAAGCAGATATGCAATACGGTATGTGATCACCCTTGTTTTCCCTGAACCCGCGCCTGCGAGTATAAGCAGAGGCCCTTCGGTATGAACCACAGCCTCTTTCTGGTTTTTATTTAATTTGTCTATCAGCTGGATCATCTATTTTCCCCGATTATAGAATGCAAATCTTTAATTTCTTTTAACATTTGTAAAGATGTTTTCCTAATTAAAAAGTTCTTTCAGGAATATCGGGAAATGACATTAGCACTCTTCAACTTATGCCACTAAGTTTAATACGCTTCTCATTTTATCAAAACAACTGATGCCTTCACACTCCCCCTAACCCCCAAAGGGGGCATAAAAAAACTTCTGCTATATATTTCATTTCTTCATCTAATATTCGAATGATTCTAAAAATACTAAAATCTTCAGAAAAAAACCATCAGAACAGGTGCCCCCTCCGGGGGATAGGGGGCTGGAATAGTATTGCGCATCCTTCTCCGGTTACTTTTTTTCATTCCCATAATAAATATGGACAGATGTCAGATCCTGCAAAGGGGGCACCAATCTGGAATAAATTTTCACATCAAAATTACTGAAACAGGTGAGATATTGGCTATAATAAACTACACTACAGGCGAAGAAAAAGTGCGTTTCAGCTCTTCAAGCGAATAAACAACTTTACAATCCGGGAGCGATTCAAGGAACATTTTGCCGTATCCCTTTGAAAGTATTCGCGGGTCGAGCACTGCAACAATGCCGCGGTCCTCTTTGCTCCTGATAAGCCTGCCGAACCCCTGTTTGAACTTGATCACGGCGCTCGGTATCTGGTATGACGAGAACGGGTTCAATCCGCGTTCTTCGAGTCTTTCTATCCTGGCCTGCGTTATGGGCCTGTCCGGCACGCTGAAAGGCAGGCGCATCATTATTACGCCGCGCAGGAGATCGCCGGGCAGGTCTATACCCTGCCAGAAAGAATGCGTGCCCATCAGAATCGATCCGTCATCATTTATATATCGCTCGACTGTCTCCACTGCGGAGAAATCACCCTGGGCGTAAATAGTATTCTTTGTCAGATTTACGAGCCTGCGCCTGATCGTTTCAAGCATTTTATATGATGTAAATAGCATGAGGCAATTCCCGCCGACAAGATCGATGATCCCTGATGAAATGTCAGCAGCCTGCTCGATATATCCGGCTTCATCGGGACTGTTTGAATTCTTTTCCAGATACAGCACAACCTGGTTCTTATAATCGAACGGCGAATCCAGAAGCAGCGGTCTGTAATCGAAAACTCCGAGCCTGTCGGCAATGAACGAAAATTCTCTTTTAGCGGTCAATGCGGCGCTTACGAAAATGCAGCTGTCGTAAAACGAATTGATTTCATGATACATCGGCTGTGATACATCGACAGGTTTCCCCATCAAATGAATGTCGCCAAGCATTGCCTCGCTTTCTTTTTCGATCCAGTAGACAAAATTCGAATTTTGCAGATGTATCAGCGATTCAAGGTTCTGTAAAAATGAGAACAATCTGCCGCGTGCAATTTCAAAATCAATGTTTACAGTATCTTCCGTAAAATCATCCTGAACTCTTTCAAAAATAACCAGAATATCCTTAAGATGTTTTACCAGCATGTCGCCGAACGGCAGGGACTCCCTAATGCGGAAAGTCTGCTGATCATCCTTGAAAAGGTCTCTGAGTTTTTCAAAAAAGAGGTTCAGCTCTTTCGAAATGGCATTTACCGCTTCCACCGTGCGTTTTCTGTCTTTTTCGCCTGATATCCTGTTCGCAATGCTGCTTTTTCTCGATCTTTTATAGACATTCTGAAGAGTCTCCATTGTGCTGTTATAGCTTTCTTCAAATCCTAGCTGATCCGAAGCTATCTCTTCGATCGAGTGAGCTTCATCGAAGATCACAATGTCAAATTTCGGCAGATAGGCTTTGCCTGCCGATATATTCGAAAAGAAAAGATAGTGATTCATTACCAGCAGATTTGAGTTCTGCCATTCTCTTTTGGCTCTTAAATAAACGCACTTCGTGGAAAATGGACAGCGATGAGAATTACATGCTTCGCTCTCCCTGTAAATCTCTTCCCACAGCTTGTTCGGCACAGACAGGTCAAATCTGGAAAATACGCCTTTCCCGGCGAACGCATCCGTTATTGCATCGATCGCGTATTTATCGCCTGCTTCAAAACCTCCGCGCAGTATAAGAGTTTCAAATCGTCTTCTGCACGGATAATTGGAACTGCCCAGACAAAGTGAATGCCTGAAATCCTTTCCGGTGTATTCTTTAATGACCTTTCTTGCAAGTCGTATGTCTTTGTCGACAAGCTGCTTTTGAAGCGCTTTTGTCTCGGTACTTACCGCAACGATCTTCTTATTGTCCAGACTGTACAGAATTGCGGGTATAAGATATGCCAGGGTCTTGCCGATTCCCGTACCAGCTTCGATGAGAGCATTCTCCTTATCGAGAAGCCTCTCCATTATGAATTCCGCCATCTGGAGCTGTTCGCCGCGAAATTCAAAATTACTATGTACTCTGCTCAGATACCCTGATTTTCCGAAAATATCTTCCATTAAAATTTAATATTTTATTCCAAAATATTTGCTTAATATGTAATAAATCTCCACTGCATCCAGGGGAAGCCTCTTCCTGTAAACAATTATTTGTATTAATATATTAAAACTGTGCTCCTCTTCTATTGTCACTCCTTTTTTGCCCTCTATCCCCCCAAGAGGGCACAATCCTGGAATAAAAGATATTATTCACATTATAAACTTCACAACTAGCGCACCCTCCCCGTCCCAAGGGGAGGCTTCGCGCGGGGTCTCAGGAGGCCGGGAGATTTCCTACTCCCTATTATTTAAAGGACGCAGAGAAGCCGGAGGGATTCATAATCGAAGCAGCAAATTCGCTTATTAATATATTTAAATCAACCAACTCTATCTTTTTCCACTGCATAGTTTCGCAACAATATTCGTCGTGGAATATCCTTTCACAAGAGGCAATATTTTTATTATTCCGCCGTTATCTTCAATAACTTTTTTCTCTACTAATTCGTCAGGCGAGTAATCGCCTCCTTTCACATGAATATCAGGCTTGATTTTTTTAAGCAATTCAACGGGGGTGTCTTCATGAAACAGCACGCAATAATCGACAAAACCGAGCGCCGCAACTACGGAAATACGGCCCTCCTCGCCTGTTACCGGCCTGCCGTTGCCTTTTATTCTTCTTACCGACTCCTGGCTGTTGATTCCTACAACCAGAATATCTCCCAGCCTGGAGGCTCGTTCGAGATAGTCTATATGTCCCAGGTGAAGAATGTCGAAACATCCGTTGGTTGTGACGATTGTTTTCCCTTTCTTCTTAATCTTGCGGCATAAGTTCTCTATTTCGTCAAACCTGATTATCTTCCTGGAAAAATCTTCAACCTTCATGTCATTGATCCGTTTTACTTAATGGGGAATCTTTTAATCCGCAATACTTGCAGTTAATATTTAGAGCATTTCAGGCGTGGAAAAACAACTATAAATTTATTTTAAGATGTGTCCCGTGTCCTACTCGAATTTAAAAGACGGATATCTGTCAACGACCCCGGTAATAAAGGATAATATGCCGGCATAATACCTGTAGTATCGTACGATAAAATCGAATAATACTTTCGGCCATTTTCTGCGTACTATTATTGAAAGCAGACCGATCAGATAAATTATAACGCACCCTATGGACAGTATTGTGATCAGGATCAAATGAGGCAGCGCCGCTAATATTATTCCTATCATACTGATCCTCAGAACGGCAATAATCCTGGAGTAACGGATAGGATATGTGGCATCATATTGAAGAGGATAATCAATGTCCTTTCTGCCGGCAAATTTCGGCATTTCTTCCACTGCATCGATGCTGCATGCGCTGAGCGAAAGCATATACCTTATCGTGTTTTCCTGTATCGCAGTAAAATCTTCCTCGTGTAAGCCGGAGAATGCGATTATAATCCAGTTAAAAAATGACAGAATGGCGGATAATACGGAATAAATCAGTAATACTATGAAGTGAGGGATAAGCACAATTGGATAAAGACAGATAAGCCTGAAGATTGCCCCTGTCCTTGAAAATTTAAGGGAATAATCAATAGAAAAATTGATCATGCCGCGGGGAACAGTGTCCCTGATATCCGCATCGGGGCTTGAAATTTCCAGTTCATGCTCTTTAAAATCCCTGCTTAAATGTATATCATCGGGTTTAACGACCTTCTCGTCTTTTTTAAAGAAATCGTCATCATCAAACTCATCCAGTTCAATTTCCACCGACCCCTCTTCAATAAGGTCGAGCTCATCGGTTTTTTTTGCCGGTATTTTGCTCACTTCGGGAGCAACTTCGTCAATTGTAAGCCTGATATCCTCTTCTTCGGTCTCCGCTATCTTCCCGGCTTCTTCCTCTTTTACAAGCTCTTCGGGAGTAAGTCCCGCGTCAGAAAGCGATATCCTTTCATCATCCAGATCCACGGCCTCACCCTCTTTCAGTTCTTCAACTTCATCCAGGGTCAGATCGAGCGCGTCAAGATCCAATGTTATATTTTCGTCGTCTTCTTTTACCGCTTCCGGCCTGGTTTTCAATTGTTCTTTTCTCTCTTCTTTTTTCCCGATCTCTTTAATCTCATCCCCAATGTCGCTGATGTCCAGGCTGTCTGTGCTCAACGGTTCGAAAGTATCGGAAAGCTCTTCTATCTCTCTGGTTTCTCCATTAAGGTTTTCAATATTTTCCTCAAGCTGGATATCCAGCGAATCCAGATCAATTGTAATATCTTCTTCATCAGGTAATGCTTTTTTACCGGCAGACGCTTTATCGGATTTTTTATCTTCACCTAAAATCGAATTAATGTCTATTTCTTCAGCTTTTTCAAAAACGTTTTCATCCCCCGGCTCTTCCTCAATAAGAAAATCATCCTCAAATTTCTTCGCGGCCTCCTTCCCTCGGACATTTTCACGCTCGGATATATTAATCGCATCTTCCGCCGTCTCGCCTGTTTCCGAAATATCGCCGAGACTCTCGAGGTCCGGCAGGTCCATATCGCTTATATTAAATGAGCTATCCTCATCTTCCATCCTGGAACTCAGATTTTCCAGCGCGCCGCTCAGTTCGTCTTCAGTCGGCAGCTCCGGCTGCTCTTCTATAACATTGCCGCTCTTCTTCATATATCCCGCGGCTGCCGCACTTTCCGTCTCAGTCCCGTCTTCATCAGATGGCCCCATTATATCGCCAATAAGACCGTCTTCGCCGATCAATCCCTCGTCATCCGTAAAATCAGCGCCTATCGGAGATTTTTTTTCTTCCGCGGTTTTCCCGGGAATCTCTTTCTTTACAGGTTTTTCGGCAACAGGTTCATGCGTCTCTCTTTCTCTCTTCTCCTGGCGGTTGTCGATCTCTACGTTAGTTCCGCACTTAGGACAGGTAAAACCGAAGATCTTATCCCTGATCTTGGAATCATTCACGGAATACTGGGATTTGCAGTTTGTGCAGCTGACTATCATCACTTTCTCCTTGCGTTATCTGCCCGGGAAATATCTTTCATTGATGTTGTTCTGGATAATCAAAAACGATAAAGGAAGAAAAAATATAGTATACCACTTCGCATCCCTTCCGTTCAACTGTTCGGATTTCTGGATATATTTGAGGCTGATATATAAATACCAAATGCCGGCCGTAAATATAATGAGCATGATATTCGATATCGGATTCTCATTGAATATTCTGCTTACCCGGGCGATCCACCAGAATAAGTATAACCCGGCAGTCAACAAGGTCAGCAGAAGCAATACGATAAGATTATTTTCCGGATAATAATCTATTTCCATAAATAGCCTCGAAAATTCGTCAAAATATCATTATTCTCTATTATTAACGGTAAATTTAACATTATATGTTACAATTTTTTATTATAAAAGTACGCCATTATTTATATAACCGGATATCCTGATTTGCCTGTTTTCCTGAAATATATCCTAATATATTTACCCGTTCAAAGCAATCTAAAATTCTGTATTTTATATTAATTTTTCACTTTAATGCCCCTTCTTCGGAATACGATTATCCCGGTTATATTGCCCATACATTCAAAACATAAAAAGTAGTTGTAATTTAATCGTTTTTTTTTAACTTTAGAACAAAATATAAATGCAGGATTTTAATAATGCGAAGCAGCGCTGTTAAACGGGAGACAGATTAACATATCGTATTATTAAAACTTGCTTTTGGCTTTTGTACATATTATAATAGCGAATTAACTCTCACCAGATAATCAACAACACAAAGTAAATATGCCGACCGACATTTTGCCGGGAGATATGGCGTTTACAATCTTTTTATAAAGCCGGAGACCATTTAGCAAATGACTTTTCTCAGCGAATTCAGCTATCCCGAGGTATCACAGAGAAGAATTGTGCTGTTGAATGCATTCGTGTCATTTGTCATTCTTGGATTTATATATATTTATTCATCTCTTATTCTTAATTATTATTTTATTTACCAGCAAGTAATGAGGCTGGTTTTTGTCTCCGGTTTAAGCGGGATATTTTTCGGAAACATCATAGCAAAATTTACCTTATCGAGAGTCGGGAAATACAGACACATATTTATAGGTTCGGATATATTATTTATATTATCGTGTCTGTTCTATATTTACGGCAGATATTCGATGCCCGGCAATTACGATCCGCTTTTATTTTTTTACATAAAAAGCCCTTTTTACGCGGCTCTTCTGATATTTGCCGTTTCTCTCTTCGCAGGAATAAAGATCAACTATTTCCTTAAGATTTCCTGCGGAGATTTTATTGACAGCAAAAGAGCTGTACTGCCGTTAGTACTGTTTTTACTTGCAGGAGCGACTCTGGGGATAATATTATCACTGGCATTCTATTGTATTGATGATTCAATCCTGTATTCAGGCATCCTGCTTATCCCTGTGCTTCCGACTATATTTCTTATAAATCTTTCATATAACCCGAAACCCATTTATGCGCAGGAATCAA
This sequence comes from uncultured Leptospirales bacterium, assembly GCA_964626055.1. Lineage (GTDB taxonomy): Bacteria > Spirochaetota > UBA4802 > UBA4802 > JAFGDQ01 > JAFGSG01. Next base: position 53,481 of record CAZVDF010000003.1, read on the forward strand.
AGGACAGCAACCAGGCTTCCGGCAAAAAGCAGATCGGCGACAGAAGAGACGATCTCTTTTTCATATATCTGAATTTTACTTACATACTTATATATTCCTTTCTCGGCTTCACGACTGTTATTAAATTTTTCGGAGATTTTATCCATGTAAAAATCTTCTTTATCCTTATTTCACTCGCATCTGCCGCAGCCGGAATAATTCTGGCAAGAATAATAAAACAGGCATTCTGGTATATTTACGCCGAGATGCTTTACCCGATTTTTTTTATTATCTCAATGGTATTCTTAGTGACCTTCAGGGATACCGTATCCTTTACTGCAGCCGTGTTTATTTTTATTCCCGTAACCTTAATTCTGGGTTTTTCATTGTATCAGACAATAAATCACGTACTGATATTTAATAACCATAAAAAGAGGTTTAATATCATCAACTTTTCACTTCTTGTTCTGCCTGCGCCGATTTTAATATCCCTTGATTTTATAGACTTCACGTATTTCTGGTTTTTTGTTCTTCTGTATACTGTCGCTTCGATGAATATTTTTATACCGGGTATTTATTTAACTCAGTCCGGGGTTCAGGGATATAAAAAACTTCTCTTTTTTATATGCACTTTAATTTTTATTCCCGTATTAATACTTATGCATATGTATTTCGGCATCCCGTTAAACAGGGAATTATATGTAAAACATACAACAGGTTTTGAAAAACTTAATTTTATAAATTATAATTCCAGGTATATCGAAAATGAAGCCACGGTTCTTATACACGGGATAAGAGCATTCCATGCCGACGATCCGTCTGTCAGAAATATGAAACGTTCCATATCGCCTGTATTGCTTTATGCGGACAGCGACAGCTGGGGCGAATCGCTTTTCATAGACGGCAACAGAAAATTTTTCAGGAATCCAGTGATCTCGCAGCTTAAAGGAGCAAATTGCCTCGACTACGTGACTGACCGCATTACGGATTATCATACGCTTCCGGTCTCCGGCGATCAGGATTACGTCCTTGACCAGTCGGAGATCCTCCCGTTCCTGGATAAAAAGATATCGCCCTACAGGATTATAGTGGATATTCCGAATCTTTTTGACCAGACGGTAAATGCTTTCAGGTTTTCAAAGGAATATTTCGGCTTTATAACGCATAAATTAAATCCCGAAGGCATATTTGTTCAGATTCTGGCTGCCGGATGCAGAAAGGACTATATTGCGCGGGCCGCAGAAAGCTTGAAGAAGACTTTCAAAAAAACTATTGTCTGCTATTTCCCGAATTACTTTGTGTTCCTATCGTCAAATAAACCTGAGTCGCTGAAAATTTATCCGAATAACATTAATAATTTCAGGGAAGCGTTCGAATCAAAAAACGAATTAAAGAACATTTTTTATAACGACTTTCATATGTTATCGCATATTTTATTTCTTGAAATAGACGACTTTATTGTTTATGCGCGAAATGAAAATTTATCCCCGCTGTGTTTTCTCCGGGGAACCGACAATTTTTTAACGGATAAAAATCTTATTGCCGGATTTATCGAAAACAATTCCGCCTTCCTTGATCTTGCAGACAAATCCGGAACAAATAGTAATTTTTTCTATAATATGCAGGCTCTCTTCTGGACAAATAAATTTTTTCTTTCCGAAGTGAAAAAAGCGGAGCTATACGAAGCAAATAAAGAATATGAGAACGAATCCTCGCAGCTAATCAATTTACGCAGGAAATCCGAGTACAAGAGCGACCTGAGGAAATACATATGGGACACTCTGTCATATAAGGAAAACTATTACTACAATGCGGCGCTGAGGTTCGAAAAGGACAAAAACTGGGAGGAGGCCAGAAAACTATACAGGGCTATTCTCTCGATCAATAAAAATCATTTTGAGGCAAATTATCATCTGGGGATATTGAGTATAATTCTGCAGGATCTGGATGCAGCATTTGAATATCTGCAGAATGCAATGATGCTGAGAAAAGACGATCCCAAGGTGTTGTACCAGATGGGAGTTTTGCTTTATTCAAGCGGAAAACCCAGAGAAGCATTGACGTATTTCGAAAGGGCTCTCGCGTTCAAGGAAAAAACAGCTTCTTTATTTTACTATGCCGGATTATGCTTTGAAGAATTGGATAATCTGTCGAATGCGGCCGGTTATTTCAACCAGGCATTCGCCCTGGACCCCAACGATAAAAACATAATATCCGGCATTGAACGCATAAAAGAAAAGAACAAAGCAAGACGTGAAGAATACGCCGAAATTGAGAAAAAAAGCGATCCCGAAGCCGAAAAGGGAGAAGATATGCCACTTCCCATCACCGAATCGGCTATAAATGTCCGGATCGAAGAAAATAAAAACGAACCGGATAAAAAAAATAAAGTACAAAAAAAATAATCCCCTTGAAGCCTTATACTATTTTTCCCTCGGTTTATGATAATATATTAAAGCATATCGATTATGAACGCTGGTATTTATATATCAGATCATTAATGCTGGAATTCGCAGGCAATCCGAAAACCCTGCTGGAACTCGGGTGCGGCACCGGAAAATTCGGGGCGAAATTTTCGAGGGACAATTTTTTGATATTCGGGCTGGATAACTCAATTGAAATGCTCAAAGTCGCTCATATCCGCGCTTACAAAAATTTTCATATATTCTGCGCCGACATGAAGGATTTCAGCCTGTTAAAAAAATTCGATTTTATTTTTTCCGTACACGACACGATCAACTATTTTTTAGATTTATACGATCTTTCCAGAGTTTTAAAATCAGTTAAAAGAATAATGCACAAAGACAGTATTTTTATGTTCGATATAACGACGGAACATAATATAAAAAAATATTTTTTTAATAACAAAACGGACTATTCGGTAAGAGGCATAGATATCGAATGGGCCAATGAATACGATACCGATAAAAAACTGATATATTCCCTGCTCACATTCAAATATAACGGTTATGTCGATACTGAAATGCACATACAGAGAATATATTCCGTCGATGAGATCGTCACCCTGTTAAAAAATGAAAAAATGGAAGTTTTAGGCATTTTCGGAGATTACTCATATGAGCCGGTCAAGGAAGATTCTGTTATGATTAATTTTGTAACAAGACCGGGGTGAAGCTAGTACATCCCTATTAAAGGCGTAAAGCTGCATAGATCATGAAAAGATATTTTATAAAGGCTGCCGTTTTCTCCCGGTTCATTGATCACAACTGTTATTTGCTGCTGATAAATTGGCCCCATCGGAAAAACGATTTTCCCTTTTTGTTTCAGGTAATCCGCCAGGAATAACGGGCGACTCGCGCAGGCTGCAAAAATAATAATCCCGTCGAACAAACCGGACAGGCCTCCAAGTTCCATAATATCGCCTGCCAGGAAAGTAACGTTTTTTATTTTCAATCCTGCAAGCCTTTCTTTAGCGCTTAATGCAAGCTCTTCATAATAGTCGACCGTTACAATCTCGTCAAACAGCCTTGAAAGAACGGCGGTTGAATAACCCGAGCCCGTGCCTATCTCCAGTATCCTGCTCGCTCTGTCGGGATTCAGATAATTTATCATCTTTGCAAGAGTCGGCGAGGCATCGGCTTTTTCTCCGAAACCGATCGGTATCGGCTCATGGGAATAAAAATATCCCGAAAATATCTGGTCGAAAAAATCTTTCTGATCGAACTTTTTTAATGCGCTTATTATTTCTTCCCTTACGCCGTCCTGTTTCAATAGATTAAAAAATTCTTTCTCTTGCTTGCTCATATATTGAAAATTTTAATATTTTATACTGTAATAAACAGAGGGGCTGGAACACAACCGCAGCCGTTTTAAGATAGTATTTTCTACTCAAAGAACTGTAATAAATAGGTAAAGAAATAATCCGAAACAAGAATTACCATTGATGATTTAACGACAGCCTGAATGGCAGACTTGCCGACGCCTTCGGCTCCGCCTGTCGTTTTGAATCCCTGGTAACAGGAAATTACCGCAATTTCTATCCCGAAAAAAAATGTCTTTGCCAGTCCGGACAAAAAATCGGCAAGGGAGAGATAATTTAGAATATTCTCGAAATATTTGTCAACACTAATACCCAGGACCGCGAATGCCACAAAAGCGCCTCCCAGTATTCCGACAATGTCCGTTACTATCGTAAGAGCTGGAGTCATGATAAAGCAGGCTAAAAATCGGGGTACCGAAAGATATTGTATCGGATTAGCCCTGAGCGTTACCAGCGCGTCTATCTGCTCCGTAACCCGCATTGTGCCGATCTCGGCTGCAATGGCAGAGCCGATCCTGCCCGCCAGAAGCAGCGCCGTCAGAACGGGGCACAGCTCCCTGAACATTGATATCGATACGGCGCTTCCGATGAATACCGAAGATCCGGACATCAGCTTATCCATGGCTTTACCTATCTGGAGAGCCATAACCATCCCCGTGAAGAACAGGGTAATGGCGGTGACCGGGATGGATTTATAGCCGATTTCCAGCATCTGGACAAAAATATTCTTTATATCGAAAGGAGGTCTGAAAATCCATTTAACCGTCTCAGAAAAAAATATAAAATGCCCGCCTATCTCTTCGAATACCCGGATAAGCAAACTTTTTTTGTCGCTTTTCATGTTCAGTTAACTGGACCTTCGCTTTGGGCGGGTAACTTTTCGCCTGTATGCAGTTTATCGAGATTCCCGAATCTCGTATGCTGTTCCCAGAATAAAAGTTCAACGCTGCCTATGGGCCCGTTCCTCTGTTTCGCGATCATTATCTCGGCTATGCCTTTTTTATCGGTATCCGGATGCACTCTTTCTTCACGGTAAATGAAAAGAACAATATCGGCATCCTGCTCGATTGCGCCGGATTCGCGAAGGTCGGAAAGCTGCGGTCTCTGGTCCGTTCTGCTTTCCACGGCTCTCGATAGCTGGGACAGTGCAATGATAGGGACTGCAAGCTCCCTGGCCACCTGTTTTAGCGAGCGCGTTATTTCCGCGATCTGCAGGTGCCTGTCAAGACCGCGTGTGCCCGTAATTAACTGTAGATAATCCACTATAATTACGCCGAGCGAGCCTTTCTGCTGAGCCATTCTTCTGGCCTTCGATCTGAGCTGGAATACGTTTACGTTCGGAGTATCGTCAATATAGATTGGGCTTCTAGCGAGTATCGAAGATACTTCGGTCAGTCTCTTCAACTCGCCGGAATCGAACCTGCCGGTCCTTACTTTTTGCGAATCGATCATTGTTTCTATGCAGAGCAGTCTCATCCCCAGCTGTGTGGCGGGCATTTCCAGAGAAAAGAAAAGAACTGGCTTTTTTTCTTTCAGGGCGATGTTATTCGCCATGTTAAGGGCGAGAGATGTCTTACCCATCGACGGTCGCGCCGCGATTATGATAAGTTCGGACTCATGAAGACCCGTCAGAAGAAAATCCAGGTCCGAAAATCCGGTTGCTGTTCCAGTTATCGGTTTCTTTACCCTGTATAGGAGTTCGACGTCCTTCATGGTTTTTTCCATGACGGATTCTATGCTGGCAAAATCTGTTGTTACCCTTCTTTCCGTTGCTTTGAATATTTCGCTTTCAATTTCATCGACGAGTTCATCCGTATCTCTCGATTTATCGTAGCATTTTTCGATCACTTCGGCGGAGACGTTGATAATTTTTCTCCGTATGCTTAATTCCTTTATCCTGCCCGCGTAAAATTCGGCATTTGCGGAAGTAGATACGCTGCGGTATAGATCGACCAGTGCGCGTTCGCCGCCGATCGAGTCAAACAAATTCTTGTCGGAAAGTCGCTGTTTGAGGGTTAAAAGATCAATCGGAGAGTTTTTTCTCTCCAATTCCAGTATGGATTCATAAATAATCCTGTGTTTATCCAGATAGAAATCATCCACCTCCAGGATGCCGGAAACCTTTGAAAGGGCATCTTTGCTTAAAAGAATAGAAGCGATACACGAAGACTCTGCTTCCAAATCCTGCGGCGGAAGATTTTCGATTGTCATTTATCAGACCTTTTCGACAATTACCTTCAGATTGGCGGTTAATCCCACGTCGAGTTTTACGGGAATCGTATATTCGCCGACCTGCTTGATCGGCTCATGATGAGCGATCTTTCTTTTATCCAGCTCATAACCGAGTTCCCTGAGCTTTCTCGCAATATCGATAGCGGTAACAGCGCCGAAAAGTTTTCCCTCTTCGCCTGCCTGCGCGGCTATTTTTACCTCGAGATTGTTAAGCGACTCAAGGATCTTTTCGCTCTGCTTCCTGCGTTTCGCTTTCTTTATCTTTATCACTTTTTCCTGGTGCTGGAGGATCTTTTTACTGGTTTCGTTCGCTAACATAACCAGATTCCTCGGCAAAAGAAAATTTCTGGCATACCCGTCTGCAACTTCTTTGATGTCTCCGGATTCGCCTAAATTCGGGATATCCTTTTGAAGTATTACTTTCATATCAGTCTCCGTCAGTAAGTTAATTTTTATAAGAGTAATATTACGATTTTTTTTTATCCGGTTCCAGCTTTCTGAAATCAGCCCAAAAATCAATAGCTCCGATGCTGGACAAAATTATTAAAATAAAAATAAAATATTCCATGCCGAAAAATAAAAAGATAAGCACAGCCGCCGGGAACAAGGAAAACGGCATACTCTTTTTGCGCAAAATAAATTTTATTATTCCGAATGCCTGAATCAAATAGAAGCCGGATAAAATCAATGCAATATTCAATCCGGCTAAATATAAATAATTATTCCTTGATCTGTCAACCAGTAAAACAGCGAACCATGACGCAATAAAAACAAAAATTAAATATTCAGGAACTTTAAATCTCTCGATTTCGTTTAAATTTATTTCTTCTTTATTATCTTTATTTTCCGGTGCAGAATAGAGTTCTGGAATTTTTTTCTTCTTATAAAAAACAAATTTATAAATATAAAATATAATTAAGGAAAAAATCAGCGCATCTAAAAAATAGGCAAAAGGCACGATATATTCAATTGTATCGATCGCCTCATTTATTTTCTGGATCATCCGGCTTCTATCGTTATCTGGAATATTATTCTGGTTCAGACTCTCGATGAATGCGCTCTTTGAATTCATCAAAATATCTGTATTTTCGAAATTCCTCAGATAATAATGGTTGAATGTCCAGATTAAGGTTATTGACAAAGAAGAAATAAAAATGAAAAATCGCAGACCCTTATTTTGTTTAAAACTGAATACCGCGGAAGCGCTAATTATTATAATCGAAATTATTATTATGATCACATTTAAAATTTAAGAACTTATTTTCAGAAAAAATCATTATGCCGCCCGTCGGCAAGGGAATAATAAATATTCAAGCATTTTACACGGTTTCCTATTTAACGCTGAACGGCAAAACGGCAAGTATTCTTGCTCTTTTAATCGCTCTTGATAAATCTCTTTGATGTTTGGAGCAGGTGCCCGTAATTCTTCTCGGCAGAATTTTACCGCGTTCAGTAATAAAGTTGCCCAGGATTTGAGTGTCTTTATAATCAACTTTAATATTTTTGTCAGCGCAGAATCTGCACATCTTTTTTCTGTATCTGGCATGTCTTAGCGAATCTTTCTGGTCAAAATTCCCGCTTGAAGACGCGCCGGCTTTGAACGGCCTGGCATTTCTGTAAAAAGTTTTTCTTACAGGCTCTGTTTTTGCTTCGGCGCTTTTTGTTGAATCTGCATCGACTGACGAGGCTGTCGTTTCATCTCTCTGCCCATCATTTGCATCTAAAACTTTTCCTTCTTTCTTGATCTCGTCTTTATTTTCCTGGGTTGCCTCGTTGATGTTCTCGTCGGCCATTTTTTACCTCTATAACCTTAATAAAATTTAATGAATTTCAAATTCCGAAAATCGAATATCCTGAATTACGCGGTTTTCTTTTTGCTGTCTTTAATGAAGAAATAACGTAAAATGTCGTTATTAAGACGGAACTCTCCTATTATTTTCTCAACAGCATTTGCAGGAGACTCGATCAGCATAAAAAAGAAATATCCTTCGGTTTCATCATCGATCGGATATGCCATTTTTTTCACATTCCCTGCCTCTTCGGAAATAACTGAAACCCCATATTTATTTAAAATCTTTTTAACCTGTTCCTTTAAGGATTCAAGAATGTCTGTATTCCTCAAGATGAGGGTCAATTCATAACTCACGGGTTTTTCCTTTTAAAATAAAATATTTTTTATAATAGAGCAACAATCAATATAAACATAGGTATTTTTTCAACAATTATTTTTAAAAACCGATAAAAAACTGAAAAATATCGAATTTATTTAACGCTTAAAGCGCCTTCTTCAAGTATAATATCAAAAATATACGCATCCCTTCTTGAATTCAGCGGTGTAAATATCACAAATTGACCTTTAAAATCGAAGGAATCGCCTTTTTTCAGCAAGGTGAGATATTCTTCCTGACCTGCAAAAATGTAAAGCCTTATATTTAAATCCGAGGTCTCATTACTGATAGCTGTAATTCTGAAATGCCTGCGGTACCGTTCGCTTTTCTCAACCGATTCAACAAACCCGCTGCCCTGTACAATAGCTCCCTGCATGCCGTTAAGCAAAACATCGCGAGCCAGCGGTTTGGATTTTACAATATTGGAGTAAAACTCATGATCTAACTGGATTATTTTATCTTTTGTATCCGAAAAAGCAAAGGTCGCAGATACTATAGCCGACAAAACAGATATAACAATTCCGATATTTTTTTTCATTTTTAGATGCGAGAGAATTTCAATGAGATTTCAGTCAATACCAGAAGTCATCTCAAAATTATAAATTTATATAAGCGATTAACGATAAATATAATTTTGAGACGACTCCCAATTTATTCGCTTAAAATATCAATATTATATTTATCCATATTTCTGGATATTTTCATTTTTGATATAATGTTTTTATTCCTGATATAAAGCTTTATGAACTCATCAAGGCTCGATACGGCAGCGCCATTCATCGATAAAATAACATCCCCTTTTTTAAGCCCGCTCTGATAGCCTATCCCCATAGGAGAGAGATATGATATCATAACATCATCCGTCATGGAATTTATATCAAGCTCAATACCGTACGTTAAAAAAATATTTTCCAGCGCGCTTTGAATCTTTTTATAAGCGTCCTTTTCCCTTAAGATCAGGTTGTAATTGCGGATCTTGCCGTCGCTCGAAACGCCGATGTTAAGTTCCGAACCGATCGGCTTATAGCTGATAAAATTTATTAATTCTCCGAGAGAAGATATGTTTTTCCCGTCAACCTCTCTTATGATATCTCCTTTCTGGATACCGGATGCCTCGGCCGGTGAATTTTTAATTACTGAGATCACTTCCAGCATTTTCTTTTCTGCTTTGCCCGGAATCGCACGCTCCTGGACAAGAAATCCCAGCCAGCCCCTTCTTACCCTGCCGTACTTCAGCAGTTCCGGGACCACCTGCCTGATGATTTTTGACGGTATCGCAAAACTGATGCCCTGGTTCCTGCCGGTCGTCGTCCTTATGGCCGTATTAATGCCGACAAGCCTGCCGTTCAAATTAATCAACGGCCCGCCGGAGTTGCCGGGATTTATGGAAACGTCGGTCTGTATAAAATCTTCAATATCCGCAAAGCCTAAATCGTTTCTTCCTTTGGAAGATACGATTCCGCAGGTGATTGATTGTCTTAATCCGAAAGGATTGCCAATCGCAATTACCCATTCTCCTTCGGATAATTCATTCGATTCTTCAAACGGCACGGGCTTTATATGGGATATTTCATTCTCATCAATTTTCAATACGGCGATGTCGGTCTTCTCATCCGCCAGGAAAAATTCCCCGTTCGGGAAACTCTGCGCCTGGCATTCTCTTCCGTCAAAAAGAATTATCTGATAATAGCTGCCTGTTTTCAATACGTGGAAATTCGTAACAATATAGCCCTTCCCGGAGATGATCGTCCCCGATCCAAAACCTATCTTTGAAAGATTTCTTTCTTTATTCTTGCCGGATTCCTTATAACTGATTATATTGACGACTGAAGATTTGACGATAGCGGCAGCTGTTATAAAGCGCTCATTAATATCAGGCTGCGCAGCTTTAACCTCAATAAAAGAAAAAATAAACAGGCAGAGTGATATTATAAGATATTTAATTATTTTATGCATATGAAATATCTAGAAGCTAAATTAAAAATACAATTATTTTACTATAAGTTATCTTAAAAATATTAATTCAGAATAGAATTTAGTTATTAATCGGAATACATTACAAAATTTATGAGGACGCCTTTCAGACCTGATGCAACAGCATTCGAAAACATTAAATACGAACCAGGAAGGTCTGATTCCGGAGTAAATTCTGTAATGTATTCCGATTAATTATGAACCATAAAGTATTTTTAAGATGAATTCTATATCTTTACGGCACAACAACATCAAAATAGCTCTGTCCAGATGGCAGCTTATATTTAGTTAAGTCAATTCTTTTACCGTGTGGCAATTCTTTCAATTTTATTTTGTTCGGTTTTAGTCCGGCAAACAGGGAATATATCCCTACGGCAATGCCTTCTGCGATTTCATCCTGCTTATTCGTTAAAATAAATCTATCCTTTTTATTTTTCAAATATCCCAATTCAATATATGCGGTAACAGCATTTACTAATATCGGCAGAGACCAGACAGAAATATACGGTTTACCGAGCCTGAGCCCAGTATAAAAATTACCGGATTGATGCATAGACAGAAGAATATATCTTATTATTTCCGAAGACGCGTATAAATTATCCCCCCCGAAACCCTCCATTCCTCCATCGCGTCTGTAGCTTTCATATACAGACTGTTCACGGTCCCAGAATTTCCCCCGCATTGTAAAATTCCCTGGATCAACGGCATATTGAGTGCCCATGGGATGATTTCTTGCCGCATTCTCCCAGCCTGAATGGTCGCTGTACTGCCAGGAAACCATATTATATATATATCCGCTGAATCTGTTGTTTACCCTGTTGTAATTGTCAAGAGGGAAACCGGTAAAATATACGGAGACATCTTTTAAAAACCATTTATACCCGGTTCTTTCAACGGATTCGGCAAACCAGTCGGCATAAGAACTTTTAAAAAAAAACTTTCTGCTCTTTTCAATCCCTTTTAAATAATTCAATCCGAGTTTCAATAGTCTGTTCGGCGCCGATATGACCGGATTAATACCCCTGTAATATACAGGGGCCTGGAAATCGCAATGCAGGGAAAGAACAAGCTGAGGTTTATATGAATTTATTATCGAAATCCTGCCGGCTTTTTTATACCCGGCCTTGTCAATAAAATCAAATAATCTGAAAGGAGCATTCGGATCATCGCTGTCCGCATCGGAGATGTCCCGCGATTTCCCCCGGCTGAGATTTGTCTGTATAATAATTCGCTCAGGATTGTCATCTGTATATTTTTTTAAGATCTCCCTGAATCTCACGAAATTGCCGTCGTCTAAAGTGAGATCAAGAATTTTCTTCGCTTTACATGCTATATCATACGTAATTATTCGCTCTTCAAGCTGCCCGTAATTCGTACCGGCAGAATAACCGGAAAGATACTTCTTCGATATTGAATCGTATCTGTCGCCGTGTTTCGTTTTAGGCAACAGGGAAAAACCGCCGTGTCCCGGATCCAGAACAATCCTGTAGGATAAAAATTCAACTTTATTTATATTTGAAATAAACAGGAAGAAGAATGAAATCGTGATTATTAAAAGTATAAAAATTTTCAACTTGCAGTCTATCTGTATTGGTATCGATGGCGTAAATATGCAAAAGGGAGGGTAATCCCCCCCCTTTTATCATTAAAACTTTTATTGATAGCTTATTGTCGGATTTACATCGGATTTACAGCCGGAAAATCCTTATTCAGCTTTTCCAGATAAAAATGATATTTATTATTTAGGGCTGGTCTGCGGACCAGGAGTAGTCGATTTAGCTGTTTCCCCGCTTAATACTCTGTTCATATTATCGGCCTTATGAACCCTGAATTGCTCTTTATTGGTTCCTTCCGGGCTTAAATCTTCAAGAATCGAAATACCGTATCCTTTCGCAATTCTTAAATGATATACCGCGCTTTTGAACTGGTTGTCCAGAACCGAAGCATCCGCATCGTCTGTCTGACCATAGGCGATCCATAATCTCATCATGTTCTGGAAAAGCACTCTGCTTCTGTTCGGATCATATTTATTTCTTTCATCAAGAGAAAAATTGAGTATCTTGTCGGCGCATTCGTCCAGCATTTTGCCGGCCTGATCCTGATATACGACAACTATTTTTTTGAATAAATCATTTATATGCTTTCTATTCTTCTCAAGTTCCAGTCTTGAATAGATTACCTGTCTCTTGTAATATTTCGCCACTGCCTTTTTATATTCTTCGTATATTTCGTTGTATTCTTTTTCCCAGCCCTGCTCTTTAAAGTTTACTACGATCACTTTTAATACATATATATTTTCCAGGTTTTCCGTCATGAGACGTTCGGAGACCTCAATCCCTTTGAATCTTGCAAGATAATCTTCCTCGGGTCTTTGATCCGGCGGATATTCTTCTCTGGGATGTACTCTCTTACCCGTTGTTGTCTGTTTTGGCTGTTCCTTGACCTGCTGACCTGTCTGTGCCTGAGAAAAAACAATCGATGGAATAATTAACGACGCAATAAAACAAAGCACGCAAAGCAAATTTGTTGTTTTGAGTTTCATAAAATCGCTCCTTAAAAAATTAAGTTTTGTTCAAATAACCAGCTGTACTCCCCTCCCATAGCCATTTTTCGATTATTTTTACTGACCGGGAAGATAAATTCGGCCTATCCAGAAGGATTGTACTCATTTATTCCCTTTTTCAATATAACAATATTATAAACGATTGTTTATATATATGCAACATTTTTTTTGTTTTTTTACAAAAATAATAATAACAATTATAGCGTATATCAATAGTAATATTTGACTTTTTCCGCCGTATTTTTCCTCACAATTCCGGAACCGTTACATTTGAAATTATGGGAAAAATAAAATTCCCCGGGGCAAGCCCCCGGCCGAAGGTGACGTACCGACCGCCACCTTCGGTGTCGGCGGACTATTATTAATTACAAAGAACAGGTGTGACTCTGTATTAATACTTAAAGTATAAATGTCATTCCCTCTCTGGCAATATATATGACAGGTTTATTGACTTTCATGTTATTCCTGTGCCTGATCGCATCAACGTGAATATTTCTGAGCTTCTCATCGTCATTACTCGGCTCATGATGTGTCAGAACCAGATGTTTGACACCCCACCGGATCGCACAATTGACTGCGATCGTAAAGCTTGTATGCCCCCAGTCGAATTTTCTGAAATGTTCGTCCAGTGTATATTGCGAATCCAAAACCAGAAGATCGGCATCAAGAAAAAAATCCGTTTCGTTTCCGGCTTTTTCAAGCGATTCGCCCGTAAACTCCGCATCGGTGGCAAATATAAAAATTTTTTTCCCTTCCCTGAATCTGTAGGCAAAACTTCCTCCGGGATGTTTAAGCGGGTAACAATCGACGGAAAGATCCTCTTCCAGCTGAATTGTTTCGCCTTCCTTCATCAAAACATATTTTTTTTCTGATGCAGTTCCTTCGAACGGAGCCGGGAAAAATGGCGGCGACATCTGGGCTTTAAGATTTTCCTTCAGTTTCTTATACGGCGAGTAGAATTCAATGACGTTGCCTGGCACATACAGCGGTTTAAAGAACGGTATGCCCTGTATATGGTCCCAGTGCACGTGTGTAATAAAAATTTTAAGATATCCTTTGCCTTTCCCGAATTCCCCGGGTATAAGCCTGTCCCCGTATTCTCTTAATCCCGAACCGCAATCCAGCAGATAAAGCCCGCCGCTTTTCGAAGAAACCGCTGCGCATGTCGTATTTCCGCCGTAATTGTACTGTAAATTTTCCGGGAGCTTCTTAATAAAAGCATTTATCTGAGTTACGTCATTAAGCCCCGATTCAACGGCTTTGTATAATATTTTTCGTATTTTATGCCTGTATTCATTGTTGCCGCACGGAGCCGGCAGAGAACCGCGAACGCCAATCAGCTCAATTTTCATTATTACCTCTTTTAACGCTTATTTAAGGCAAAAATCTAACCGGGTGTAGCAATGCCGGGAAACATATTCTTATATAATAGAACGGAAAAAAACAAAATATTTTTTACAATTATTTTGTTGAACGGATACACACTGATTTAATATAATGCAAATCATACTCAATTTCTTAAGGATAATCAAATGACAGATTTTACCGGTTTTGAAGGTATGGCTGAGAGAATATATGAATACGGGCAGGATCATGTCTTCCAGTACTGGAACGAACTGAACGATGCTCAAAAAAAAATTCTGGTGGAACAGCTGGCGGATATCGATCTTGACCAAATAAAAAAATTATATGAGATTAGAAACGAAACAACCGATAAAATCGCGGAATTTGGACCGGCTGAATACATACCTCTGCCCGAAACCCGGGAGCAAAACAAATATGTTGAAAAAGTCCTGAAAACCGGGAAAGAGTATTTAGCTGAAGGCAGGACAGCCGTGCTTCTTGTCGCCGGCGGGCAGGGCACAAGGCTCGGATTTAACGGGCCAAAAGGAATGCTCCCGGCAGGCCCGGTAAGCGGAAAATCATTATTCCGGATCCATGCGGAAAAAATATTATTTTTTTCAAAAAAAAATAATATTTCGGTACCCTGGCTTATTATGACCTCCAGGGAGAATCATGCGGATACCGTCGAATATTTTAAAAGCAATAATTATTTCGGATTAAAAGAAGAAGATATCTTTTTTTTCTCGCAGAAAATGCTGCCGTCTCTTGATATTGACGGAAAATTGCTTCTGAAAACAAAATACAGCCTTTACATGAATCCCGACGGGCACGGCGGAGCTTTAAGCGCATTATCGTCTTCGTATCTTCTGGATGAATTAAAGAGCAGAAAAATTGATATTATCTCTTACTTCCAGGTTGATAATCCTTTAGTTAAAATTTTTGATCCTGTGTTTATAGGATTTCATATTTTAAACGGATCTGATGTATCGAGCAAAGGCGTCATCAAAATTTCCCCGGAAGAAAAAGTCGGGGTCTTTGTAAAATTTGCCGACGGGAGCACCGGCATAATGGAATACTCGGATCTATCCATTGAAAAGCAGCGTGCGACAGATGCGAACGGAAAATTGCTTTTCTGCATGGGGAATATTGCCATTCATTGTTTTAATATATCGTTTATCGAGTCAATAATTTCCGGGAAAAATCCCTTAATGCCTTATCATACGGCAAAAAAAAATATAACCGCGCTCAGGGACGGGGAAGAAAGGGAAGTGAGCAGCATTAGATTCGAAAAATTTATTTTCGATGCCATCACGCTTACGGATAAGAACACGATTCTTGAGACCAGAAGAGAAGAAGAATTCGCTCCCGTTAAAAATGCCTCCGGCGCAGATTCCCCGGATACGGCAAGAGAATTAATGAGCAATTTATGCCGCAAATGGCTGCTTGACAAAAAAATTACCGTTCCTGATAATGTAAGAACCGTAGAAATTTCCCCCCTGCTCGCGTCGGAAGCAGCCGAACTTCCGGATGACATTGTTGTTCCGGCAGACGAAAAAGTTTACCTGGAATAAAAGCCGATAAAAAAAGGAAAGGAGATAAAAATAAGTGAAAAAATACATCGATAAAGTAAATACCCTTATGGAGTCTTTTCCTTACATAAAAGAATTCCAGGGCAAGACCATAGTCATAAAATACGGCGGCAATGCAATGATCGACGCCGAAATCGGAAAGTCCTTTGCACGCGACATGGTTCTTTTAAAATTCGTAGGGATCAATCCCGTAATAGTTCACGGAGGCGGGCCGCAGATAGGCAGCCTGCTGAAGCAGATCGGTAAAAAAAGCGAATTTGTCGACGGTCTCCGGGTCACCGACAGCGAGACAATGGATGTGGTGGAGATGGTGCTTGTGGGAAAAGTAAATAAAGAGATAGTTCATAACATTAACATTGTCGGCGGAAAAGCCGTAGGGCTTTCCGGCAAAGACGGAATGCTGATTCTTGCCGAGAAGACTTATCATAATGCGAACGGCAGGGAGATGGATATCGGGCAGGTAGGGATCGTAAAAAAAGTCAATCCGAGAATAATAGAAATACTGGATACGGAGAAATTCATCCCCGTGATCGCGCCCGTCGGCTTTGACGAGGAGGGCGTAACTTACAATATAAACGCAGACCTCGCGGCAGGCAGAATAGCCGAAGGATTAAAAGCTGAAAAACTTATTCTCCTGACGGATGTTGAAGGCATCAAAATAAAAGGCGAACTGGCATCGTCTTTGACCGACGCGGAAATCCCCGATCTTATAGAAAGCGGCGAGATAAGCGGCGGTATGATCCCCAAAGTGAACTGCTGCCTCGAAGCATTGAACGGCAAAGTAAAAAAGACGCATATAATCGACGGCAGGGTAGAACATGCGGTACTGCTTGAAATATTTACGGACGCCGGGATCGGCAC
>CAZVDF010000003.1:69981-115399 GCA_964626055.1 uncultured Leptospirales bacterium
TATCCACTACCAGCAACGTCACGTCATCCGTGAATACTGCCTCGGGGGCATCCCTCCATCTCTTTACGGTATCGATGATCTTATCCGTAAAATCCTCTAAATCGTATTCTCCTGTCGCTTTTATCAGCCTGTGGAAGTTCTGTTCTCCGAACAATTTATTTTCGGAATTTCTGAACTCAATTATCCCATCGGTATAAAAAACCAGCCTGTCGCCCGTATGAAGATCTAATTCTTTATTCTCATATTTCTCGTCAAGCGTACATCCCAGCGGCATTTTATTCTCATAACTATATGTCAGCTCATTTGTCCCTTTTCTATACAGCAATATCGGCCAATGGCCGGCATTCGATTGGATCAGTTTTTTTTCTTTGATGTCTATTATGCTGTAGCAGGCTGTGATGAACTGCTCCTTAACGAAATTATAAATCGCTTCGTTGATCCTCAGCAAAAATTCCGCCGGATCTTGAGCGCTTTTACTGTGAAAATTGCATATCACTTTTAGCATTCCGGAAATAAAAGCCGCCGGTATTCCGTGCCCGGAGACATCGGCTATTAAAATACCGATCCTGTTTTCATCGATCTGCGAAATTTCATAAAAGTCGCCTCCTACCTCATACATCGGAAAATATCTCAGCGCGATGGATATATTCCCGATGTCGGGCATTTTATTTTCAAGCAGGGATTTCTGAATATTCTGGGCAATGCTTATCTCGCGCTTAATTATATTTAATTCCGCCCGATCCTTAACGGATTTCTTAAGCTGTAAAAGGCCGTTCACTCTTGCAAGGAGTTCCGCCTTGCCGACGGGTTTTGTCAGATAATCGTTCGTGCCGGCCTCAAAGCCTACTATGAGATCAGCCGGGCTGCTTTTGGCCGTAAGCATCAGTATGGGAAGTTCTCCGGCCGAATATCTTTCCCTGATCTTTCTGCAGACATCATACCCGGATATTATGGGCAGCATAACGTCCAGTATCACGAGATCGGGGATCTGGCCGGAATTTATCTTTTCCAGGGCATCTATACCGTTCGGCACGGGAATTATGATATAGCCTTCCATATACAGATGGTTTATCAATACCTGGCAATTCACAGGCTCATCATCAACTACCATTATTCTGCTGTATGCAAGTTTATTGCCCGGATCGATATGCTGCGGTATTATCTGGTCTTCGTTTATGGAAACCATGCCGTCCTTAGCCGGTCCGGGGATTAAACTTGAAGGTATTTCTCTTGCAAATACGGCTTCTTTATCGCTCTTCTTTAAAGTAAAGGAAAAACGCGAGCCCTTTCCCGGCTCGGAATCCACCCATATCCTGCCGCCGTGAAGCTCGATAAGCTGTTTGCTGACTGAAAGTCCTATCCCCGTTCCGGTCTTGTATTTGGAGATAGATCCTCCGGACTGTTCGAACAGCTCAAAGATCCTTTCCCGGTCTTCTTTCGCAATGCCGATACCCGTATCCCTTATCGAAACAATGATTTCATCATTATCCCCGGCGGAAACTTCGGCGGCAATCTCGATCATTCCGGATTCGGTAAATTTAATCGCATTTCCTAAAACATTCAGCAGGATCTGTTGCAGCCTGTTCTCGTCCGCGTTTACATAAAAAGAATCGGGCTCTATGGACGTTTTTATTTTTAAATCTTTATTCTCTATCAGCGGCTCGCTTATAGAGATGATCAGTCTGACAATCGAGTGTAAGTTAATGGATGAAAGATTCAAACTGATATCGCCGTGCTTAAGCTGGGAATAATCCAGGATATCATTAACAAGGCCTGTCAGTCTTTTTCCGCTGCTCACCATAAGAGAAAGATTGTATTTGGCTTTATCCGCCAGCTCTCCCGCGATCCCGTCGATAAGCGATTCCGCAAGTCCGATCATTCCATAAAGCGGCGTTCTGAGCTCATGGGTTGCGTTCGCCAGAAAATCGTCTTTAAGATTATTAACGCGTATCAGCTCGAGGTTCTTGCTCTTAAGGTTGTTTATTTCCAGTTCCAGCACCTGCGCCAGATGATTAAAGGTCGTAGCCAGCCTGCTTATTTCGTTTTTACCTTTAACCTTGATCCGGTGATCGATATCCCCGCTCCCTATTATCTCTACATCCTTTATCAGGGATTCGATGGGCTTTGCCATCATGCGGCCGAGTAAACCGGCAAGAAGGAGATTTATTGCCAGGTTCCCCAGCATCGCCAGTAAAATGATCGTGCGAAGCCTGACAACCGGTGCAACGACCATGGACCTGGCAAAGATCAACCTGCCCGCGCAGTAAGTATTTTTACCCGGGGCAGAGGAAGCGGAAAGGAACTGGTATACGGCATCTTTACGTTCCGGGATATAAACCTCTTTTATGCTGCTCGCAGATCCCATGCTTTTTACGTCCTCGTAGGTGATCGCACCGGCGCCGAATAATTTTTCATCAATTATTTTTTCATTATGAAATTTTCCAAGCACATAGCCGTTAACAGCCGGATTTTTTGAAACGATAATTACATCCGAATAGATAAGACCCGTATCCGCCAGAGGCTTTATCGCAGACATTATATCAAAAGCATCCACGCTGGCTGCCTTTAGATCGCCTCCGCTGGCCAGGACGAGATTATATGCGAGGCGCGACAGAAGCCGGCTATACACACTTCCCTGGTTTTTCATCAGTGAAATTTTATCTTCACTTTCCCTGTTGAGGATATATAATGAAAGCGGGAGGGAGGACGTCGTTATAATAATTGTAAAAATTATTATGGATTTATATTTTAATTTCATTAATCAATAGCCGCTTTCTATTCAATTTTTTTTAACGCATCGTATCTCTTGATCGCCCGGGGCAGATACAGGTTGGCGGTCTCGTTCAAAGGATTGATCTGCTGCGCCCTTTTCATATAGAAAATGCATCTCTCGTAATCCTCCTTATTATACGCGTCAATTCCGTTTTTGACCAGCACTTTCTCTTCTTTTGAAAGGATCACTCGTAATTCGCGAAGCTTCTCAAGGGCGCTTACCAGATATTTTTCCGATTCTATCAGCAAAGGCAGCGCATCGTACGGCTTGTTTACCGCGATAAATTTAACGGCTTTATCGTAATTTTCCTCATTGCTTTTAATTATTGATAAATAATTTCCCACCTCTTTATAATGATCGTTAGAGGCTGATACTTTATTAAAATATTCTTTTGCTTTTAAACCGTCTCCTATTTTAAAATATTTTAAGCCTAGCTCATAATTTTCATCCGTCTCGATCTGTTTTAAGCTCCTTTCGGCTTTTTCCCTGGGAATAAAACCGTAGAAATAGGACACGCCTGCGTAATATGTCAAATTCTGGAAATCTTTGCCGGATAATTCGCTTAACGAATATTTAAGGCCGAAGTTGATTGAAAAATTTTTATACTGCTGCACGGTGAAACCCGCTTTCGCCGCTGCGCTTATTTTGAAGGTTTTTTCCTCTTTCCTGGTCTTTACAGCTGTGAGTTCAAGATAATTGACGTTTGCCGTTATCCCGGCATACGGCTTTAATCGCATACCTGCGGGAACATGCACTATAGGGCCGATCCCGAATGAATAACCCGAAAGACTTGATAATGATGCTTCTTTAAGTGAAAGTTTTGTGTATGACAGGTCGCTCCCGATATATAACAAGCGGCTGTCATAAAACGGGTAGTCAAAAAAAATGCTTAAGCTATAGCCGCTTTTGAACTCGTCTTTATAATGACCCAGGACATCGGTCCTTCCGCCCGCTATTCCGAAAATAATGCTGTGATCTTTATTATCGGAATCGCCGAATAATTTTCCGCCGGAAATAATTATAAGGATCAGGCAGGTAAATAATTTATACACAAAATTCCCCTGATATTTTTCTGTTAGGAGTTTATTTGAACAGGTGTTTAAAAAATTGTCCTTTAATTATTTATCGGATACTGCCACAGTTCGGAGTAAAAAACTTTATTGCCGGATTTGTTTTTATCGTATCCCCCATATATTAAAAGATCGCCTGAATGATACATGGCATTATAATGGCTGCGCTTATCCGGGCCTGTAGAGATGTTCTGCCAGCTGTTGTTCCCGAACGAATAGAACCATAAATCATCAAGGCACCCGGAGGGGTTTTCTCCGCCGTATATAAATATGCCATCTGCTGTCGCAATGCTCTTAATCGAACTTCTTGCGGTAATTGTTGTTGACGGGGTAATAGTATCGTAAGAATCGCCTGCTATATCGTATACATATAGCTCATTTTTATATGTATTCGTGGCGGATACATATCCGCCGAAGAAATAAATTTTATCATTGTAAATATATCCTGAATGGGCTCCCATCACAACACCAAAATTTAATTTAGTCCATCTCGGCTTCCCGGAGGGATTTACATCGTCAAGATCAAGTCTATACAAAGCTCCGTCCGCATCGCCTGAATCTTCAAAACCGCCGTGCACAAAAATTAATCTATGACCGTTTGAAGGATTCTTGTATGCAAGACTTACATGCGAATATCTCGCTGAAGGCGTGTCACCGTTAAACCCTGACGGTCCAGCTCTTTCATCTAAATTATTAGTTGGGATAATATATCTTTTTAAATTTCGAGTTGATTCTCCGTCGACGTTTTTGCCTCCGAATATATAAAGAGTCCCATCCAGTTCCACCATATCTGTGTATGCTATTGCCCCATTTGATGTGAGTTGTGTATTGGAATCTGTAGCTATATCATATCTCCAAAAGTCATTTATTGGAATATTATTTTTCTCAATATCAACATTATAATCAACACCGCCATATATATAGATAGTATTACTATATATGGTTGCAGCCGCGCCCGCGCGAACTGTTGCAATATTTGTGATCTTCTCCCATTCATCACCGCTTCCGCCTCCGTTATTACCGTTTTCCGTTTCACTTGCCTTGTTCTCATCCTTAATAGTGCTGTCAAAATCATCATAGCACGAAAAAAACGCGCTAAAGATAATCATCAGGGCGCTTAATTTGCGTATTATTCTATTATATTTACTAAAACTATTATTCATATTAAACAGATTTAATGGCGGTCTATAGACAAACCTAATAAATATAACAAATTATCTGTCGGTTAGCAAGGATTAATGAAAAATATTAAAAAAACTGAAGAATTTTTAGGAGCAATAATGAGGCCGGATAATTATATTATAGCAGAATTTAAAATATATCCATTAAAACAATGTTCTAACGGATGTCCGAATAGCTTGCTTGAAAAAATAATTCTATATGTATATTTGATTATAAATCGGAACACATTATAAAATTTTTGAGGACGCCTTTCAGACCTGATGTAAAAGCTACCAAAAACATGAAACGCCAACCAGGAACGTCTGATTCCGCAGAAAATTTTATAATGTGTTCCGATTTATTAAAAATACTTCTTGTTTTTAACAGACTGCAGTAAATTTAAGCTCTAAAGTTTAATTTTGACTATTTTAATCGGCTTATCCTTGCCTTTTACGCTGATCGGGGCAGCGTCGATCCCCCCGTATTTTTTCTTTGCTTTTTCATAAATAGTTTTCGATATGAATATTTCCCCGGGGCCGGCGTTTGAACATAATCTTGCCGAAAGGTTGACGGCATCGCCGATGCATGTGAAAACCATTCTCGATTTGGTGCCTATATTTCCGACAACGACATCGCCTCCGTGAATACCGATGCCGACTTCGAATATAGGAAGATTCTCTTTTTTCCTGACAGTATTTTCTTTCTTTATAGCTTCCATTATCGCGATTGCCGAGTCAATTGCCCTGTCGACGTTGCTCTCTCCCCTGAAATGAGCCATGATCTCATCGCCTATATAACTGTCGATATCGCCTTTATTCGGGATGATCTTGTTGGACTGAAGATCGAGGTAATGGGACAAAACTTCCATAACGATGCTCGGATCGTTTTTTTCTGAAAAGGACGTGAATCCCCGGACATCGGAAAACAGAAATACGAGATTTCTTCTCTCGGTGCCGCCGAGCTGCAATTCGGCCGCGGAATCGGATTTTTTCTTGATCATGCTAATTGCCGAGCTGGAAAGATATTTTTCAAGGTGATATTTAACCGCTATCTGGTCTATCATGTTGTTGAAGATATCGCCCAGCCTGCCGATTTCGTCATTTGTATTAATCACTATCTTCGTGTCAAGGTTCCCCGAGCTTACGGAACCTGCCCATTTTTCAAGCTTGTCGAGATTGCGGATCATAAATACAAGCACAAACCTGAACGCTATTACGCAGATGATGATCGTGATAAGCGCGAATAAAGCGACTTTATCAATAGTGCGGTCAAGTTCCGAATTGATTTTATCAATGTTGAATATAATTGCTATTGTGCCCAGCCTGCGGATGTCCTCAACCTTTGAGGCGATGGATTGCATCCTGGACATTATAAGGTCGTTTATTTCTTTCGCTTTAGCCGGATTATCTCTGGCGTAAGCATTTTCCTTATTCCATTTCTCCGTGACAAGCCATGAATCGCGGAAAAGCCATCTGTCTTCTTTACTTACCCTGCGATCCCTTTCAGTCATTATATTGGAAAACAGTTCATGAAAAAGAAAATCGATATCGCCGCCTTTTACTACTTTTCTGGCGGCAGTACGAGGCAGCCTCACTTCGCGTTTAAATGCATTTACGAACGTGCCTTCATATTTTTTCCACAGCGAATTATAAATTCTATTCTTTGCGGCATTGTTCGATGTATGATATTTTTTATAGTTATTTTTAAAATCCGCCATAAGCTCAATTACGTTGCCTTTATGCAGAAATACCGGGTATGCAATCGCCCTGAGGCTGACTTTTAACGTTTTTTCCTTATCGCCGGCAAACAGGTTGAAAAATCTGGAAAAAATATTGCCTTCGGGCTTCCTGTAATCCCTGAATGCCGGATTTGAAGAAACATCTTCGATAAAATCAAATGATTCCAGCTCTTCTTTTTTCTGCTGCAGGGATTTTTTAATATAGGGGAAAATATCCTTTTTTCTATAATCAGAGTTATCGGTGCTGAACCTGACCCTGCCGGTTTCGTCCGTAAGAATGATTTTAACTATATCATCATTGAAATTTTTATAATTCAGGGCCTCAGCGCTTATTGTTTCGTATTTTAAGTTCAGCTCTTTATCCGTTGTTTTAACGGTCTTGTCCAGATAAAATTCCGCCGGTCCGCTCAATATATGAGTCAGGACGCCGGCCTTCGTGTTTCTCTCCTGTTCAAGGAGTTTTTTCTGATTCACATACATGACAATTGAAAGAACGGAAATAATTATTATCATTATGAGGGATAATATCAGCGAAAATTTCAGCTTTAAACCGAAACGGATTCTCCTGATATCGATGGAATCCGAATCGTCTTTTTTTGATCTAAACATCGGGTTTTCCTCAGTAAATTTATATCGAATCAATTTAAAATGAATTTCAACAGCCGGGATTATATCCTCCAATTATATAATTTCGGCATATTTTCCATTATCCTTGCCATAAAATAGTTGATTAGCAACAATTTTAAAAGCAAAAGACATTATCATTATTTTATTATATTTAATTGAAAAAATCAAAAATAAAATTCCCCGGGGCAAGCCCCCGGTACTGACGTACCGGCCGCCACCTTCGCTGTCGGCGGGGTATTATGTTTCAAGGCGTTATCAATTTGCTACGCAAATCGATAGGCTTACATCCTCGACGCAAGCATCGAGGCATTACGCCTTGAAATAAAAACCTTTTGACTTTTCATAATTTTAATTTAAAATTTACCGATAAGCTGCTTTATAAAGCAAACCTTGAACCAACGGAAACTCAATCCTTATGCGAAAAATATTTTTTAAGACAGCCTGCATGATATTATTCCTGTTTATTTCTTCATACTTCATCCATAAAAATGATAAAAACATAACAGGGAAAGTATCTAACATATGTTCGCTTTACGCAGCTTCGGACAAACACGAAGAGGAATGGGGGACGTGCGTAAGCGGGAATTGTGTAGAAACATACGGAATTTACAGAACGCCGTTCGGAGTTTACGAAGGGGAATTCAGGAACAGCAAAAGGAACGGTAAAGGTACTTTTACCTGGAATGAAGGAGAAAAATATGTCGGGGAATGGAACGACAATGAAATGCACGGGCAGGGTGTATATACCTGGCCAAACGGGAACAGATACGAAGGGCAATGGTTAAAAAATAAAAAAAACGGATTCGGCATTCTTCTATGGAATAACGGCGATCAATACAGAGGCCGGTGGGAAAACGACAGGATGCACGGGAAAGGGACATACCAATGGGCAAACGGCATAAAGCTCGACGGGGAATGGATTAACGGGATCAGGACCGATAGCGGCTCAATTATATGGCTAAACGGAGATAAGTACACAGGCTCGCTGAAAGGCAATGAACGGCACGGCCAGGGTGTCATGGAATGGAGCAGCGGCAATAAATACAGCGGCGAATGGGTTAACGGGAAGCAAAGCGGATCAGGGACTTATATCTGGGCGAACGGCGATAAATATACCGGCCAGTTCGAAGATGACAGGATGCACGGGCAGGGAACATTCTACTACCAAAACGGGTCAATTAAAAAAGGCATCTGGATGAACGGTAAACATTTACAAAAAGAAAAATGATTGCATTAAAAACCCGTATAATTACATCCTCAGCCAGTCGTTTTAAAATACGGAATTTACGGAGAATGAAATAATGTGCGGAATAATCGGGTATGTCGGCGAAAGACCTGCTACGGAAATAATTATAAACGGGCTTAAACGTCTTGAATACAGAGGATACGACTCTGCCGGCATTGCGCTTGTCAACAGCGATCTTTACGTGCAAAAAAAAACAGGCAAGATCGCCGAACTCGAATCCTCGCTTGATACGCCAAAATTAAAAAAATACTGCACGGGCATAGGGCATACCAGGTGGGCAACTCACGGCGTCCCTTCTGATATCAACGCCCATCCTCACACCGACTGCCATGAAGAGATCGCTATTGCCCATAACGGCATAATTGAAAATTACAGCGCTATTAAAAAGATGCTTATCGGGCATAAACACACTCTTAAAAGCGAAACGGACACGGAAGTGATAGTGCATTTAATAGAATATTATTATCAGAAATATTCGCTGCTCGATTCTGTTTTTAAAACAATCGCCCAGCTTGAGGGCACCTACGGCCTTGTCGTCGTGTCGAAAAAAGAACCCGGAAAAATAATAGCCGCAAAGAAAGGGAGCCCGCTTATTCTGGGAGTCGGCGAGCATGAAATGATTCTGGCCTCGGATGCGAGCGCCATCATTGAACATACCCGCAAAGTAATGTATCTTGAAGACAACGAAGTCATTGAGCTTGATAAAGACTCTTTTAAAACTTACGACCTTGAAAAACAAAATAAGGAAAAGAAAATAGAGGATGTCGACTGGGATATCGAATCGATTGAAAAGCAGGGCTATGCCCACTTTATGCTTAAAGAGATCTTTGAACAGCCGGAAACCATCACAAACGCTTTCAGAGGAAGGATTCTCCCCGATATAGGAGCCGTGAGGCTGGACGGACTGAATTTAACCCAAAACGACCTTAACAACATCGAACGCATTACTTTTATCGCATGCGGCACCTCATGGCATGCGGGGCTTATAGGCGAATATCTTATAGAGGAATACGCAAGAATACCGGTGGAAGTAGAATACGCTTCCGAATTCAGATACAGAAAACCGATCATGCGCTACGGGGAGCTTGCAATTGTGATCAGCCAGTCCGGCGAAACCGCGGACACTCTTGCGGGCCTGCTGGAAGCAAAAGCGCTGGGCATCAAGGTGCTTGGGATAACCAACGTGGTCGGCAGCACAATTGCGCGCGAAACGGACGGCGGCATGTATATCCACGCGGGACCCGAGATCGGAGTAGCGTCGACGAAAGCCTTTACCTCGCAGGTAACGGTTCTTATCCTGCTCGCGCTTCTTCTTGCGAGGCGGAGGGAAAAAACGGCCGAAGAAATAAAAGAATATATTCATCATTTGCAGCAGATCCCGGAAAAGGTCGGAAGCATTCTTGAAAAAGAAAACCTTATTAAACAGATAGCTGAAGAATATAAAGATAAAACTAATTTCCTCTATCTCGGACGCGGCATTCAGTTCCCGGTAGCTCTCGAAGGAGCACTTAAACTGAAGGAAATTTCCTATGTGCATGCCGAAGGATACCCTGCGGCCGAAATGAAACACGGCCCTATTGCACTCATCGACGAGAATATGCCGGTAGTTATTATTGCGCCCCGCGATGAAGTTTATTCAAAAATCATCAGCAACATGGAAGAGATCAAAGCCCGGAACGGAAGGATAATTGCGATCGCTTTTGAAGGCGACGAAGAAGTAAAAAAGTATGCGGATCATGTAATATATGTGCCGGGAGTCAGAAAAATGTTCGCTCCTCTGATCACGGCAATTCCGCTGCAGCTGCTGGCTTATCATATCGCCGTGTTGAGGGGATGCAACGTCGATCAGCCGCGAAATCTTGCCAAGAGCGTCACCGTAGAGTAAAAATTATACCGGTCATTCTATCGATGGTGTTAAAAATAAACGTAATGAAAGTTAATAAAGGTGAATAATTTTTGCATTAATTCAAATGTATTGATAAATCTTTATCACTTGACATCGATAGACTACTCTTATTTATTAATATAATATTATATTTCATTCAAGGCGGTAATGCATGGGAAAGATCTCTCCATCCATACTTTCAGCCGATTTCAGCAGGCTGGGAGAAGAAATAAAAGCTGTCGAAAAGGCAGGGGCCGATTATATCCACATCGATGTAATGGACGGGCTATTTGTTCCCAACATATCAGTCGGACCGTTCATCGTAAGAACGGTAAGAAAAATCACCAGCCTGCCTCTCGATGTTCATCTTATGATAAATGATCCGGACAGATATCTGGACGAATTCATAGATGCGGGCAGCAGCATTCTGACCGTCCATGTGGAGGCTGCCACGCATCTGCACCGCACAATAACGCACATAAAAGAAAGAGGGATAAGAGCAGGCGTTTCATTGAATCCCACTACCCCGTTATCGTCGCTTGACTACATACTGGAATACGTGGACATGGTACTTTTAATGAGCGTCAATCCGGGATTCGGAGGACAGAAATTCATCGAAGGCATTATCCCGAAAATAGAATCGCTCCGCGCTATGATAGACAAGAACCAGCCGGCCGCGGAGCTGAACGTCGACGGAGGCATCAATATTAACAACATTGAACAGATAGCCGCTGCCGGTGCCGGCGTCTTTGTTTCCGGTTCCGGTATATACGGCACGCCGGACTACAAAGAAACAATCAGTTTGATGAAAGACCTTATAAGAAAAGCAAACCAGATGATGGCCTGATATCGCTTATGTTAGAATTATACAACACAATGTCAAGGGCCAAAGAAATATTCAGGCCTATCGAGAAAAAAACCGTTAAGCTGTTCTCCTGCGGCCCTTCGATATATCAAAGACCCCATATAGGCAATTACAGGACTTTTCTTTATGAGGACCTGCTGATTAAGTACCTGGAATATTCCGGCTACAATGTGAAACACACGACCATAATGACAGATATTGAAAATAAATCAATAAATGAAGCTGAGAAAAAAAATACAAAAGTAAGCGCTCTTACGGACAGTTCGGCCAGACGATTTTCAAAAGAGGCAAAATTATTGAATATTAAGCTCCCGGACCGTGTACCGCGCTCGTCCACAAGCGTTGAGCAATCCGCATTTTTAATAAAAAAATTACTCGAATCAGGCTACGCTTACAGATACAAAGGAGATATATTCTTCGATGTTTTAAAATTCAGGGATTTCGGAAAATTGTACAGGCTTGATATGCGGCGCTGGCCGAAGAAAAAAATCCGTTTTAAAAAAGATACGTATAACGGCAGACGATGGAATCTGGGGGATTTTATACTGTGGCACGGATACAGAGAAGGGGACATCATCGGCTGGAATACGGAAGTCGGCAGGGGATGGCCGTCATGGAACATCCAGGACCCTGCCGTGATCACAAAACACCTGGGTTTAAAAATAGATATAAACTGCGGAGGCATAGACAATATTTACAGGCATCACGATTACACAATAGCGATCATCGAGTCAATCTCTAAAAGTTCATATGCCAATTTCTATCTGCACGGCGAGCACCTTGTTGTTGACGGGAAATCAATGTCTAAAAGCAGGGGAAACATTGTATATCCCGAAGATCTTCTGAAAAAAAAATTAAGGCCTTTCCATTTAAGATTTTTCCTTACCTACAGGCATTACAGGAAAAAATTGAATTTTACTGAAGATAAATTCAAAAACAGCAATAATTATATCGATCTTATAAGAAAAACCGCCTCTGACCTTCTGATCGGTAAAGAGCCAAAAATCAATGCAAATAGTGAAGCCCTTGATCTGATCGGAAGAATCAAAACCGAATTTAAGAAAAATATGGACAATGATATTGGATTCGGGGACGCTATTGACAGCATATTTGCGACAATGACGAAATTAAAAAAAATAAAGGATAAACACGGATTAGGTTTAAATAATATTACAGACCTTAAAAGGACATTGCGCCAAATAGATACGGTCGCGGGAGTATTTTTTTAAACATATTCTAATTGCCGACTTCCGAAAGCCGCGGAGAGAAACTTTCCAGGAGATTGCTTCTGTCAAATATTGAACCCTCTTTGATCCTTCTGTCCATGATGCGTCTGTCGTTATTTCTTCTGCCCGAGTTGCTTCTCGATTCGCACCTTCTTTCTCCCAGTCTTCTGTCGGACTTTCTTCTGTCATTCAAGCTTCTCTCGGGAAGCCTTTTATTCCTTTTCTGAAGGATCGCGATTGAGATCAGCGCCGTTACAAAAAAGAAGAAGGCAATTACGAAAAAAACTATTATAATTGATTTAACATTATCCATAATTATTCTGTCTCTGTTATGAGCTATGGTTCATGCCTGGTATATTATCGGATTATTTTTATTATTTGTCAATATTTTATTGTATTTAAAGACCGATATTATAAAAAATTTGTTTACTGTTTTAAATAATAATATTTTAATGCATAAAAAATGCATTAAACCAATAGGCCGATATATTATTTTATTAATCAAGAATAAATATATAAAAAATGAAAAAAAAATTTATATCGATATACGATACGACCCTCAGGGATGGCGCCCAGACAGTGGGTATCTCCTTCTCTGTGCGTGATAAACTTCGAATAACCGTAGAACTTGATAGACTGAATATCGATTATATTGAAGGAGGCTGGCCCGGATCGAATCCCAAGGATGAACTTTTCTTTAAAGAAGCAAGAAAATTAAAGCTCGGACATTCAAAATTGGCCGCCTTCGGCTCGACCAAACATCATAAGAAAGCTTCTTACCGGGAAGATGAACTGCTTCAGTCTCTTTTGAAATCAAAGGCGGATGTTTTTACGATTGTCGCGAAAACTTCGGAATTCCAGGTAACCAAAGCGCTTAACATTTCTCTCAAAGACAATCTTGATATTATTTACGGCACTGTCGCATATCTAAAAGATATGGGACATACCGTTTTTCTGGATGCCGAACATTTCTTTGACGGCTATAAAGCCAACAGCAATTATTCACTCAGCACTCTATTAAAAGCAAAAGAGGCTGGCGCGGATATGCTTGTTCTCTGTGATACTAACGGGGGGTCACTTCCGCATGAAATTAAAGAGATCGTAACATCGGTAAACGGGGAAATTAATGATGTGCAGCTTGGAGTTCACTTCCATAACGACTCGGGAGTCGCCGTCGCGAACTCGATTGCCGCGATCGAAGCAGGCGCGGTTTCGGTTCAGGGAACGATCAACGGTCTGGGAGAAAGATGCGGGAACACCGATCTCACAATATTTATACCGAATATCTTTTTAAAAATGAACTATGACTGCCGGGCCGGGAAAGCGCTCACGCATTTAACGGAGGTAAGCCGTTTTGTGAGCGAGACGGCCAATCTTGCTCATAACGAAAGAGCTCCTTATGTGGGCAGCCACTCGTTCTCAACAAAGGCCGGCCTTCATGCTTCGGCTATCGCCAAGGATACGCGCACCTATGAGCACATTGAGCCGGAACTGGTCGGCAACAAAAGAACTATCCTTGTTTCAGAACTCGGCGGGAAGAGCAACATTATATTTAAAGCAAAAGAACTCGGGATCGATCTGAAGGAAGAAGAGAAAATCAGTAAAAAATTACTGGAAAAGGTCAAACAGCTTGAGGATCAGGGATTCCAGTTCGAATCTGCCGAAGGATCGTTTGAATTGCTGATCAGGAGTTCGACCGGCGAATATATCCCGTTCTTTAATTTAAAAGGATTCAGGGTTATAACTGAAAAAAAAGAAGACAATAAACTGACCTGCGAAGCGAGCATTAAAGTTGAAGTAAACGGAAAGGTGGAGCACACTGCGTCAAACGGCGACGGACCTATAGAAGCTCTGGACAACGCGCTGAGAAAGGCGCTGGAAAAATTCTACCCGGATATCAGGAACCTGAAGCTGACTGACTACAAAGTAAGGGTACTTGATGAAAAAGCGGGAACAGGAGCTCCGGTGCGCGTATTGATAGAACAGAAAAATGAGAATAACCAGTGGGGCACTGTAGGCGTTTCAACAAATATTATCGAGGCTTCATGGCAGGCTCTTGTGGACGGCGTGGAATACATGCTTTTTAAAAACAAACAGAAATAAAACCTGTTCTAATTTTAACCATATAATCGAAACATGATATAAAAAATTCATTTATACTAACTCAAGTTGGCTGACTTTTTTTTACGTTAATTCCTAAAACTATCGATAGAATTTTATACTTATATTAATAAAAGTCAATCCAGAAAAGTATATTAATTTTAGGTAAGGACGCATAGCATTAATGGATAACAGGCCTATCGGCATTTTTGATTCAGGAGTCGGAGGGTTAAGCGTCTGCAAGGCGATAAAGGACGCTCTTCCGGCCGAGGACATCATCTATTTTGGGGATACAAACCGCTTCCCTTACGGGACAAAGGCAATTGAAACGGTAATACGGTATTCAAGAGAGATTACGGCATATTTAATATCAAAAAACGTAAAAATGATCGTCGTTGCATGCAATACCGCGTCCGCCGCCGCCCTCAATGTTTTAAAGAGCGAAAATCCCATTCCGATTATCGGAGTGATCGAAGCAGGCGCAAGAGCCGCCGGCAAAAGAGCAAAAGATAAAAAAATCGGCGTTATCGCAACAAGGGCAACGGTGGCGAGCGACTCATACATAAAAGCGATAAAATCAATGATGCCGGATGCGGAAATACTGCAGCAGCATGCGACAATTTTTGTCTCGCTGGTCGAAGAAGGCTGGATAAACGACGATATCGCGAAACTTGCCGTAAAAAAATATATAAACGGCATGTACACAAGCGGCATCAGGACCCTTATCCTGGGCTGCACACATTTCCCTTTATTAAAGAAAGCGATAAACGAAGTATACCCCGACATATCCCTGATTGATACCGGAGAAGAGATTGCGCTGGAAGTTAAAAAAATTTTAAAAGAAAAAAATATTGAAAATTCAGGGCGCAAAGGAAACATTACTCTTTATGCATCGGATATTACGGATACAATAGAACGTCTTAAAGACTTGTTCTTTAAAAGCGATTCCGCCAAGATCGTGAAGCTGGTAATAGATGGCGAGAGATAAAAAACCGGATTAAAATACATGAACCATATAAAAAAAATAATTTTAATAATAATATTGCTCATTTTCCGCCCGGCTTATTCCTGGGAAGTCTATGATAAATTAATCGCCACAGTCAACGAAACCCCGATTATCGAAAGCGAGGTCGAACAAAGACTTGAAAAACTGAAAAGTCAAAAAAAAGTGCCTAATAAAACATTATTAAATGAAAAAAGCAGGCTTCTGGATAAATTCATTGAAGAAGCGATAGTTGAACAGACCGCGAAGAGAGAATCAATAATTGTAAGCTCGGAAAAAGTCGACAACCAGATCAAAAAAATAATGGAACAGAGGGAAATTAAATCCGTTGATCTATTTAAAAAAGAGATCGAAAGAACCGAAAAAATCTCATTCGAGGAGTTCAGGGAAGAAATGAGAAAATCGATTATGACCGAGCAGATAATGTCAATCGCCATAGGCGTCACGCCGCCGTCACTGAAAGAAGCCGAAGACTGGTACAAAAGTAATAAGGGTAAAATGGGATACGAGCTTAACATACAGCATATAATGTTCACACTGAAAAATGAATCATTTGCGGAAAATAAAAGAGTGAATCAGATAGCCAGTGACCTTCTAATAAAAATAAGGAACGGCTTCCCGTTTGAAGATGCAGCCAGGGACCATTCCGAAGATGCAGCCACAAAAAATACAGGCGGGAGTCTGGGATGGACCGCATTATCCAACCTTGCAAAGAAAGATTATATAATGGCCGACAATCTTTACAGAGAATTTATTATTGGAAAGAAGAAAACCGCGGTAATCAAATCCGGTGCGGGCTATCACGTGATTAAATATAACGGTATTCGTCCTACATCCTTTGAAGCGGTGCGGGATGATATCTTCAATCTTCTTTACCAGAAAAAAATGATGGAACAGTTTAAAAAATGGGTATTGCAGAAAAAATCCGAATCGGACATAAAAATATATATGCCGGATTATATTAAGGAAAAAGCAAACGGATAAACCAGGAGGCTTTTTTTGAAGATAAGCGCGTTATTATATATTGATAATAATCTGACCGATATCGATCTGACTTTTGCCGGGCTTTACCTGCCTTCGGAGCTGAAAAACAGGCTTTCTTCCAGTGAAATAATTACGGAAACAATATACTCCGTTCCCGAATCATATGCCGGTAATCTAAGCGGAACCGGCATTTTCAAAAGACAGGACAAAGACGATGTATCATTCTGGAAAAAACTTTTTACAGATACGAAAGCGGACCATATTATAAAAATATTCTGCGACTCGCCTTTTATGGATATGGAAATAATCGGCGACATGATAAATGCGCATACCGGATATCTTGCCGAATTCACATATTCCGAAAATCTGCCTTCCGGATTCGCATGCGAAATAGTGTCCAGGGAATTAATCAATGCATTGCCCGATACCGGAGAAAAAACCCTTCCGCTCGGCCAGGTTATCAAATCCAATATAAACAAATTCGATGTTGAACTTTATTACAAAGAACCGGACATCAGGAATAAACGGCTCTCTTTCAGGACAGGAAATCCAAGAGAAAAAAAAATTTTAGAGAATATTTACAAATTGGGATCCCGCATACCCGAATATTCGGCGGTTAAAAATATTATTGACAGAAATCCGGGTGCTCTTTATCTGAGTCCATCCTATGTCGAAATCGAACTGACAGGCAGATGCGATCTTGACTGCATATTCTGTTTCAGAAAAACTCTCAATACGGTGCACGGCGATATGGGAATGGATTTTTTTAAAAAAGTGTTGCTCGACATGAGATCCTTCGGGCTGCCTTACTCCGTTTGCTTCGGGGGATCAGGCGAACCGATGATGCACGGGAATTTTTTCGAAATCCTGGACAGCGCCCGTTCCGAGGATCATATTGAAAATATCGTTATTGAAACGAACGGAATACTTGCCGGCGACAATTATAAAAATTATCTTGTAAACAGCAAGGACAAACGCTTAAAAACAATATTTAACGTAAACGGGATGGACCAGGAAACATACAAGACGATACACGGCGGTGATTATTTCAATACCGTATTCCGGAACATAACCTCGATAAAAGAGGCAATAAACGATAACGATTCAATTTATATACAGATCATGAAAATAAACGAAACCGAGCAGTTTCTGGACAGATTCTACGATTTTTGGGAAAAATATAAAATCCGGATTATCCTTCAGAAACAAAACACATACATGGGCAGGATAGAAGACAGAACCTACTCCGATCTCTCCCCGCTGGAAAGGACTCCATGCTGGCATCTTCAGAGGGATTTTAACGTTCTTTCCGACGGTAGAGCTATGTTTTGCAAACAGGACGTAAACGGCGATTTTGCCCGTGGGAATCTTAATGAAAATTCGATTTCACAGATATTCGAAAAATCAAAAGACTCCTTTTTAAACGACTACAATAAAAAATTAAGCGCCAATCCGGACTGTGCCTCATGCAACGAATGGTATACTTTTAATTTATGAAAATAATTCAGGATATAATAATCCGTAATTATGTATTAAGAGGCAGGGATGACACTTAACGGAAAAGTAAACGGCCACAAAATCAAACCGATGGTGACCGCAATTATTCAGGCAAGGATGCTTTCAAAAAGGCTGCCGGGAAAGGCAATGCTGCCTTTAGCAGGCAAACCCATTCTTTATCATATCATAGACCGCGCAAAAGCCATTGAGCACGTTGATAAAGTAGTACTAGCAACAAGCACCGGAGAGGAAAACATACCGCTTCTGGAGCTCGCGGCCTCAATGGGAATTGAAACATTTGCCGGATCGCCGGAGAACGTCCTTGAGAGATATTATCTGGCATCGGAAAAATTCGGCGGCGAATACATAGTGCGCGTGACAGCCGATAATCCTTTCACGGATGTCGAATATGGTTCCATGATAGTCGATATCGCTCTCGAGGCGAAACCGGATCTATGCGCGCTGACAAACCTGCCGCTGGGCAGCGCGGTTGAGGTAATAAAAAAGGAAGCCCTTGACCAGGCTTATAAAATGAGCAACGAGCCTTATCATTTTGAACATGTCACTCCTTTCATAAAAGAGCATCCTGAATTATTCTCCATTGAACGCCCTCCCGCAAAAATCAAAAAGACCGCAGGCAAAATAAGATTAACGGTTGACACACCGGAAGATTACCGGTTAGCTGGGATATTATACGACAATCTTTACAAGGGAGTCCCTTTCCCGCTTTCGGACATTCTGGATTATGCGAAGGAACATCCTGAAACAGTAAAAATAAACAGCAGGATAAAACAGACAGTTGTCCCGCACGCCTCAAAATAAATATTGCATTGCAATCAAGACATCCGCAGGTGTATCTCTCGGCACGGGTCATTTGCAGAGGATGTGCTCTCTTGCCTGGCACCTCAACGAATTCAAAAATATTAAAGCCTTCATTGTCACGGACGCTATAAATGATTCCTTTCCTGTCCGGTTAAAAAAATATCTGAAAAATAATTTTGACTTTTCTCCCGACATCATAATCAGGGATATGCGCGACTCTTCGGAAGATGAGATATCGTTTTTAAAAAAGACAGCGCCGGTAATTGCAATTGACGATAACGGACCTGGCAGAAAAACGGCGGATTGCGCGATAGATATTCTTCCCAATCCGGCGGAAAAAAATAAAGAGTTTAACGGCAAGATATTCCTATACGGCTTTAATTTTCTTTCAGCCCTTAAGAAACTTGATAATAAAATTATAAAAAAAGAACTGGGATTTGCCATCTATCCCGGAAATTCAGCCGGCAGGGAATATATAAATTTTTTGGCATCCCTGCTCCCGGAAAATACAAGCTATGCCGTACTAAACGGCATGGACTCGCATTGTGTAATAAACGATAAAAAAAAATATTTAAAAGATTCCGCCTATGCAAAGACAATTCTGAGTTCGAAGGCAGTGATTTCTCATTTCGGCATAACGCTTTACGAAGGCTTTATAGCAAAATGCAGAGTTATCTCGATTAATCCGTCTGAATATCATTCCATGCTGGCGGATATGGCCAAGAATTATCTTAATATCATCAATCTTGGCGAGTCTAAAAAATTGAATACGGCAGAAGCAAAAGCCATTATCGGAGAAGCCTTAAATACGCCGCTCTGCAGCGAAGTAAATGCGGCGGATGCATATAAACAGGTCGTGCAGGGACTTGAAAATTTCTGCGGAATATTATTTGAGTTCATATCAGAATTATAACTATATATAATAAATTACTCAAGTTGACTGACTTTTATTACACTATTTCTTAATACTATCGATAGAATGCTTCCCAAAATCCATAGCAATCGATGGCAATATCAATACTATCTATAATTTCCGAGGACTGTCTGAGGCCGAAGGCCGAGTTCCGCAGGAAATTATAGATGGTATTGATATTGCTCTGCACACATAATGCTGAGCAGTAATATGAATTTAATGATTAAAATGATAGGTTTTGGGACGCACTCTTGACTTTATTCTAAAATACTATCAACGTAAAACCAGAGCCTGCTGTTATTTTTTAACAGGCAGCAGCAGCAATGTATGAATCGCTTCACCATGATCAACGCCTGCAAATTCGCCTGAATTATTATAATTTCTGAAATATTCCGAATCAGGATCAAGAGTCTGGGAAACAGGAAGCGAAAAAAATGAAAGCTGCAGATCCTGATAGAATATCCCGCTAAGGACCGAAATGTTTGTCGGTTCAAGTAAATTCACGGCGCCGACATTGCCGTTCCTGACAGTCGACGAACCGCCGGGAAATCCCGTATCCCTGAACCTGCCTGTTTTTTTCCCGAAGTATGAATGTTTGCCGAGCGGCACGTTCAGATGCCCTTTATGAAGATTGCCCCATCTCCAGTTTTCCATTTCAGGACCCAGACTTTTATTTAAATATTTCAAAGTTCTTAAAAATGCCCTGCCGAAGATAATATCTCTTGTTTCAACAGTGTCCTTTGTGCCGGTGTCATCAAATAAAGTAAGATTTTCCCCCTGAAACATACTATAGAATTTATCCGTCAAATATTCATAATTTTCCATTAATATATGGGTCGAAGTCCCCATTTCATCCCGTACAGTCTCTTCTATCATAAAAATAAGCATAGCATTGAAAATCGTCGCAGGTACAGATTCTATACTCATATCGTAATTCCAGTTGCCGAAATATATTTTGCTCAGCTTTGCCGAGGGGATGGAAAGCTGATTAAGAATAGGGATAAAGACCGAAACGAATTTTTCAGCGATCCCTGATTTAACGTCATTCAATGAATCGCTTATATCCCTGGGTGAAAGATAATCCTCCCTTTCGATCAAAGACTTAAACCTCGCGTATCTTTCAACATCATTAAAGGTTGCCCGATCCCGTATAAAACCGGGTGCGTCTTCAAAAAAACCGCTTCCGATCACTATATCGTTTGAAGGTGTTTTTTTTCCGTAGCCCGAGATATCTGCAACCTGGCCGACGAATGCTGCGCTTTCAAAGAAAAGTTTTCTGGCATTTCTTTGAAAAATTTTACCGGAATATACGCAGAGAGCATCCTGATTTGCTGAGAATAAATAAATTTTCGGCAGCGAATTGATATTCCAGACAAGATTTCTCGCTTTTACAATTGAATCGACAGCAGGCAAATCAAAGAGCGCCGTTACATAACCCTCATCAGGATCGATGTAACTGATGCTTAAACATGAAGAATCCTCTTCTTTTTCATTCAGATCGCTCAATACGGGGCCTATGTCGGTAGACCTGACAGAAATTACGGATCCGTTTTTATTATTCCGTTTCCGGCTTAAAAATAAATTTTCGTTTTTTGAAGTGAAGTTATTCCAAATTCCGTTCCTGTAATATTGCTGGACGCGATTTACAACTCTGGTGCTTTCGATATAAAAATTCTGAGTTTCAATATTCAGGTTAAATCCGGAAAAAGACAGGTCATTGTTCTTGCCATAAAAAATAAAGGGCAGCCCGGATGCCGTAACACCGTCAATTTTATTAATAATTTTTTCGCCGGAGACCAGGCTTATGTTTACCGGGTACCACTTCGGATAAATGCTTACCGGGCCATCCAGTGTAAATCCGGAAACAAATTTGCCGTCGGACATATTTTCTCCGCTAATATAAAACGCAAAGCCGTCCTGAAAACGCCCTACCCAATGTCCGACAGTTTTTCTGATTTTCACAAGAAGGTTAACCAGTCCCCTTTCGAAGTCCGAATACTGGTATAATAATTCTTCCGGTATAATTTGTTTTAACTTCTGCGTGTTCAGTTTGTCGGATAGCGGGAATATCAATTTTTTGTTGTTAAGAAATGAGTCCGACCATTCAAATAAAAGCAGTATCGATATCACGTCTTTTTCGGTCCATTCGGAAGAAGAGAGACCCCTTAAATCATCATTGCCTTTTAATTCTTTCTTCGCTGCATTAATGCCTTTAACATAGGAAGTTAGATAATCGCTATGCGGGCTTTTAAGTTTAGCCGTTAAATGTTCCGCTTTCCCGGGAAAGCCGATTATGAGGGACAGTTTATCCAGAAACAACGCTTCGGCTCCGATGATTTCGGATAATCTTCCGCATGCAATAGCCCTGAAATATTCAACCAGAGGAAGCCTGTCCTGGCCGTGCAGAAACCCGACCGCAAAATATGCATCGTTCAGGGTTTCGGCTTTAATAAATGCCAGGCCGTTTTTATCTCTTTCGATTGTTATTTTGGAATTAACCGCGGAATAAATTTTCCCATCATAGGACGCCGATCCTTTGAAGATAATCACGCATATTATTATTATCAGGATTACAGCCGGAATTGAGAAAATTAAGGATTTTTTCGTTAATTTCATAAAAAAATACCTTTCTGGATAATATCAATTTTTCACAATGTCTATGCTCGCATTGATAATCTCGATTTTTGTGAACGATTCATCAAGCAATGTAAAAAATTTGCTGAAGTCTCCCTCAATATTTATTATGCTGACTCCTTTTTGCAGTCTTGAAATAGTTTTTATATCTTCCTCGGGGAAAATATCATCTGTACCGGAATATACGTAACAGTCAATATCTCCTTTGGTGGTAGGCACAGAAACCAAAACGCAAAACCTGTAATCAACATTTGTTGATGAAATTATATCCTTTATTTTTATTTTGTTTATATACACGCGGGACTTCCTGAGGATCTGCATTTCATTGAACGAATAAGCCGGGTTATCCTTCTTATCCATTTCTTCTTTTTTATTAATAATCTCCTGTATATTATACTTCGATTTTAATATGTTTTTAAAATACGTTACGCTGCCGCATGAACTGAAAAAAACAACCAGCGATAAGGCAAGTACGGCTTTTTTCATATCTGGTCTCCTATACATGATTATTCTATTATAATCACCTTCCTGAACAATTTTGTCAAATATTCTTTAAAATTGACTTGTTGACTGAATTAAGTCCAAGTTGTAAAGATTATAGAATAATCCTCCCCTGCCTGCGGCGGGGAGGATTAAATTTATAAATTCTTAATTCTAAAACGAGTATAATATTATACTTATTTTTTACT
The DNA here is from genome assembly GCA_964626055.1 of uncultured Leptospirales bacterium. Lineage (GTDB taxonomy): Bacteria > Spirochaetota > UBA4802 > UBA4802 > JAFGDQ01 > JAFGSG01. The sequence continues at coordinate 93,215 of CAZVDF010000003.1, forward strand.
TTCATCCTTTAAAGAAGGCTCATATTTTATTGCCAGATTTTTCCCGTTGTATTCGACCGGGAAGCGGTATCCCCTGAACCTGTTCTCCAGATTCTTCGCATATCTGCTCTGCGGATAAAAATTATACAGCTTCGCATAATAATAATCAGCATTCATTTTTTCCCCGATCAGATCAAATCCAAAAGCAATATTCCATATTAAATCATCCGCTTTCGGATCTGTAAGGGACATGGAATATGCAGCCAGCAGCATCTTGAGTCCCTCTCTCTGTGTTATTCTGTTCTTAAGCAGTTTTTTCCCGTCCGACGCCAGCCTGTCATGATCTCCTTTTTTTATTTCCATGGTAAATCCGGCATTATAGATCACGCTGCTCTGGTCGCGTTGATTCCTGAAAGAAAATCTTATGCTGTGCCCGCCCGGATAAAGTTTGTTCCCGTAATCCACGAAAAACAGATCGTCCGCAACCGCTTTGCACTTTACGGGAATGCCATCCAGCGCAGCATTCAGCGATTCCCTGATTATCCCGGCGCGTTCCAGCCCGCTCTCTGTCTTAATTGCGATTACCGGGCTGGAATCATTAATCAGATTGATATGACAGGATTCATTGCTTACGGGAGAAGAAATTAAAACCTCCGCTTTAGGAAGACCCCTTTCCATAAATCTTGACGCTGCGTTAAAATAAGCTTCAGCTTCCGCCTGGTTATAATGCCTGTCATTCAATCTTTTCGCGTGTTTTTCATCAGTGAAAAAACCTGCTTCGCCTATTACGCCCGGGCATGTATACCTGGTTTCGCGCAGGATCATTGTTCCCGTCTCCTTATAAACCGAAAAATCGGAAACCACCGTGCCTTTCACGTCCATAAGCCTGTTGAATTCATCCAGCAAAATCTCCGCGAACGCATAGCTCACGGGACTGACTTTTTTATTGCCCCACATCAGGACAGCCGGAAAATTCACATTATCCATCGGCCTCGGCGAGCCGTCGTGATGCAGGCTTATTAAAAGATCGGGCGCCGATTCATTTACTTTTTCCACGCGGTCTTTCTGAGAAACATCCCTGTCGGTTTCCCTGCTGTAAAACACGATCGCTCCCGCTTTCTCGAGCATGTCACCCAGTATCAGCGCTACTCTAAGGTTGACTTCCTCTTCAGTGATACCTCCCGGTCCGATCCTAAAACGGTCCGAAGCGCCCTTGCCGCCGTGGCCCGGATCCAAAAATATCCTTTTCTCTTTAAGCCAGGAATGCCTCGCAAGATTAATATCGCCTTCATATTCGTATAAATTATATAGCTGAAAATTGAAAAACTTTAATTTACTGCATGAGACGTTTGACAAAGAGGCAATGAATAAAAATATTATTAAAATATTTACCGGTTTAAGCATATGAATATTCCCCGTGAGCGTGATATATGCGTTGTTTCCAATGCATCCTATGTATATTTCTTTAAAATCCCTATTCTACAGCTTTAATGGGCCCATCCGCCCTTCCTTCTACAAATTGTCTTACATATGGATTATCGGAATTATTTATCTCATCCGGGGTCCCAAAAAAAATTATCCTGCCTTCAAACAACATGGCAATCCTGTCAGAAATCCTGCATGCGGAATTCATATCATGCGTAACAACGATCGAAGTGATTCCGAAGCTGTCGCGCATCCTCACTATCAGGCTGTCAACGGCGCCGGCGGTGATCGGGTCAATTCCCGTCGTCGGCTCGTCATAAAGCATGATCTCGGGTCTGAGGGCGAGACTCCTTGCGAGCCCTGCTCTTTTCTGCATTCCTCCGGAGAGCTCATGCGGGTACTTTTCATCGACATCCTTCAGCCCGACCTGCTCAAGCATCTCTGCGACTGTCGCCCTGACAGCCGTTTCGGGAGTCTTCATCCTCCGCAAGCCGAACGCTACATTGTCAAAGATGTTCATTGAATCGAAAAGCGCGGCTCCCTGGAAAAGAATCCCGAATTTATAACCGATATTTATTCTCGCAGCTTCATCGGCTCCGGTATATTTAATATTATCGACGAATATATCTCCGCTGTCCGGCTTTAAAAGTCCGGTCAAATGCTTTAAAATAACGGACTTCCCGGAACCGCTTCTCCCGATTATGGTAAAGACTTCCCCGCTATTTACAGTAAAAGAAGCTCCGTTAAGGACTTCATTGCCGGAGAAAGATTTTTTTAAATCAAGTATCCTGATTTTTTCGTTCACTGGTGCAAATAATTATAGTTTTATTAAGAGTGCATCTTATAATCTCTGCCGCTTAAAAGATATATTTTAAATTAAAATTTGATGTGTCCAAAAATCGCACACTATTTTTCGGTGGTTGCATAATGCACTCTAAGTCATAAATGAAATACTTTAATGCACAATTACAATCTTTTTTTATGCTCTGGGATTATATTTAAAAGATTGATGAGTGTCCTTCATATATTGAAACAGTCTCATCTGCGTTATCTTTATCGAGTACCGGCAGCGTCGCAGCCACGCATCCAAAAATCCTGCTGTATGACAAATGTCTGATATCTTTAACCCGGGAGTCAGAAAGTATTACTCCCCGGGCGCAATTTAAAAAGTTATCCAGCAAAAACAAATTATTCGCGTTATATAATACGTCCGCAGCGGTGAGCAGGTCATATCTTCCGCCGCCGATATTTATTGAATCGCTAACGCTTATATTCACTTTATTAAGTTCAGCATTGCGCTTTGCAGCTATAAGCGCATAAGGATCAATATCGCACGCAACAGCTTCATCAGCTCCGGCTATTGCCGCGGCGATTGCCACTATGCCGGATCCGGAGCCGAAATCAACAATGCGGCGTCCGGCGACCAGCTGCGGATTATGCAAAATATATCGAGCGAGCGCCTGACCGCTCGCCCAGCAGAATGCCCAGAAAGGAGTATTTGCAAAAATTGTCTGCGCCTCAATAAAAGAAAAATTCCTGTCCATTCCGGCAGGCTCAAGCAGATTAAGCTTCAGGTCTCCGCACTCAGGAATTGTCACTTTTTTTGTTATGGCGTCCGGAATAACTTCCTGCAGCATTATATCGAGTTCGTTCATAATCTTATAAAATCCCGGGATATGTCGGACTCCCCCGGCAGCAAAATCCGCAACGCGATCTAAGGCTCAAAACGCTGCGCGATCGGGAGCCTGCGGCCTGTGCCGAACGCCTTGCTGGTAACTTTTAACCCGGGAGCTGCCTGCCTTCTCTTATACTCGCTTTTATTCACCGTAAAGAGCACCTCTTTAACAATCCGGCTGTCAAAACCTTTTGAAATGATCTCATCCGCGGACATTTGCTTTTCAATATAGCATTCAAGAATGCGATCGAGCATATCGTAGGGAGGGAGAGTGTCCTGATCTTTCTGGTCCTCCCGGAGTTCGGCAGAAGGCGGTTTTGTAAGGGTATCTGGCGGTATTATCTCTTTTTCCCTGTTAATGTGCCTCGCAAGCTCATACACCATGTTTTTCGGAAGATCGGAAATGACAGCCAGCCCGCCTGCCATATCTCCGTATAGAGTGCAGTAACCCATTGCGAGCTCGGATTTATTGCCTGTTGTAAGCAGCAGGCTGCCGAATTTGTTGCTCACGGCCATAAGCAAATTGCTCCTTATCCTTGCCTGCAGATTCTCTTCTGTGACGTCCCGCTGCAATCCTTTGAAAATCCCGGAAAGCAGAATGTTATACGAATCGAATATTTCCCTGATCGCTATCTCTTCAATTCTTATTCCAAGGTTCCGGGCCAGCCTCCGCGAATCATCTACGCTTCCGCTTGAAGAATAAATGGACGGCATTGTGATGCCAGTCACTTTAGCGGCGCCGAGCGCCTGCACGGCCAAAGCGGCGGTAAGAGCTGAATCTATCCCTCCGCTCAACCCAAGCACTGCGCTTTTAAATCCGCATTTATGAAAATAATCCCTTATCCCCAGCACGAGCGCTCTTCTGATATCTTCCATCCCGTTCTCTTTCGGCACAATTCTTTTATTCCTGGCGTCGATATCAATTACTTCAAGGCCTTCTTTAAAACCCTCCGCAAATCCGTTAAAAGTGCCTTTGCCGTCAACAAAAAAACTGTTTCCGTCAAAGATGAGACTGTCATTGCCGCCGACCTGGTTCACATAGATAACCGGCATGGAATGTTTACGGGCGATCTTTGATATCATGTTCCATTTTAGTTTGTTCTTGCCTTTAACATAAGGCGATGCCGAAATATTTATCATCAGATCTATATTTTTACCCGCAAGAATTTCTACCGGATCCGTTTCGTACTTTCTCCCTATCACCAGCGAGTTGACGGAATCGTAATCGTCGTTCCAGATGTCTTCGCATATGGTAATACCGATCGATTTGCCTTTGAATTTCACCGGCTTCTGTTTTTTTGCCGGTGAAAAATAACGCATTTCGTCAAACACATCGTATGTCGGGAGCAATGTCTTGTAATGCTTTGAGACTATTTTCCCGTTGTTCATGAAGGCAGCCGCATTCAAAAGCATCGGGGGATTCTCTTTATCATATTCAACATAACCGCAGATAGCGGCGATACCCCGGCATCCTTCAGCTATATCGTTAATGGCATCGAGATTGTCCCGGATTAATTTTTTATTCAACAAGAGATCCATAGGGGGATAACCGATTATCGCCATTTCAGGGAACACGGCAAGTTCAGCGCCCTGTTTTTTTGCTTCCTCGATATAAGATATAATTTTTTCTTTATTTCCTTTAACGTCTCCGATCGTCGGATCTATTTGCGCAATTGCTGTTTTCATAGATTAATTATCTCTCCAACCCCCCTAACCTCCGGAGGGGGCATAAAAACTTTGTTTTAATATTGCTTTTCTGCTTCGTATAGCCGTATAATTCAAAAAAATACAATAACTTGCAGTTAAAACTATCAAAGTCAGTGCCCCCTTCGGGGGATAGGGGGACTAATAGGCAATATGTATCTTCTTAAAACAGTTTTCTTTCCCGATTTTCGGATTTAATAAGCCGAACATTAGCATAAGAGTCTTATTTTTTCTAATTCGCCACTTTAATCAGTCCTCTCAGAACAAACCTGATCTGCTCCTTCATAACAGGATCAAGCTCGGTATTGAATCTGTCGAACAACGGTAAAATCGCATTTTTCGAGTTAATTCTTCTTATCGAAAAAAGCGCAGCTGATCTCACGTAGCGCTCGGGATCATTATTAACGATATCCAGCAGTTCCTTCAATATGTTTTTATCATTGTAAAAACCGAGCGAGTTGCATATTTCGGCTCTGACTTCCTTTGAATTATCATTCTTTGCTTCAAGCAAGATAAGAGAAGACCAGTTGTGTCTTATTCTTCCGAGAGCGTAAGAGGCGGTTATCTTCATCCTGTAATTATCATCTTTCAGTATTATTTTTCTGAGTCCTTTATGTCCGCCCGCATCGTTTAAAACTATGAGCGTATTCATCATCATATCCTTTATATCATCTTCAGTCTCTGAAAAAAGGGCGTTTGAAACCGGTACTGCGGAATTGGGAAACTTTAATTTTTTCAAAGCTTTTGCGGAAAAATATCTTACTTCCCTTTCACCGTCTTTAAGGCATATCAGCAATACGTAAAGCGAATTTCTGTCAAAAAGACTCTCGAGTATCTGAATCGCCTTAACCCTTACCTCCCAGCTCGCGTCGTTTATTGCGGAATTTCTTACGTTCGGCAGGGCATTTTTAAGACCGTTCGCCTCAATGCATTTCAATATATAATACCTGATCGATTTGTTTTCATCTTTAAGCATATCGATCAGATGATTATAAAATCTCAGATCATAAAGATGATAAATCGCTTCGAGCGCGTACACTTTATAGACGGGATTGGGATTTTCCATCATGCTGAGAATAGAAGGGAACATCCTGTCGTCGCCTATCTTCTTCAAAGCAAGAACAGCGCTTTCACGTACCGCGAAAAACGGGCTCCCCAGTTCGTCGATTATCGCGGGGACCGCCCGCCGGTCCGTGGACCCGCCAAGATAATCAATTATGTCCTTCTTTACAATAAACGAATTCGATTTTTTTATTATATCGACGCAATATGAAGTCGCCTGCTTCTGCGGGTAATACCTCAATGCCCTTATTGCTATTGCTTTATTACCGGCATTCTCGCCGGATAATATTATGGCAGAAAGCATGGGCAGCAGGTCGGGGGATTTATGAGCGGATATGAACGACAGAGCCTCATTCACTTTTGATGCGTTTCCGCTTATAAGCTGGTTTATTATCTCTTTATTCGTTTTTTCATCAGCTCTCAGGCTTGCTGCGAGGCAAAATAAAGAAATAATAAAAAAAAAGCATTTTCTAACACACATTCAATTTATTTCAGAACGCCTTTAAAACAATTATCGATAAGGGATTCTATTATATTTTTTTCAACCCTTGGATATTGCTTATTATTATAATTATTCACCATAAATAATATGCCTCCGAGTATGACCTGGGCCGTATCTTCAGGATTGATCCCTTTTTTGCAAATTCCTTTTCTAATAATTTCTTCGACATAAAGAACTATCGCTTTTATTATGTATTCGATAAATTCGTTTATTCTTTTAAATACGCCTTCGTCAATACCTACTATATCCTTAAAAATTAATTTCAATATTATTGGTTCGCCGACTATGGTGTTTATTGTTAAGGCGATTTTTTCGTTCACATAGCTTAAAAGACTTTTCTGGGAATTATTTGTTTTTAAATAATCCTTCAGATCGTCCGGATCAAGAATATCATCTATATTCTCCTCAACGGATTCAAGAATAGCGTATAATATTTCACGCTTATTCCCGAAGTACTGGTAAACTGTCCCGCGGGCGATCCTGAGCTCGTCGCAAACCTTCCCTATATGCGTGCTTTGAAAACCGTATTTGATAAACATATCCTTCGCGGTATCGATTATCTGCTGTTTTCTTCTATGGCCTTTTGTCAGCATTTAAATACCTCAATTCTCAGTAATTCCATTAGTGGATGTATTTCAAAAAATGCTAATAAAGATGCGATTATTTGACTATTTTTTTATCAGGATAACTGTTTTCTTTCATTTTCCGTATTTCAATACGAAGCGGGACGAGAGCTTCTCTGAGTTCTTTTGATATTTTTTCCGCTCTTTCCTGTAATTCCATGCTCATATTTTTCCCGATGAAAAGCCGGCAATTTTTGCAGTAACACCTAAAAAAAATATCGAGTTTTTAATAAATAATCTTTAATTTCTTAATTTATACAGGGGGAAAAATTGCAGCTGTTTAAAATTTTAATATTATGAAAGAATATTTTTAAAACAGTTACAAAAAATCCAATAATGTTCAAAATAATAAAAACAAACACATGTAAAACAAATATCTATAAAATTTGCAAGTACAAAATATATAATATGTTTATATTTTTCCCGCTAAAAGAATTATTTATCCTATATCGATTTTTTGTTCAATAAACAAATTATAATCGATTATAATTTGTTTATCCGGAGTCATCTTAAGGACAGCCATGTCAAATTTGATAATATTTAAAACTTTTATTGACTTTGTTTGACTTCATATTACAACTGTTTCTCGAAGCAAAATTCGTATATTTTCCCGGAGTAAACATATGGAATACCTGTTTACAATTATTGTGATTGTTATTTCAACGATATTGTTTGGCGTTGTTTCGTCCAGCCCGAAGGAAAATGAAGAGACTAACCCGGCAGATACCAAAGGCTTTGAGCCCCCTAAACCCGAGCTTGAATTTCTGGGACGCTGGTCGGTAGACCTAAAACCGCCCGTATGGGACCTCGGACAGACCTCAGATCTCGGTATGCGAAAAATTTATCCGATTACAGGCGGAAAATTCGAGGGACCCAATTTCAAAGGCACAATTCAGAATAACGGCGCCGACTGGCAGATAATCACGAAAGACAGTTTATCGATCATCGACACCCGATATCTGCTCAAGACCCACGACGGAGCGCTGGTTTATCTGCAGACAAGAGGATACCGCTACGGGGACCCGGATATCCTGGCAAGAATGGCCAACGGAGAAATTGTCGATCCGAGTTTATATTATTTCAGGGTTTATATGTGGTTTGAAACAGGCGCGCCTGAATATAAATGGCTGAATAAAGCTATGGCGATAGGCATCGCAATGCGCCTGCCTAAAGCTGTAGTTTACGATGCTTACCTGATAAAATAAAATTTAAAAATCTATTCGATATGGATTCCGGAGGGAATTTCAAATGACAAGGGATTATATTACCGGAGAAATATTAAAAATATTTAAAGATGAATTTGAAATAATTAATCCCGGCATGGATGATAATTTAAAAGAAAAATACGAATTCGACAGTATTGACGCAATTGCATTGCTTGAGTATATGGAAAAAATGATCGGTTCGCCGTTAACTCAGGAAGAAAAAAAACAAACGCTTGATATACGCACGATAAACCAGATTTGCGATTACATCGAGGCAATGATAAAAAAAAGAAATCTTAATTAATAGCAGGATAACAATATGAAAGTCGTTCTTATATCAATGCCGGATGTAATCCCTATCATAATACACGAGACGGCTATTCATGTGCCGAATCACGGTATTGCGTGCATCGGTGGAAATATCGACGAAGAGCATCAGGTCTATCTTATTGATCTGGTCAGAAAAAGGGGACGGATTGTTCCCTACCTCCGAAAAACCTTTAAGAAGATCAATCCGGACATTATCGGGCTTTCGTCCATGACCTGGCAGTTTAAAACATGTCTTGCGATAATCCGGCTCATTAAAGAAATACTTCCGGACGTAAAGATCGCGGTAGGGGGATATCATCCAACCCTGATGTCCCTGGAAATGGCGGGTTCTGAAGATACCGATAATATCGATTTTATAATAAGAGGGGAAGGAGAGATTGCGTTCCGCAGACTTGTGAACGCGCTGGCCGGCAAAGACCGGTTGAAATCAATCCCCGGCCTGTCATTCAAGGATAACGGCAGATGGACACACAATGCTCCCGGCAAGCTGTGCGATCTTAACGAGCTGAGACTCCCGGTACGCGACAAACGGAGGCTGACCAGCGGCTATCATTTCATGTTTTCCAAGTATGAAGTAATGGAAACCTCGCGCGGCTGCACCCGTAACTGCAACTTCTGCAGCATTCATCATATGTACGGCCGTTCATACAGGACATACCCTATCGATCGCATCATTGCCGATCTCGATGACATTTATTATAACAAAAGAACAAAGCTTGTTTTCATTACAGACGACAACATGGTGCTCAACCCGAAATGGGTCATGAAATTTTGCGACGCGGTCATCGCCCAAAATTATAAGCACCTGATGCTGTTTGTTCAGGCAGACTGCGCATCCATCGCGAAGTATGAGGATATGGTGAAAAAGATGGCGGAAGCCGGCTTCCGCGGGGTTTTTCTGGGCATTGAAAACGCGTCCGAAAAAAACCTCGCGGCAATGGGCAAATCCGGCGCCGCGGAAAAAGCAAGGCAGGCTGTCGCCAACTGCCATAAGCACGGTCTTATGGTCATCGGGGGCATGATATTCGGCCTTCCGGAGGACGACGAAGAAGCAGTCAGAAAAAATTACAGTTTTCTTAACGAGCTGGAAGTTGATGCCACATACTGCCAGATGCTTTCACCTTTTTTTAAAACTCCTATGAGGGACGATCTGATAAAACAGGGCCTATTGACAAACTTCGACCGGTACGAACGCTATAACGGGTACTGGGCAAATGTCAGGACAAAGCACCTTACCTCGGAAGAACTCCAATATCTCTTCTGGTACCACAGACAGGTTACTCTCGGCTGGTGGAAGCCTTCGGAGTTTGCCAAAAGCAGGGGACATATATGGATTTACTTCTGGAAATTCGTTGTTAAACCGATCATGAAGATATTCTCAAATAGGAATATCCGCCGCAAAGGCTGGAAAAAACTGTATAAAGAATATATTCAGCGGCTGGAAAATATGAATCGTTTCCAGGACTTGCTGCCCTATTATAGCAAATAAACGACCACCAGCAGAGCTTGTGGTATTAAAAACATTATTAAAAAAGACCGGCGGACCACCGCCGAAGGCAGTGGCTTTATTTCATAATAAACGGGAACTTATATCAAATCGTTCCTGAACTCCTGCATCAATAAATAGCAAACCGATAACTTGCCTCGGAATCATCATTCGTAAAATAATTTTTTATGCCTGAAAATTAAAAATTCCATAAAAATTGATAAAAAAACATTGACGATTCAGGGCTGATTTTAGTATTAATTAACTGATTAATTAAAATTATTTATCTATCGATTCGGGACCTATACTAATCGATCTTCCCATACAATAACGGTCAGATAAATTTTTTAACTATTACACGCACCGTAATATTTTCGAAATATTTCAAATATTTATTTATAGTAATAATATCCGGACAAATATCATGGGAAATATTGAAACAAGAGAGCGTATTTTAAGCGCAGCGAAACGCGAATTCGCCGACAGGGGTTTTGACGGCGCGCGTATGGGCGCTATTGCGAAAAATGCAAAAGTGAACCAGGCTCTTATTCACTACTATTTCAAATCCAAAGAAAAACTGTATGAGCTGGTTCTAAGGCGCCTGTTCGGCGTCGAGCATAACACACAGATAATTGATTTTTTCAATAAACACAAAATGAATCCTCCGGAACAGCTGTATATGGTAATATATTTTTTAACCAACCTGTATACCGGGCCCAAGGACCCGGATTTTGAAAGAATATTGCTGCTGCAGATTAGCGGGCGCGGCTGGGACAGGGTTGTTTCCATCATTAACAAATTCTTTCTGCCGCAATTAAAATTTATGGAAGATACGCTTGTCAACGGCGTTAAGTCAGGCGAATTTGAAACAAGCAATACTATATATGTCATTCTGGAATTTGTGCTTTTTATAACGCACTATGAAAAATTCCGAAAAAATTTCAAAAACACTAAGTGGTTCGAACAGACATACAGCGAAGGCTATACTGAAAGATTATTCGGGTTTCTTATAGAGCATACCTTTAAAGGTTTGCGTCCCGCCGGTAAGGAATTGATAATCCCGGTAATCACGGAACAAATAATTAAAGATGCAAATAAAACTATCGATTTAATAAATGGAGAAATGCAGGGAGGAATGAATGAGTAAAAAGTTATACTGTTTTCTGATCTCGCTTTTAATATTCGATTTTTCGCTTTATGCGCAGGAGGTAAAACAAAACAAGAGAAAGGAGGCAAGCATTTCAATTGGCGGCTCTGCGTTGACTCTTGAACAGGCAATTGATATTGTCTTAAAGCAAAACCTGGTACTGCAGTCAGCTAAATACGATGTTATTATGAGCGATACCGCCTACGAGAAAGCGCAGAAGAAATACTCGACTAACGTGAATCTCGAAGGCGGATACATGCAGCAGGAACTGCCTCCGTCGAGAAGTTCTTCTATGACAGGCACAAAGCAATGGCAGTATGATGCAGGTCTTTCAATCTCAAAACTATTCTCAACCGGTACAACGATCTCAGCCGGAGTAAAGGAAGTATTTTTTGACGCAAACGATACTTCCACAGCACAAATGATCCCAATTTATGATTCTAACGGGAATTATACCGGCGATATGCCATACAGATCATCAACCGATCCAGCATACCACAAACCTGTGCTATTCGCAAGCATACAACAGGAATTGCTGAAAAACGCATTCGGCGTTTCGGACCGCAGACTGAATAAAATGCTCGAAAACCAGACCGAGATACAGCGCTCGGCTCTTATAAATATGCTGGCCGGACTTGTAGTTAATACTCTTGTGGATTACTGGAACATTACAGTACAAAAATCCGCTATGGAAACCGCCCAGGCGGCTCTTGAATCCAACACGCGCGTTCGGGGGATAATAGCCCGTAATGCAGGATTCGGCTTATCCGAAAAGTACGAGTTGAATCAGTACAATGCCCTTGTAGCATCTTCCGAAGCGAATCTGCATGCAACCAGACAACGCTACAATGAAGCTGTACGCAAACTGCTGCGGACTATAGACATGCCGCCAGAAACCCAGGTAAGCGGTGTTACAGATCTCCTTGACGAATTGCCCGTACTGAACCCCGAAGCCTCGCTTAAAACAGGCTTTGAGAAACGCGTAGATTACAAAAATGCGCTGCTTACTCTTGAAAACGCAAAAACAGAACTGGCCATGCAGGAAAACAACGCTTTGCCTTCGCTTACAGTATCTCTTGGAGTGACGAGCCAGGGGCAGGATAAAGATATGAAAGAAGCATTCGATCAGACCTCGGCAGGCGAGTATACGGGATGGCAGGCGCGCGCGAAGCTCTCCTATCCGCTGGACGACAGCGACATTAAAGCCAGTGTACGGAACGCATCATTAAAACAAAAGCAGGCCGAACTTAATTTAAAAAATATTAAAATGGAAATAAGAGATGATATTCTTAACAGGATGGAACAGGTCGAATCACAGCATAAAATGCTGGTCAACTCTCGAACAGCAGCGAGGGAAGCAGACCTCTATTATAAAAACGCGCTCAGACGTTTTGAACAGGGGAAGGTCACAGCAGTCACAATGAAGCTCGCAATTGACGCTATGGTGCAGTCGCGTTATCAGGCACTCAATTCTCTTGTGCAGTACAACGTGTCTTTGCTTCTTTTCGATCTTGCGAAGAACGAAGTCTTCGACCGCTATCACGTAGATGTCGAAAAATATCTTAAAACCAATTAAGGAATGAATATATGAATTTAGCGCGTTTATCGATTAAAAGACCGATTTTAATAGCCTGCATAGTATTAATTATGTTCATAACAGGAATGATAGGATTAAACAGAATGGGTGTGGATATATATCCACCTGTGGACTTTCCGGTTGTTACCGTCACAACGTTCTATACGGGAGCAAGCCCTGAAGAAATCGAAAAGCTCATATCCAAGCCGCTTGAAGAGCAGATCAGCACAATCTCGGGCATTAAAAATCTGTCATCCCGCAATATGGAAGGTTATTCCTTAGTGATTGCGGAATTCACCTATGAAACAGATACGAAATATGCAGAGCAGAAAATGCGCGAGAAAGTCGATCTCGCGCGCAATAATCTGCCGGATGACCTGCTGGACGAGCCCCTGATAAAACAATTTGATCCGAGCGACAGCCCCATACTCACACTGGCTCTCAGCGCTGATCTCTCACCCGCAGACCTGTACGACCTTGCGAAAGAACGCATCAAGCCTCTCATAGAACAAAGCGACGGGGTGGGAGAAGTGCAGCTCTCGGGAGGGACCAGGAGAGAAATCCAAGTAGAGCTTGACCGAAAAAAACTAAATGAATACAGCATCCCGGCTTTTGTGGTGGCAAATCAGCTCAGAAACACCGGGGTGAACGTGCCCGTCGGCAAATTCGATAAAGGCGCGAACTCCACTCTTTTCAGAACCATAGGTGAATACAGAAATCTCGGGCAGATAAGGAAGAGCATTGTAAGTTTTTCAGGAGATGTCAATAACTCAATAACAATTGACAAGCTGGGAACAGTCCGCGACGGAGCCATGGATGCAACAACAATAGCTTCAATTTATTCCGCAAGTGACGATTCTGTTAAAAATCCGGGATTCTTCAATAAACTGTTCTCGGGCAATAAAAAAGAAAAACGAAAAATGGAAACCCGGCCATGTATATTAATTGATGTGCTCAAACAATCTGGCGCAAATCCTGTTGATGTTGTGGATAAAATCAATGCCAAAATGCCGCAGATCAATGATATTATTAAAAGTACAGAAGGTAAACCGAAATTATTTTATGTTTTCGACAGCGCCAAATATATCAGAAGCAACATAGATGATGTCTTTGAGACCATGATAATAGGCATTATACTTGCCGTAATTGTTGTATATTTTTTCCTCGGCAATGTTCGTTCAACAATAATAACAGGCATTGCAATACCTAACAGCCTTATTGGCGGATGCCTTCTCATGTACGTTATGGGTTTCACAATAAACATGATGAGCCTTATGGCTTTATCGCTTACAGTCGGATTGCTTGTTGACGATGCCATCGTGGTCCGGGAGAATATTTTCCGCAAACTCGAAGCGAAAATGCATCCGATTAAAGCAGCGGAGATAGGCACAACGGAGGTGATGCTGGCCGTTATCGCAACTACCCTTACTATCATAGCCGTATTTTTGCCAATCGGATTCCTGCAGGGGATTATGGGCCGTTTTTTCAAGCAATTCGGGCTCACTGTTGTATTCGCAATGTGTATAAGTTTATTTGATGCCCTTGCTGTTGCGCCGCTTCTCTCTGCATATTTTGCAGGTTCTGTCCATAAGTCAAAAAATAAGGTAGTAATAATTTTCGACAGGTTCCAGGATAAGCTCGACTCATTATATGAAAAAATCGCCAGGTTCGGCCTCAACCGGCCTCTTCTCATTATCGGTATTACGCTGCTTATTTTCATAGTCAGCTGCGGAGCCTTCGGCATCGTTAAAAAAACATTCATGTCGGAGACAGACCAGGCTGAATTGCTTGTAAACTTTGAAATGCCTACCAAAACAAGCTTGATGGGCTCTTACGAAGTCGCCAATAAAATGGCGGAGAGATTAAAGACCATACAGGATCTGAACTATATGACCATTCAGGCCGGCAATAGCAGCAATGAAGACAACAAAGGCAGTATCGGCATATTCATGTTCCCCCGGGATGAGCGGGAGGAAAAAGACATGGATAAATTAAAAAAGGAAATCAGGAAAATACTTGCGGAATTCGAATATGCCAAGCCTTCCCTGGGCGCTTTCTCCAGAACTTCGATGGGAACAAGCAAGGCTTATACTATGATTATTACCGGTGAAGATCTCGATGATCTGAATTCTTATGCAGACCAGCTTATGGAAAAGCTGACTAAAATCCCCGATCTGATCGAAATCACATCGAGCTATCTTCCGGGTAAGCCGGAATTCCAGGTTATGCTCGACGAGCAGAAAATGCAGATGCTCGGCGTTGCAAACAGGATCGCAGGACTGGAGCTGCGATATCATGTCGACGGAGTTGTGCCTGCTAAATTCCGCGACAGGGGCCTCGAATACGACATACGTCTGAGGCTTAAACCCGATCAGCGCGATCTCTCTCGGACTTTTAAAGAGACTTACGTGCCGAATATTCAGAACAAGATGATACCGCTGACTGCAATTGCCAGAGGCGAGAATAAAATCGGACAGGCGCAGATATTAAGACAAAACAGGGCAAGGGCAGTTCAAATCAGAGCCAACATAGCCCCGAAAGGCGCTATAGGAACGGCCATAGCCCGCACTGAGGAAATCCTGAAAAAGGAATTACCGCTGCATAAAGGCATGACCTATAAATTTATCGGCCAGGCTGATGCATTTCAGGATACTGTGGAAAATATCGTAGTGGCATTTGTGTTGTCCATAATTTTCATTTATCTCATTTTAGCCAGCCTCTATGAATCTTTCTTCACCCCGATTACTATTCTTATAGCTCTTCCGCCTGCGCTTTCCGGAGCATTTTTTGCCTTGCTCCTGACAGGCAAAAACATGGATATGTTCGGCATGATCGGGCTCATCATGCTTCTGGGTCTTGTGACCAAAAACTCAATTCTGCTGGTCGATTTTGCGCTCGAAGGTGTGCGTTCGGGCATGAGCAGGAATGAAGCGATTATAAGAGCTGGCCGCATCAGGCTCCGTCCTATCCTCATGACCACATTCGCAATGCTGGCAGGCACGCTTCCCATGGCTCTTGGGGTCGGAGAAGCAGCAAGCTATAGAACAGGGATGGGTGTTGTTATTATAGGAGGACTTATAATATCAACCGGCATCACCCTGCTTGTTGTGCCGGCGATCTTCGGTTATATAGACAGGTTCAGGGAATTTATAGAAAGCAAATTCAGGCCGAAAGAGCATGATAAATTGAATCACGTCTCTTCCGAAGAGATCATGATGGAGGAATTTAAAAACGCGAATAAGAGCAAAGGAGCTAAGAAGAAAAAATAGAATTTAAACAGAACAGGGGACTTAAGCCCCCTGTTCTTTATAATTATTTATTTCATTTTCTTCTGCAGATCCTGCAGTTCTTTTAATTTTTCCTGCATTTCCTTTACTTCTATACTGTCCGCTGTTGGTATGTTTTTCATTATTTTTTCCAATTCTCCTGAACTGGTAGCAGCTGCTCCCGCAAAAACGATAGTCCATAAAAATATTAAAATTATTGCTGCCCCATTTAAAGCTATTCCAGCAATACTCATTCCTTTTGGTTCTTTCTTTTTCGATTTTAAAACAACTTCAACTATACCTAAAACAAGACCTACAATAGCAGGTATAAAAGCAAAATAATTACAAAATGGAATAAATCCTAAAATTGCAGAAACTATTCCAATTACCATAGAAGCAATACCCATATAAAATTCCTCCTATTTTTTATATATTTATAAAATAAATTAAAAAAATTACAAAAGAGACAGTATGAAGCAATATATCACTAATAATAATTCTTATAATATATTTGATAACATAATTTTTTAAAAATTGAATAAAAAGTCGTAAAAATAATTCAAAAGTAATAAAGATTATGACTATTATGGATAATTTATTCTTTATTCCATTAAAATTAAGATTAGTATAAACATACCAAAAATCTGTTGTAATAGAACAAAAGGGACAAGCACTTCCTGTAATATTTTTATATGGACAAATCCATAATGCCGGAAAGATTCTTTCTAAAACAACTGAAAGTAATGGGAAAAAAAGGATGAACAAACAAAAACCTAGTAAAGTTATATTAATAATATTATAATTATTTGATAAGGTATATTTTTTATCTATTTGTTTCTCTTGGGGTGTCATACTCAATTAATTATTCGTTGTTATAAAAAATATTCTTAGAACACCCCAAAAGAAATAAGCAATTGAATAAAATCTTTAATACAAGTGTTAAAATTTATAAATACTTACAAATCGATACTTTATTTCATTTTATTCTGCAGCTCCTGCAGTTCTTTTAGTTTTTCCTGCATTTCCTTTACTTCTTTACTATCTGCAGTAGGAAGGTTTTTCATCATTTCGCTGGAATATTTATTTGCCACTTTCCCGCACATTAGAGCACCAAGAGAGAAGATAAGAACAAGAACTCCAAGAACTATAGATACAATTTTCGATGTCTGTTCCTTTGCTCCAAGTGCATTCACAAGTGCAATATAAAGTAAATATAAACTATAGAGAGAAATTAAAAGTAATAATATCCTACTAAATGTTGGACTTACAAACTGTAAAAAAATAAATAATGCAAAAATTGGTAATAACACCATTAAAGCAGCTGATACTCTTGTATTTGCTTCAAAATTAGTATTTCCACCGCATATTGCAGAAATTATTAAAATAATAATTGCATCAATAAAAAGCCCAATAATGCCTATAATTATATAAGTAAATAAGGCTCCAATACCTCCAGCAATACCCACAAACCCAGACAACAACAGTATTGTTAATATTAAAGCAATTATGCCTGCCACAATCCCGTAAATTAATGCCTTAATGATCGGCTCGCCAAATCCGCCTGTCTTTGCCATCGACGAAAAATACTGCTTCGGGCCTGTTAAAACATTTTTTGATTCTTCAATAAATTTTGAAAAGTTGAAACCGGATTCTGCCATAAAATCCTCCTGAAAAGATTATTATAACGCGTCAATATGAACACATAATTATCATTATTATTGTCATAATGTCAAGATATTATGCGAATCGAACGGTAAATTTATGTATAATTAATTCTTGACAGTGATCTCGGAATATCGTGACATAACTGATAAATAGAATGTTTGCATATGTTTTAAGGAAAAGGAGATTTACTTTGAAAAAAGAAGAGATCAAAAAGCCGGAAGGTAAATTGGGTATTGTCATACCCGGATTAGGGGCAGTAAGCACTACATTTATTGCCGGTGTTCTGCGCATAAAGAAAGGACTGAGCCTGCCGATAGGATCATTGACGCAAATGGGCAAGATCAGAATCGGAAAAGGCGATAACGCGAAAGACATTAATATAAAGGAATTCGTACCGCTGGCGGATCTGAACGAGCTGGAATTCGGAGGGTGGGATATATTTGAAGACGACGCATATGAATCCGCGTGCAATGCCGCAGTTTTAAAATCCGAGGATCTTGAGCCGATAAAAAAAGAGCTTTCGGCAATTAAGCCGTGGAAGGGTGTTTTTAACAGACATTTTGTTAAAAAACTGGATGGGAAATGGGTAAAAAAAGCCGCCTCTTATATGGATCTTGCCCAGATGGTTAAAGACGACATCCTGAACTTTAAAAAGGAAAAAAACCTTACAAGAGTGATAATGGTCTGGTGTGGAAGCACTGAGATCTACCAGGAAATTGAACCCGGCGTGCATGATACGCTTGCGAATTTCGAAAAAGGACTACAAGCCAGCAACCCGAAGATTGCTCCAAGCATGATCTATGCGTATGCCGCTCTGGACCTCGGCATTCCTTACGCGAACGGCGCGCCGAACCTGTGCACGGACATCCCTGCCCTCCGCGAACTCGCCGACAGGAAAAAAGTCCCCATTACCGGCAAGGATTTTAAAACGGGACAAACATTAATGAAAACAATTCTGGGACCTGGATTCAAGGCCAGGATGCTCGGTGTTGACGGATGGTTCTCGACCAATATCCTCGGCAACCGCGACGGAGAAGTGCTGGATGATCCCGGCTCTTTTAAAACAAAAGAAGTCAGCAAGCTTTCGGTGCTTGACCGTATATTCCAGCCTGAATTATACCCCGATCTGTATAAGGACTATTATCATAAAGTTACGATTAATTACTATCCTCCGAGGGGAGACAACAAAGAAGGCTGGGACAATATTGACATATTCGGCTGGCTCGGATACCCGATGCAGATAAAAGTGGACTTTCTGTGCAGGGATTCGATACTGGCTGCGCCCATAGTTCTTGACCTTGCATTGCTTCTGGATCTTGCACAGAGATCGCAGATGTTCGGGATACAGGAATGGCTTTCTTTCTACTGGAAAAGCCCAATGCACGAACCGGAACTGCATCCGACTCACGACCTGTTCGTCCAGCTAATGAAACTCAAGAACACTCTGCGCTGGCTCATGGATGTGCCTCCGGTAACATTCCTGGGCTCGGAATCCTACGATTAAAATCGCAGATTTCAGGGCGGACATCAAAGTTCGCCCTTTTCGTTTTATTTGAATTATTTTGTTCAAGCTGACTGACTTTTCATACGCTAGATGAATATTTTAATTGATTAAACCTGCTATATTTTAAATTTTACATCCATGAACAATACATCCTCCGCAGACAAAGGCAAATGGATAAAAGATCTGATAGAAGACTTTATCCGGTCTTCTGAAAATTCCCTCGAAAACACCTCCCATGATAAAGCTTTTGAGAAACCGCTTACAGGATTTGCAAAAGGAAATGATCCCATATTCGAAGAATTAAAAAAAGACATAGGCTCCTTTTATATGACGCCTCTGGAAGCCTTTAGAAAAGTTTTTCCTGATTTATCTGCAAAAGCAGATGAATTAACTGTAATAAGCTGGATACTCCCACACATAAATCAGACAAAGATCGACAACAGAAAAGAAAAGACGTTTCCATCCGAACGCTGGGCAAGAGGAAAAAAATTCGGCGTTCTTGTAAATGTAAAACTTCAGAAATATCTGATCGCGAAACTGGAAGAAGCAGGCTGCAAAGTCATGGCGCCCTGCGATCCGTCATGCTGGTCAGAGCAAAAATCCGCAAAATACGGTTATGCCTCCACATGGTCCGAAAGACATACGGCATATGCAGCCGGTCTCGGCACATTCGGACTGTGCGACGGCTTGATTACTCCGATTGGTAAAGCGATGAGATGCGGTTCTATTATCGCGCATATTAATATCGAGCCGACAAAAAGACCCTATACAAATCACAACGAATACTGCCTTTTTCTGAGTGAAGGCACATGCGGTAAATGCATAATAAGATGCCCGGCCGGAGCTATTACCGAAAAAGGGCATAATAAAGAAAAATGCAGAGCATACGTTGACGGCATCTGCGTTGAATATGCAAAGAATAATTACGATCTCGATGTTAATTCCTGCGGGCTTTGCCAGACAAAAGTGCCGTGCGAGTCTGGAATTCCTAAAAGTCGTTGCTGATCATCTGTGCCGCGCCCATCGCCTCTTTACGAACATACGGATCGCTGTCTTTCCCAGCCAGCCTGTTAAGTTCCGGGAGAGCGGATTTTGCGTTCCTGCCCAGATTTCCGAGCGCCTTCGCGCAGCGCAGGCGAACAGCATGGTGATTGTGGCCGAGCCCCTTTATAAGATGCGGCATTGCGGACAAACCGATCGCTTTTATAGCTTCTTCCGCTTCATGTGAAACGCCGTTGTCGTAATCCGGAAAAGACTCGATAAGAAGCTCTATTCCCCTGGGATTTTTCGTCTTTATGTTCCCGAGTGTCTTTGCGCACAGGCTGCGGAGCTTTCCTCCCTGATTACCGAATCCCTGCTGGTTGAGATATTTTATCACAGTATCTTCAGCTTCCCTGGCTGCTTCGCCTATCTTTGACAGCATTTCAACTGCTTTAAGCTTTTTATCCCAATCGCCGGAGCGCATATCCGCTTCCAGGTCTTTTACAGAAGGTCCCCGGGAACACCTGATTTTATTCTTTAAAATATAAAGTTCGCGCTCTTCAACGATATATCTGTAGCCTTTTGCCCTTGCAGTACCGACAGACCTGCAGTAAACGTCACCGAGAGATTTATTTAACAGAACGAGGTCTTCGGAATATTCTTTCTTCTTATTTTTATCGGGTTCGTATCTGTCCTCTGTCTTTGCCTCCACGCTTTTTATAAAACCGGCCAACTCCTCCGCAAGTACATCCGATTCCCTGTTCTTAAAAAAAGAAATTATTATGGAGAGTATCTCTTTCTTGTCAGATATTTTATCCGAATTAAAATACATTGAGTTCAGTATCCCGGCAGTCTTTTTATTATATTTGTCATCATTCGGAATAATGCTTACATATTTTTTAAAGGCATATACCGGGGCTTCCATGTTTTCTTTCTGAAAATATCCCCTTATTCCCGAGATTATCGCAAAAAGAACATCTTCACTGTTTGCAGGCACGGGCTTTCCTATTTTCTTTTCAACAGCCAGCGACATGATCTCATCGATCCTTGCTTTTATAAGAGGCATATCTTTCCCGCTCCCTTTGAGCATGTTCCCGGCAGCAGTAGACAGCCTTACAGGACGCGTTCTTTTTAAAATTTCAAGAGATGCCGCCCATTCTTCGCCGTCTATTGTACCATCCGACGCAAAATAACGGATTATCTCACCTGCCCTGTTGTCATCCGAAGGACTATCTATTAATGCGAGAGTTTTAATTAAGAATGACTTATATTTGTGAGGATATATCTCATAACGGCTGAAATAATACATTACATCGTAATGCACAATGCCGCATTTGTTGTCAAAAGGAATGCCGACTGCTGTCTCAACGGCATTGCTTATTGAACTCTCATTGCTGAGATCATTCATTGCTTTTTTGATGAGAGTTTTTTCTTCCGAGCAGTCCGATTTATCAGGCGGCGGGGCGGCTGCTTTCGACTGTTCTATGGGCATCCCGGCAGTAAAAGCAAAAATGATCTCGCCGGTGCCCACATGAATGAACCGGCCGTTTATCACCAGTCTGTTTCCGAGCTCAGCATACGAGCCGGAAACCACTATATCCACGGGAAGAAGCATACCGAGCTTCATCGCCTTCTCGGAATCGATTACGCCTGTATTCGCAAGCGCATGCTCTTTTAAAAGCAGCTCCAGTCTTTTACGTTCAAGCAGCGTCAGCCTGTATTTGCTGAGTTCGCTTATAATCGTATCGGCAATAAATGCGTCGAAACGCGAGTTGCTTTCCGCAGTGCTTATAAAATCGAAAACTGCAACGCGCGTCGGCTTTCTGCCTTCGGCAAATTTCTTTACGGCATCCGCAATACTTGCTTCCGGGGCTGAATAGACTTCAAGCCCGAAAGAAAAAAATATTATATAAATAAATTTCACCAATATCAGTTTTTTCATAATTCAGCCTTTCAAATATCTTAAAAAAGTTATCTAAAAAATTATTTTTAATTCCAGATAAATCGGATTATATTACAAAACCGAAAAAATCAAGGAATAAAATACGTTATAAA
>CAZVDF010000004.1:0-17386 GCA_964626055.1 uncultured Leptospirales bacterium
AAGCGTCAAGGTATTACGCCTTGAAATAAATATTTCATGTGATTTGTAAACACCGGCAATTAATCTTTTAATTATTTTTCAGATCGTTTTTAATCGCTCCGTCCACCAATGTAATTGTTCTGTCCGTCCTGTCTGCTATCGTTTTGTCATGGGTGACGATTATAATCGTTTTCTGTTTTTCGCGTACGAGTTCCAGTAAAGTATCCATAAGAAGCTTTGAATTTGCGCTGTCCAGGTTCCCTGTGGGCTCATCGGCGAGGATAATATCCGGATTCATGACAAGCGCTCTTGCGACCGCTATCCTCTGGCATTCTCCGCCGGAAAGTTCCGAGGGTTTATGATCCGATCGATTAATTAAATCGAAACGCTCCAGGATTTCGAGTGCTTGTTGCCTTGCGTTTTTTTTTCTCTCCCTGCTTATTAAAAGCGGGATCATTATGTTTTCAGCCGCCGTAAATTCATTTAAGAGATTATGCATCTGGAAAATAAAACCGATATGCTTATTTCTGAATCCTGCAAGTTCTTCCACGTTCAAATCGGAAATGTCGTTGCCGAGGATCAGCACTCTGCCTGACTGAAATCCGTCGAGGCAGCCTGTCACATTCAGAAGCGTGGATTTACCCGCGCCCGAAGGTCCCATCACGGAAACAATCTCCCCTTCATTGATCTGCAGGGATATTCCCTTTAGCACCCTGAGACTGTTGCTTCCATATCCGTATATCTTTTCAAGCTCTTCGACAACTATTGGATTTTGCATTAATGAACTCCGTTCAGCAGGTTATGGTTATTCATATCTGATCGTCTCAATAGGCTGCAGTCTTGAAGCATGCCATGAGGGGAAAACAGCCGCTACGGTAGAAAGGAACACTGTGAGCACAGTGATGGTTACGACAAACTCCGGGCTGATCTCCGTCGGTACGGAGTCGAGGTAATATACATTTCTGGGGACCAGGGAAATTCTCTCGTATATCCCGAATCCGAACAAATGATAAATAAAAGACATTGTCCCGTTTATCGCTTTTTCGATCCATTCGATTATCGATTCAAGATTGATCGATGCGGCCAGGCCGAGAATGACCCCGATGATCGAGCCCGTGAGCCCGATTAAAAAGCCTTCCATAACGAATATTGCCATTATCGATTTTGGTTTTGCTCCCATCGATTTGAGTATCCCTATCGCTTTTCTTTTTTCTGCGACTACCATTACCAGTGTTCCCATTATCGTGAACAGCGCGGAAATGATCACAAGGAAAAGAATTATCGTCATTATCAATTTTTCCAGATGCAGGGCATAGAAGAAATTCTGGTTTTTTTCTTCGGCTGTCCGCGTCTGGTATTCATAGCCGGTTGCAGCCTGTACCTTCCTTGCGATATAGTCCATTTTATACAGATCGTTTATCTTGACTCCGACGCCGGAGACGGTATCTCCTATCTCGTAGAGTTTCTGCGCGGATTTAAGGGATATTACAATTAAGCTTGTATCGTATTCATAGTAATGGGTTTTGAAAAATCCTATAACTTTAAAAATGCTTTTCCCGGGCTGAATGCCGGTTCTCGCGGCAAGTTTCCCTTTAGGGACAAAAAGCTCAATTCTGTCTCCAAGTTTAATATTATTGTTGAGAGCCATCTCCGAGCCTATAAAAGCTTCTTCCCCCGGCGCAAAATTTTTCTCTCCTTCCGTTATAAATTTCGCAATATCGCGGGGCAGATTTTTATCGCTGCCCATCCCCCTGACCCCTACGGGCGATATATTCTCTCTGAATCTGAAAAGGGCCTGTCCCTCGATATACGGCTCTGCGGATTTTATCCCCTGCACCGATATTATTTTATTTTTCAAATTCTCATAATTATTAATTAATTTATCCCTTGAAACCGGATAATTCAGTACTTCAATATGCGAATTAACATCGAGGATTTTGTCTTTAATGGCGCTTTGAAATCCGTTCATTACTGATATGACAATTATCAGTATGAATACGCCGATAAATACAATTGTGACGGATAATATTGTATTGAATGATACGATCCCCTGGCTTTTTTTTGCTTTTAAATACCTGAACCCGATGAATAATTCAAATATGCTCATAATTTATCCCTGCTGTGATAGTAAATCCTTGTTCTTTACCCTCATGTAAACCCCGAAATAATACGGCTCGGAGATATTTTGGTTTTCGTCCATCTGCATTAAATTAAGAAATTCTTCTTTATGTGTTTGAATAAAATCAAGTGCGTTTTGCTTTGTTCCCGAATCATACAATTTCTGAAAATATTCTATCTTTAGATTCAGGTTATTTTTAAAATTGATCTGTATGTTTTTTACGAGCTTGAATTCTTTCAGCTCAAGGAAAGTGATAATGTCTTCCGGAATATAATAATCGTTATGAAGGGGAAATACTATTCTTGTGAAATCATCGTAAATGCCGTCTATATCGTTGCTATTCAGCACCACCGTAGACAGAAAGAATATCCCGTCGAACTGCAGCGACCTTTTGATCTCATCTATGAATTTCCCGGAATTAAAAAAATCCAGATAGTCTATGCAGATAGTCAGGTCGGAGGCATAGTAGTCCACCGGGAAATCATTGAGGTCTCCATTGATGAATTTGATTTTTTGAGTATCGCTGTCGCCGGCATGTATATTTAAAAAATTGCTTATTGCCGAGAAGGAAGGCTCGACGACTACAAAATAAGATTTGAATTTTTTAACCATTTCCATCAGGATATCGCCGTGCCCTATGCCGGCTTTAACGATAACGCCCGGATTATAAGTATTTATAACGTCAAATAACCTTTCCTTGACTGCATCGTACCTGTTCTTTGGTTCTATTAAAAAGTTATTTTTTAAGTCATAATCTATAAAATCCTGCACCTGTTTCAACCTGTTCATATTAAACTCCATTGAGGCCTGAATGATTATTATATCCCGCGTGAAATTTCGCGCATTGCGTTAATAAATAATATCTTGAAGCCAGTTTTTATAAAATTATTGTGTATTTCACGAAACAAAACAGCAACAACTTTTCCTCGGATGGATAATAAAAAAGTGCACTTTTAATAGTGCACTTTTTGAGGTCCGGCCGATGTTTTACTGTTCAGGCACCGGTTAATTCGGAGTAAAATTGAATTTATGCGAATATGTTCAGCTTATTGCCTTTGTCGGATCCGGCATTTTTGTCCGGGATCTCCGCTCCGATCAGCATAAAAAGAAAATTTTGCAGTTCTTCAAGACCCATCAAGACATCGGTATAATTGAATTCATGTTCAATATTCTCAGCCGCTATATTTTCTGTAGTGTTTGGATTTATTTTTGCGGAATTTAAATCGGCTTTGCTTACAGGGAAATAATTCGTATTTAATGTGACATCCATTTCGAATACCTCCTTCCTTGGACCGTACTTATATTTATATTTTCGTCAAAAATATATAATTAATTATTATTTTTTTATTATATATAGTATTTTTTGAATGTTCATATTGCGATTTCCGGCAAAAATCGGGGTTTTTAATTAAACCTGAAACGGATATAACTATTTGCGGGTTTGCCCCGGGTGATTCTGTTCGCCGGCAGCGGGGTTATTTATCTTTAACAGACGGTTTATATGCTCTTTGATCTCTTTCGAATCCGGGAATTTTTCAAGGGCTTTTTTAAGGTATCTTTTTGCGATATCCATATGCCCCCTCTTCATCTGAATGCATCCCATTGTGTCGAGGTAAGCCGCGTTGTCCGGATTATGTCTTAACGCGTTCCTGGCGTATGTCACCGCCGTATCCAGGTCACCGTCGGTCTCTGAAATAATATACGCCGCGGAATTATAAGCGTTGGAGTTGTTCTTATCTATTTCGATGATTTTTTTATAAATACTGACGGCTTCTTTATAGTTATTTTCCTTTTCCAGGATAAAGCCCTGCATACTTAGAAGTACCGTATCATCACTTACTATTTTTAATCCTTCGCCGATATATTTTTTCGCCTGTGCGTAATCCATGGTCATGATTAAGGAATATGACAGCATTTTAATTACGGTAATAACGTCTACATAAGTCTGCGGCAGATCGCGCACCTTTTTTAAGTACGTGATCGCGGAATTAAAAAGTTTTTTTTTGCAGTAGCATATGCCGAGATTATAAAGGATTTCCGGATTTTCCTTGTCGAGCACCAGCGCGGCAGTCAGTTTTTCAAGCGCGCTGTCGTAATCTCTCGCGGAAATTTTTTTCAAAGCGGAATTTAAAAATTTTTTTATTCTCTCGTTGAGTTCCGTTTTTGCCATTTTTTTATCTCATGCAAACTGAAATTCGTACCCTGCATTTGATCCAAATATGATTTAAGCTTCAGGACGCATTCTCTGCCGGGATACTTTTTAAAAATTCATAATCGGTACAATCCAGCGTAAGCGGCGTAATGGTTATATATCCTTTTTCAAGCTCGGATATATCCGATGTTTCGTCTTTCATGGGCCCCATGATATTGCCGTAGTTGAACTGAACATTCATTTCTTTATCCCCTTTATCAAGCACTTTGTAGGAATCATTATACCTCCGTTTACCGAGAGACGGATACCTTACGCCCAGAATTTTATTTTCCGGCAGATCGGGATAATTAATGTTTAAAAACAAACATTTATTGTTAAAATATAAATAGTATTTTTCGATATAGTTCAGTAAAAATTTCGAAGCATCTTCAAAATATTCAGAATCGCCCGTGCGGTTCATCGAGATCGCAATAGCCGGTACGCCGTAAATACAGGCAACCCTGGCTCCCCCTACGGTTCCCGAGAAGTAGATATCATCCCCGAGATTAGGGCCGTGGTTGATGCCTGAGATAACAATATCCGCTTTCGGGATTATGTTCCCCCTCAGGCCCATATTGACGCAGTCCGCGGGGAAGGCATCCATGGCAAAAATATTTTTTGATATGGTTACGATTTTAAAATTATTTTTAAAAGTCATTGCATTGGAAGACCCGCTTCTTTCATCGCTCGGGGCTATTATGAATGCGTTATGTTTTTCGGAGAGAACGTCGAATAATGCGATTATTCCTTTTGCGTTAACTCCGTCGTCGTTTGTAAGAAGAATGTTCATATTATTATTTTTGAATCCTCTGAAAAGCCAGATGCATCATGTACTGGTCAAGTAGAATTATTGACGTAAAGGCTTCCGCCACAGGCCAGATGCGCGATACGATAGTAGGATCTCTTCGCGTTACCGCGCTCAGCTCAGCATCGGTCAGTGAAACTTTGTCGATGGTTTTTTGGATCTTTGCTATTGTCGGCGTCGGTTTCACCGCAAGACGGGCCACTATATCCTGTCCTGTCGCAAGACCGCCTGTTATTCCCCCGCTGTTATTGCTCCGAAAGACTACGCGTCCGTTCTCAACGCGCATCTCGTCATTACACGCGCTGCCGGTCATGTCCTTTGCCTTTATGCCAGCTCCTATCTCGACGGCTTTAACCGCTCCTATGCTCATCATGCGGCCGAGCTCCCCGTCGAGCTTGCCGAACACCGGCTCGCCCATGCCTGCCGGAACGCCTGTCGCAACGACTTCCACAATCCCGCCGCTTGAATCTCCCTCGTCGCGGACAGCGATTATTTTATCGTACATGGCTTTTGCGGCTTCGATATCCGGGCAGTTGAGCACGTGATGAATGCCGCGTTCGGCAAGGCTGTCGATTTCTTTTTTATCGAGCGGCGGACGCGTTATCTCCGGGACGAGCTTTTCTATTTGCGCCAGCACCGCTGTCTTTTCAAGGAAACGCATTCCGGGTTTAATCCGGCCTTCTTTATAAATCATTTTGTAAACCGGATCGGTGTCTTTGCGGAATTCTTTAAAGCCTTTGACTGTATCAAATGCTTTTTTATAGTTCATTTCCCGCATTGAAATCCCGGCCGCTTCCTTTACATACGAAAATACATTTATGCCTCTGTCTTTTAGAATGCGCTTCGCGACGGCACCTGCCGCTACTATCGTGGAAGTATAGCGGCCGCTGAAAATGCCTGCGCCTATCGCGTCGTCCCATGATCCGTACTTCTGATATGAAGCGTATGAAGCATGGCCGGGACGCGGCGTGCGGTTTGTGCTTCTGTACTGTTCGATATGCTCGAAATGCCTGTCGAGGTTCGGGATAAGAATTACGAGTGGAGTGCCGTTGGTATAACCTTCGTTATTGAATCCTTCCATTGTGTCGGCTGCGTTAACGCCGCTGAAGATTATGGGGATATCGGGCTCGCGGCGCGGTGAAGAGAGTTCCCCCTGCCCGGGTTTTCTTTGAAGAAGCTCTGCGTAGATCTCCCGCTCTTCGAAATAATATCCCGCGGGAACGCCCTGAATGTGGGAACTCAGCCCTTCCTGATATGATCCTCCGGCTACCGCCACCTGAAAGAGTTTCCCGTAAGAGCAGCCTAGCATGATTTTCTCCTTAATGTTCACTTGAAAAACGGATTTATTCCCGGCATTCCGTTATATTTTTTATCTGCCGGGTTCATTAAAATACTATGAAAACAGTCAATGTTGATTTTTTTCAAGAATAAATTGGAAAACTGCAGAAAATAAAATATAATTTTAAATGGTATCGATACGCCCATATACGGATGATTGCAGTAAAAATATCGTTTGAGACTGTATCGGAGATTTCGGGACGCATCAAAGTGTAATTTTTTGAAGAGGATTGTGCCGTACTGCCGAGATATAAATTTAATCGGAATTTATTTCAAGGCGTAATACCTTGACGCTTGCGTCGAGGATGTAAGCCTATCGATTTGCGGAGCAAATCGATAACGCCTTGAAACATAATACCCCGCCGACACCGAAGGTGGCGGCCGGTACGTCAGTACCGGGGGCTTGCCCCGGGGAATTTTATTTATTCAAATACTTTTTCGCAAGATTGTCGTAAATATCTGTTTTGTAATACAATATATTTGCTTTATCAAACCTTTTAGCCAGACGCTTTCCTTTCTCAGATTTGCGAAAGATACTATAGACTTTTGTTCTTTCAACAGGCAATAAGATTACCCTGACTTTATTTCTATATCCTTTCATACTGAGATCGTACAGGCAGGAAATATAATTGATATTCAGGAGAGCATCTACCCTTTTGTTCATAAGCATGTCTGTCAGTATTTGTTGATAATTAGTCTGTGTGCTTAATTCAAATTTAATGTTTGGATGCCTTAAGAGGGAGGGGAGGTATCCACCTTCAATGAAACCGATTCTCAGGCCGAGAAGATCTTCCTGGTCGGTTATTTTGTTGATTGGACTGTCGTTCGAGACAACAAGGCAACTTGATATTTCCGACATATTTGTTTCCGGATAGATGAACATCGATTCCCTTTCAGGTATTTTGGTCATATTTGTTATTACATCCACTTCACCCTGCTCAAGCATTTTTACAACTCTCAGGATTGGAAATGGTCCTGAGACTTCCACTTCAACATTCATTTTCGGCGCTATATGCTGCTTCCAGTAATCTATTGCAGAACCTCCCGGTTTTTTATCCGGGCCTATTGCCATCATATACGGCGGAAGATTGAAAATGCCGATCCTGACTTTTTCCATGCTGTAAACGCAGGTTACCTTTAAAATCAAAAAAATAAAAATAAATATTATTCTCATAAAAATCTCCATTAATATTTATTGTAAAGGTATCTGATATCCAATGAATAAATATTGAATCAACTCAGAGTTGTTGTTTATATGACTCGATAATTTTAGGATGATATCTGGGTAATTCGGAAAAACGCTGTCGAATGTTTGGTCAATTACTGGAATAGTATAATCGAAGTTTTATAAATGTCAACCGGGTTTTCTCCGGTGTTTTTTCTGGTTGTCTTCCGTCCCGGGCAGTACCGGTATTGTTATAATTAGCGCAATTCATCACGGAAACATTAAATTCATTTTTAATGGATTTAAAAATTGAGCTTGCTATTTATAGCAATTTTCTATCTCGATTTAAATGAAGTATTATTTATCAGGAGAATTTGTAAAATGACGGATTATTCAAACGCCTCGGCTGCAAATCTGGAAAAACCCGAGGGATTTAAATTTGACTTTATACCGGTTAAAAATCACTCTCTTATTATAGAGTGGGTTTACCCGGAATTCCAGAGCATATGTCCGGTTTCCGGCAGGCACGATCAGGGTACTCTCACTTTGAAATACAGGCCGCGGGAAAAATTAGTTGAGAGCAAATCGATGCGCGAATATCTCAGTCTGTGGCGCAATCTGCATAACTGGCAGGAGCAGGTTACCGAAGAGATCGCGGACGTATTGTACAAAGCGCTTCAGCCTGCCGCGCTTGAAGTGGAAATCGAGTGGGCTCCCAGGGGAGGAATTTTCGCCCGCACCCTATCCAGAAAGGGAGAGGATTTGTGATGTATTCCGATTTATGAAAAAATAAAATATGAATTAAAGATGAGTTCCAAGTGATATTAGATAACAATAAAAAAGGGAAACATCTGTTTCCCTTTTTTATAAAGAAAAAAAATAATTTTTCCTGTTTAGAAATAAGCTTTAACTCCAAGAGCCATACCGACTTTCTGACCGCTGAGGTCGCTGCCGTTGCTGTATTTGACGTACGGGGAAATGAACACTTCGCCGTATGCATAAATATTTTTATACAGCATATATACCGCGCCGCCCTGCAGCCTGAGTTCCGTCTGCTTTACTTTACCCGCATCCTGTTTAACCTGCTCATACAGAAGCCCTGCTCCGACATAAGGCAGAACCGGAGCCTTGATCATTGTCAAATAATAATTTGCCAGCGGTCCGAAAGAAGTGGTTTTTGTCTTTCCACCCGTTTCATTTTTTTCGCTCTTATAGCCGACTTTTCCGCCGATCGATAAATTATCCATAAAGAAGTACTGCACTTCGGGCTCGTAACCCATCGCGAGAAACGTAAATGCCGACATTTCATCAAGATCTCCCATGCCTACCCAGTAGGAGAAGAGAGGCAAAGAAACCGAAATGTTCCCTTTTACAGCCGGACTCTCGGCAGCAAAAGCCGGAATTGCGAGAAGGACTAAAACAACGATGATAAGAAGTTTTTTCATATGATTTTCCTCCGATATTTTATATATTAGAACCGCCGCCGACTGCTGCGGTTAAAATTATATTCAAATGCCATAGGGCCAATTCATGGAATCGTCCCGCAACATTCTTTGCTGGATAAGCGATCTCCAAAATAGAATGCTATTGCTGGAACACAGGTAATCTTTAGAGCGGTCTATTGATTATTAATGCAACCATGTTGAACAACGGAGACGTCAATTTCAATAGCGGCCACTTTAAAAAAATGAAAAAATTAATCAACAAATATTTTATTATAATTATTGACTTAATTAAGTCCCGGTGGAGAATTCATTTTTTCAGCTATAAAGACATCGGAATTTCGCCGCACGCGGCTCCGGAACGTTTTTGTCCGGTCGGAACGGAATTACTATCAAAAATAAATTATCCAAAAATGAAAATTTTATTTGAAATACCCGAGGGACCGGGAGAATTTTTTAATCCTGTCCTGACCATAGGTACCTTTGACGGAGTCCATGCCGGGCATCAGAAGATCCTTCAAACTTTATTTACCATTGCCAGGGAGAAAAAAGCGGATCCTGTCGTACTGACCTTTGCCGCTCATCCGAGAAAGATACTTAATCCCGGGACTCCTCCCCGGATCCTGACGACAAAGGGTGAAAAGATAAGAGCCATTCAGGAATGCGGGATCGACAATATAATTATGTTGCAATTTACAAAAGATATGTCTAACATGCATGCAGATGATTTTTTAAAATTGATGGTTGATAAAATAGGGATTGCCCATCTTGTTGTCGGCTATGATCACGCCTTCGGTAAGGACAGGGACGGCAATTTTAAATATTTAAGCGATATTTCAAAAAAATTCGGATTCGATATCACCAGGGTTGAGCCGAGGAATTTCCATTCGGCCCCGATTTCGTCTTCATGGATAAGGGCCGAAATCGAAGACGGTAATATTTCATTTGCCAATACGCTGCTGTCGCGCAGGTACAGCCTGTTCGGTAAAGTAGTGAAAGGTGATGGAAGGGGAGCGAAGATAGGCTTTCCGACGGCGAATATTGTTCCAGAAGATCCCGACAAGGTCATCCCGAAAGACGGAGTATATTCGGTAAAGGTCGTACTGGATAAAAATATCAGAAAGAACGGGATGCTGAACATCGGCACAAACCCGACTTTTTCCAATACCGAGAGAACAATCGAACTTAATATTTTTGACTTTAAGAAGGATATTTACGGGGAAGTGCTTGAAATCGATTTTTTCGACAGGCTTAGAGATGAAATAAAATTCGATACGCCTGAATTGCTGATAGAACAGCTGTATAAAGATAAAATTTCCGCGCAGGAAAAACTGGCATGATGCTTAATTATTTAAAAAAATTCGGTGATTTATCCTGCTATACCTATCCTTTCCCGACAGGCAGGCTATATCTTTTCGGCAATAAAGAATCTTTAAAGCTTATAGCTTTCGGACATTGCATAAATCATAAAAAAGAGATCGAGAAAATGTTTAAATCTTCTCTTACCAGCGAGATCGAAAAAGCGATAGGATACCTCGACCGCTACCTCGTCGGGGAAAACGGGGAACTGCCGAATCTGGATCTCCTGTCTTATACCGATAAGGAAAGGAAAGTCTATAGCGAATTGATAAAAGTAAAATTCGGGAAAACGGTGTCGTATAAGGAATTATCGGAAAAAGCCGGTATAAAAAACGGCGCCAGGTTTGTCGGCACTACAATGGCAAGGAATTATTTCCCCATATTTATCCCATGCCACAGAGTTGTCAACTCAAATGGGATTATCGGTAATTATTCGGCAGGGAAAACGATAAAAAGTTTTCTTTTGCAGCATGAAAAGGTATTGTTAAAGCAGAAATAAATATTCAATGGATATATTAAAAAATATCCCCATAATCCATTTAAATACGGCAGACAGCTGGAGGGGAGGGGAAAAACAGACTTTTTATCTGGCGTCCCTTCTCCATCAAAGAGGTTTTTTATCTTACTGCATATGCCAGAAAAATTCGCCGCTTCAGGAAAATCTTTACAAGAACGGGATACCTCATTTTCCGGTCAGGATGAGATCGGAATTCGATATAATCGCAGCAAAAAAAATTTCCGGACTGTTAAAAAACATAAAGGCCCAGATATTGCACATGCATACCGCGCACGGCCACTCGCTCGGGTATTTAAGTAATTTTTTTTACAGGGTCCCGGTAAATATTGTGTCCCGCCGCGTTGATTTCAGAATTAAAAAAAATATATTCAGCCGTCTCAAATATGATTACCCCGCTAAATACATTGCCGTTTCCAAAGCCATCAGGGATATACTCATTTCGGACGGCATACCCCGGGGGAAAGTAATATCTGTCTATTCCGGGATCGATCTTAAGGATTATAAAAATATCAGGTCCGATTATCTGCCGGGTGAATTCAACGCGATCCCGGATATAAGAAAAAAAATTAAGCTTGTAAATGTCGCGGCGCTTACCGATCAGAAAGATCACGCGACGCTCATTAAGGCTGTCGGGATTATTGTTAAAGAATTTGAAAATATAGCCCTGTTTATCGCAGGGAGCGGCGAGCTTGGGGAAAGACTCGTTAACCTGCGCGACAGCCTCGGGCTTAAAGATCATATTATATTTACGGGATTCAGAACGGACGCTCTAAACCTGATCGATTTCGCGGATATTTTCGTGATGTCTTCAAGGCTGGAGGGTCTCGGAACTTCAATTATCGACGCTATGGCTTTGAGAAAGCCGGTTGTGGCTACCGCTGCCGGAGGCATACCAGAGCTCATCCGCAATCATGAGAACGGGATGCTTGTTCCCGTCGGGGACCCGGACGCTCTTGCCGGAGCGCTGATCGAACTCATCCGGAATAAAAAGCTGCGAAGGGAAATAGCCGGCTCTGCATTTAAAGACGCAGGGAAGTTCTCGATAGAAAAGACAGTCGATAACACAATAGATATTTACAGGGATTTATACGGAAGGTTTTTAAGCATGGCCTGATTAAAAAAATTGGTCAGAGACAGAATCGAACTGTCGACACGCGGATTTTCAGTCCGCTGCTCTACCAACTGAGCTACCTGACCGGATTCGAAAACCAAAATATTTTATGAACTAAAAAAGTCAATTATTAATTTATTTGATAAGTTTTGCTCTTCTTTTCCGGAAAGGATATACCGGGTCGTTAACATCTATATCTTCGGTATCTCTGGCCAGCTTCGCAGTCGCGGAAGAGATCATTGTGTCCGCGTCGTTTACCTGCAGTACGAGTTTCTTTTTTAATTTAAGAAGATCTTTGTCTTCAGAGCTGTCCAGCTTGTAGATCACGATGAAATCCCCCGGCTTAATGCCGTCTATCAGTCCCAGATTCACTATAACATTATTATCACCGATATCAAGCACCCTGCCTTTAAACGGGATAGAATCGTATAATCTGTTCGCGACCCTTACGGATATATTGGGCAGGCTCTCTTTCCCGCTTTCTGAAATTTGAAAATTATTTATTATGACTCCCGAATGAAAATCCATAAGCTCAAAATCTATCGCCAGATAGTTCAAGCCCTCCCGGTATGTCCCGAATACGATAAAGTCCGGTTTTTCTATTTTTTCCTGTTTGACCATGTCCCCGATAATTTCGAGGTTGTCGCCGAGGAACTGCCTGTCGTCTTTCAATGATCTGGATATTTCAAGTCTTTTCTGAACGCTCACAGGCTGCATCCTGCCGTATTGCGCGAGCGCAAATGTGAGGTGATTTGCTATGACTTCGCCAGCGTCCGGGTGAAGGCTTACCGGCTCGAGCGAAGTAAAATTCAATATAAGGACTCTCGGCACGTCTCTCGGCGGGAGCTCGGTCGAATAGCCGGCTCTGTGATATACCCTGTCCCTTCTTTTAATAATGGCGACTTTAAGCATATCCTGATATTTGTTCTCGGGATAGAGGCTGAAAAGCGTTTTGGATT
Organism: uncultured Leptospirales bacterium; assembly: GCA_964626055.1. Lineage (GTDB taxonomy): Bacteria > Spirochaetota > UBA4802 > UBA4802 > JAFGDQ01 > JAFGSG01. Next base: position 12,986 of record CAZVDF010000004.1, read on the forward strand.
CATTGACGAATAATTCGTTGTAATTTAAAGTTTGATATATGTCCCTCAGACCCTCTCTCGATATCCTGTTCAAAGGATTCAGAAGAAGCGATCTCTGCAGATGCATAACGGCTTCTTTTGCCAGATTGATCTTTAATTTATCCAGCGAAGCCCTGTAATGCTCTTCGCTGAATTTCACTCTAAGCGGATGGCCTTCCGCAAAGTCGTTAAGCACGAGAAAATCTTCAAGCCTTGATCTGAGTATGCTGTCGGACGGCGAATGTTTCATGGCTTTTAAAAAAAAATTTAACGCATTCGCGGGATCATCCATATTCGCATAAGCAATTGCCATGTCGTAATACGAAATGCCGTTATCAGGATAATCTGCTGCCGATTTCTTGAAATAATTAATTGCCTCGTCGTAATTTTTCTGCAGAAGAAACAGACTGCCCATACTTCTGTTGGCTGCCAGGTTTTCGGAATGGATCGCAAGCGCTTTTCTGAATTTATCCGCGGCTTCCGCCATGTACACCGTATCCTGGCTTTCCCTGAAGTCACGGAGCAGTATCCGGCCGTATTTAACATAAGCGTCGGGCATATTTTCTCTGGCATCGATCGCTTTTCGAACATAGTCCTTCGCTTCTTCGTCCCTCTTTTCCCTTATTTTTATATCTGCCATCAGCAGCAGAGAATCGTAATGATATGGATCGCTTTTAAAAATATCCGCCAGCTGTCTTTTCGCCCAGATGTTCCTGTCCATCAGGTAGTAAATATTGGCGATCCCGTATTTCGCGTCCGTGCCGTCAGCCGAAAGCTTTAACGAAGTGTTGAAATATTTAAGCCCGTCGTTGTATTTCCCGAGCTCGGTCATCGCGAAGCCGAGACCGTTTATCGCCCCGACATTGTTCTTATCCAGCTTTAAAACATCGCTGAAAAGATTTATTGATTCCGGGAACGCCTCGGTTTTAAGGTATGCTTTCCCCAGGCCGAGTATGGCTTCCTTGTATCTGGAGTTCTGTTTGAGCGCGTTCTTAAAAGACAGGATCGCCCTGAAATGATCGCCCCTTGCAAGGTATTCCCATCCTTCCTTGTTGTAAGAGATCGCGTTCTTTTTCTGGGCATATTCAAGCGAGAGGATCACTGAAGAAAAAATAAAAAGAAATAAAATGGAGGATATTATTCCATTGACTTTATTTATTTTTTTTATTCCCGTGATCATTAATTATTCTCATATTAAATGATGATTAAACGGATGGCAGATATTTATACGGATAATCTGACTGGATAATGTCTATTTCGAAACCGCGTAAAAAACATCCTGTTTTACGCGGTTTTGGCGACATCCATGTCGCCGGCTCCATAGATATTATCCAGTCAGATTATAGATGAATTCTCAACTAAAATAAGTTTCTGGCAATCCATCCTGCTATTATAGCAATTATTTCACTTCCATAAATAAAGCCTGGTATGATAATAAGTCAAGAGATATTCTGGTCTGCGGTTTCGTCTTTTTTCGGTTGACCTTTTTAGGCGACCTGATAAATATTGCAATGTTCACAGGGGGCTGTAGCTCAGTTGGGAGAGCGCTTGAATCGCACTCAAGAGGTCGCCGGTTCGATTCCGGTCAGCTCCAACTGAAAACCTTGTATTAAACGGGGTTTTAGGAAACTACCAGTCGACCGGCGCTTCTCAGACCTTAAAAATGTCGGATAAATGCAAGGTAAATCTGACCGGAGTTTGAGAAAATAGCCGGTTTTTCTGTTTATCCGCCCAAGTGCAAAGACGGAAAACCCATTTCACCGGAACTCATTTCAAAACAATAATTCATTTGCTGATGTATCCTGATTTATCATTAATCACTTATATTAGTCTAAAATTTTTTGATGGGCTCAATTTACTTTTTACGATTAAATTAACAAATCCAGCCTTTTCGTAATTTAATAATATTGAATGCTGCTTGCATAAAATTTTATAGCAGGAGATATTTGGGTAAACAAAATTGACAGCTTAAAAAGTTAGGGTTCGACGAGCACTGACCTGACTTTTATTCCCGCAGGCAGGGTCCCGGTTTTTAAAAATCTTCCGAAAAAAATTAGATAACAACAGGCTTCCGGAGCGATAAGATCAAGTGTTATTATCTCCGTGTCGTTGAGTATAATGCAACCGGGGGGTGACAGAATTTTCTTGAAAATAATACATTAAAGCATTATAATGAAAAGCACAGGATAGTAAGGGGGAAAAGTAAGAACGGGTATTACAGCAAATATTAGAATCCTTCTCAAAAATATGGTTTTATATGATCAGCCGACAATTGATTGAAATACATTTGTAATACTTATTTTGAAGATGACTTTTAATAAATTTTGGAACGTCTTATGCAGTCTAAATCCATAATCGGGGTCATCAGGAATATCGACAGGCTGACTGCTCACGAGAAGGACAGGCAGGGTCTGATTCAGCGGTGCTGCGAAATGCTTGCGGCGATTCCCACATACAGGCTTGCATGGATTCTGCTGGTAGATAAAGACTGGAATTTTACAGCCCTTGCAGCCGCGGGTCCTGACAGGCAAATAATAGAATCCCTGGCCGAACAGTCAGCCCGCGGCGAATATCTCCGGTGTGCGCGTGAGATACTGGCAAAAAAGAGTTCCTTCGCAGCGTGTGATGATGTGGAAAAATACCATAAGGGATGCTTCCTTGCCGGTTATCACAAAGGCGGTGCAGGTTTTACAAGCAGGCTGGAATATGACGGAAGAGTCTACGGAACTATTTCGGTTGATGTGGTTCGTGAGGCGGTCATGGACGCCGAAGAACAGGAATTATTCCAGAAGCTTGCCGGGGATATCGCCCGCGCTCTTGCCGGTATCGAAAGGGGGGAGATAAGCAGACAGGCTGGAGAGCAACTGAGACTGCAGGCGGAATGTCTTGATGCGGCTACGGATTCGGTTCAAGTATGCGAGTCCGACGGTTCCTTTCTTTATGTAAACAGAGCAACATGTGCCATCACCGGGTATTCAAGAGACGAGCTTTTGAAAATGAACCTGCCTCAAATAATAGCACCGGAATACGCGGCATTGTTGCCATCCAGAAAAGAAATACTCTTTGAACAGGGTCATCTTACAGTTGACTCCGCATTACTGCGGAAGGACGGGACAATTGTTCCGGTCGAAGAACGTACTCAAATTATTGAGACGGACGGGAAAGACCGCATTCTCACAATCTCCAGGGACATTACCGAGCGCAAAGCATCAGAAAAGGCATTGCGGGAATCCGAGTTAAAGTACCGCACCCTGGTGGAAAACTCCATTGCGGGAGTTTACATTATACAGGATAACCTTTTTCGCTTTGTCAATAAAAGATTCTGCGAGATCCATGGGTATTCCTACGAGGAACTTGTGGATAAACTATCTCCCATGGACATTGCTGTTATTGATGACAGGGAGCTTATTAAAGAAAATGTTAAGAAAAGACTGAATGGCGAAGTAAACAATATTCATTATTCGGTCAGAACGCTAAAAAAGAATGGGGAGATAGTTATAGTAGATATCCTTGGACGTACCGTAATCTATAATGGACGGCCGGCTATTTTAGGGACTATTATTGACATTACTGAACAAAAGCGGATTGAGAATATTATGAAAGCCCGCATCCGTCTGCTTGAATATGCCAATTCGCATTCTATGGATGAGTTACTTACTGCAACGCTTGATGAGATTGAAATGCTGACCGGGAGTACGATCGGTTTTTATCATTTCCTCGATTCAGATCAGAAAACGCTTTCATTACAGGCATGGTCAACGAATGCGGTGAAGAATGTGTGTACAGCAAATGGGAAAGGCTCCCATTACGATATTGAGCAGGCCGGTGTATGGATTGATTGTATATATGAACGCCGTCCTGTAATTCACAATGATTATATGTCTTTAGACCATCGCAAAGGAATGCCTGAAGGGCATGCCCCGGTCATTCGTGAGGTAGTTGTTCCGGTTTTCAGAGGCGGTCTGATAAAAGCAATAATTGGTGTCGGCAACAAACCTGCTAATTATAATGAAAGCGATATTGAAATAGTATCACAGCTTGCAGATCTTTCGTGGGATATCACAGAACGTAAGCGGGCGGAGGAAGCTTTGCTGGAAAGCGAAAGTCGATATCGTCTTCTTGCAGAGAATCTGACTGATATCATATGGACTACCGATCTTGATCTGCGTTTTACATATGTCAGTCCTTCAATAGAACGCCACCGCGGGTATAGCGTTGAAGAAGCACTTAAACATACGTTAAAAGAGATACTTACTCCCGCTTCTTTTGAAATTGCCAGAAAAGCTTTCATGGAAGGGATGGGAAGAGAAAAGCTGGATAAAAAAGATTTATTCAGAGTAAAGACGCTTGAGCTCGAAGAGATTCGTAAGGACGGATCCACTG
>CAZVDF010000004.1:17396-108779 GCA_964626055.1 uncultured Leptospirales bacterium
GTAAGGTGAATTTTCTCCGCGGCCGGGGAGGCAGAGTGCTGGGCGTTCTCGGTGTGACCAGAGACATCACAGACCGCAAAGAAGCAGAGAAGAAGATGAACGGGCTGCAGGAACAGCTCCGGCAATCACAAAAGCTGGAAGCAATCGGCAGCCTCGCGGGAGGGATCGCGCATGACTTTAACAATTTATTAACAGTTATCAGCGGGTATTGTCAGCTTTCTTTTGTTAACTTAAAGGAAGGTGATCCGTTGAAGAATAACCTGCAGCAGATATTGAGAGCTTCAGACCGCGCCACGGATTTAATACGGCAGCTTCTGGCCTTCAGCCGGCGTCAGGTCATGGAATTAAAAGTGCTGGATATGAACAAACTCATTCAGGGCATGGAGAAGCTGCTGAACCGCTTGATTGGAGAGGACATCAATCTTTTAATCTTACCGGCAGATGATCTTGGCAGGATTAAAGCTGATCCGGGACAGATAGAACAGGTAATATTGAATCTGACAGTGAATTCAAGGGATGCAATGCCGTCAGGAGGAAGGCTGATCCTTGAGACGAACAATGTTTATATTGATGAAGACTATGCCGGCAATCATATTGGCGTACAACCGGGACATTATGTAATGCTGTCTGTAAGCGATACGGGATGCGGGATTACCCCTGAGAACAAGGACAGAATTTTTGAGCCCTTTTATACGACCAAGGACAAGGAAAAAGGAACCGGCCTTGGATTGTCGACGGTTTACGGGATTGTAAAGCAGAGCGGAGGAAATATATGGGTTTATAGTGAGTTGGAGAAAGGGACTACTTTTAAAATATATCTTCCGATGGTTAACGAACCCACTGAAGATATAAGCAAAAAAGAGATAAAAGATGAAGTTTCTTATGGCAATGAGACAATTCTTATTGTTGAGGATGATGAGACTGTCCGGAAACTGGCTGTAAATATATTAAAAAGGCAGGGGTATAAATTATTTGAGGCTTCCAACAGCGGAGAAGCCTTACTTATTTGTGAACAGCAAAAGGAACCTATACATTTAATCCTGACGGATGTAATAATGCCCAAGATGAATGGACCGGACTTAATAAAACGTCTGAAGCAAATCAGGCGGGATTTCAAGCCGCTCTTTATGTCGGGTTATTCCGACGAAGCTATTGTGTACCACGGTGTGCAGGAAGGAGAAATGGATTTTATTCAGAAACCGTTTACATTAGAAGGATTATCAAGAAAAGTACGTGAGGTTCTGGACAAAAACACGGTTAATTCTGCTGAGTAAAATTAAACTCTTTTATTTAATTTTTTTGTTCAGTACCAAATAAATTAAGCCAGCTATTGCACTAAGCAGGTTACCCTTCAACGACATGGAATCGGAGTTCATGCACAGCAGGCTTAGATATTTAATATATGTATATATATGGCCTAAAAAAATTACACACTAAAAACAATCAAATTATACCCCCACCTCTTAAATATAGTTGAAGAAAGCAAAATTGATCCTTCGTCGATAATTATTGACAGTAGTGATTTTGCTCTGCAAACATAATTCTGAGTGGTAATACGAATTAATCCCATAATGATAGATTTTGGGACACACTTTAAATGATAAGTACCGCCGGTGACATTAAAATACCTTGACATCTATTCGATAAAATGCTGTCCTTTAAAAAGAAAAGCTGATTATTATAAATAATCAGCTTTTGATCTCGCCGGAATTTATCGGGAATGCATTGCTATTAAAGATTTGAGAGAGAAAGATGATTCCTGAAAACATTGTGCCCCAATCGGCAGTGTCATTTTCAGTGGCTGTTTTATCCCTGATAATGACTATCCTGCAGCTTACATTTTTTTTACGAAAAGTCAAGTTCAAATGGTTTGGCTGGAGCGCGGCCATATCTTTTTCAAGTATGACTTACGCCTTCGGCATCTTTCTCGAATACAATACGTTCGGCTCCGTAAACCGCTTCGCGGGATTACTGGAATTTACAGCTATTATTTTTCTGATTCATTGTTTTTACGGATTTACATTTGCCCGTTTTGAAATCGATCCAAAACGTTATCACATTATTGCCGGGATTTTTCATTTTTTAATCCTGGTATTTTTATGGTCCGGCGACTATATCGTTGCAGACACATTTGCGGCCCGCAATTTCATCGGACTGTCAAAGCCTTATAACGAACCGGCGCTTGGACCTGCCGGCATTATATTTGAACTTTATGCCGCTCTGTCAGCGGTAGTTGCAATTATAATATGGCTGATTCGCAAAAGCCCCAATATAAGACACAGGACTCCATTCCTTATAGGTATGATATTCTGGTTTGCCTTGGGCATCCATGACGGATTGGCTTCTGTAGGTGTCCCTGCGTTTCAATATCTTATGGAATACGGCTTTTTCGGTTTTTCTATTATTATCCTCTGGATCGTATTTGAAAGCTTTGTTGATATTTCGGCGGAGGATAAATACCGCGTTATTACTGAAGTCGTAAATGACGGCATACTGGTAATTCAAGACGGTAAAATAGTGTTCGCGAATCCGGCATGTGATAGAATAATAGGCCATCTTGCGGAAGATTCCCCGGTACAAGACCTCCTTAATTTTATTGTACCGGAATACAGGGAAAAACTTATACTTCATTATAATAATCTGCTGCGCTCAGTTGATACTCCGGATTCTTTGGTTATACATATGAAAAGAATTTATGAAGAGAAAATAGTTGAGATCAGCGGAAGCCTTATAAGCTATAGAAACATGCCGGCTATCCTCGCGGTAATGCGTGACATAACGCAAAGAACTTTGGAAGAAGAAGAGCTTAAAGAAAGTGAGGATAAAATTTTAAGATTAAAGAAGATGGAATCCCTGGCTCTTCTGGCAGGCGGCGTAGCCCATGATTTAAATAATGTTCTTTCAGGCATTGTAAGTTACCCGGAGTTGATTCTCCTTGATTTACCTAAAGACAGCACCCTCAGAAAACCGATCCAGATTATGCTGGAATCCGGACAAAAAGCAGCGGCCATTGTTCAGGACCTTTTAACCACTGCAAGAGGCATAGCAGTCCCTCAAAAAGTTCTTAATCTTAATGATATAATTTCAGAATATTTCAGATCTCCTGAATATAATAAACTTTTACAATATCATCCTGCTGTTACCGTTAAAGACAACCTGGCCTCCGATTTATTAAATATAAACGGTTCTCCTGTTCATATCGGGAAGGTTGTTATGAATCTGGTATCCAATGCCTGCGAGGCATTTGATGGCGGCGGCAATGTCGTTGTATCAAGGCGGTACGGGTTTAGGTCTCACGGTTGTATGGAATACGATGCAGGATCACAACGGCTATATTGACGTGATTAGCGGAAATAACGGCACAAAATTCGAACTGTATTTTCCGGCAACCAGGGATTCTATCCCGGGCAGAAAATTAAAAATACCTATAAATGATTTATATGGCAGCGGAGAGATGGTCCTGGTTGTTGATGATGTAAAAAGTCAAAGGGACATTCTATGCCATATGCTGGAGACTTTGAAATATAAAACAAAATCCGTTTCCGGAGGAAATGAAGCTATCGAATATTTAAAGGAGCATAGCGCAGATATACTTGTGCTGGACATGATCATGGATCCGGGGATAAATGGCCGCGAGACATATGATAGGATAAAGAAAATTCGACCCGCGCAAAAGGCCATAATCGTAAGCGGATTTGCCGAAACAGAAGATGTAAAGAAAACGCTGGATATGGGAGCAGGCCGGTTTCTCAAGAAGCCTGTAATTCTGGAAGAGCTCGGACTGGCTGTGAAGGAAGAACTGGGGAAATAAGCAAATTGAATATATAGACTCTCTCAATGATGCCTGATCCTCACAAATATATATAAATATTAATCAGTAACGCTCTTCCAGCCGCGCCGGTTCAAATCCCAATAAATGACACAACCGGCAATCAGGGCGATAAAAAGAAATACCGCGCCGACCAGTGTCTGCCGGAAGATCAGTTTCCCGATGCCGAAGAGCGTCATGTACACGAGGACGCATCCGCAAATCCAGTCCAGCAGGTTGAAAGCATTGTCGCGGGTCGGGACGATATCCCCGGATTTACGCGCAATAGGTCCCCAGAAGGACGCGCTGGGGCGGACGCGGCGGTAAAATGCCGTGAGTATCTTCTCTTTTTCCGGGGCTGTGATCATGGTTACGGCAAGCCAGATAATCGTTGAACACGCGACCGTGATGATTACGATCCAGGCGAATTCCCGGGGATCGTCGTTGCTCATTCCCAGGTATAGCTGGAGATACAGGGAAACGAAGAAAGAGGCAGCCATCGCGGCGACCTCGCTCCAGGCATTGATTCGCCACCAGAACCAGCGGAGAATTAAAACGCTCCCTGTCCCTGCTCCGATCGCGATAAGGAATCTCCATGCTCCGGCGATCGAATCCTGATAATATGTTACCGCGCACGAAGCCAGCATTATGAGTATTGTGGCGGTCTGCGAAACGAATACGTAATGCCTTTCCCCGCGATCTTTCACCATGAAACGCCGGTAGAGATCGTTGACAAGGTATGAAGCTCCCCAGTTCAATTGCGTTCCTATCGTCGACATATATGCCGCGGCAAAGGCCGCGATCATCACGCCGCGCAGGGCTGCGGGCAAGACCCGGGGATCAATGATCGCCATAATAAAGCCGGACTCCTTGTCCGCGATCGACGGGTAGAGAACAAGAGAACACAGGGCCGTCAGAATCCACGGCCATGGGCGGATCGCGTAGTGAGCGATGTTGAACCAAAGGGTTGCAAGAAGGGAATGTTTTTCGTCCTTAGCGCACAGTATTCTTTGAGCAATGTAGCCGCCGCCTCCGGGCTCGGCGCCCGGGTACCAGGTCGCCCACCAGTTGACGGCAAGGTAAACGAAAAAGCTGATCATGGGCATCCAGACTGATCCGACCTCCGGCACAAAGGACAGGATGGACCCATGCCCCTCTCCCGCGCCTTTTACGGCATCCAGTGCCGTAACTTTATCTATTAAAGCGTCCATTCCCCCGGCGGCCCGTACCGCGAAAATTGCGAGTAAAATCATCATGCCCATTTTTAACACAAACTGGAAAAGATCCGTGACCAGTACTCCCCATAACCCGGAAAACGTCGAAATAAATGCGGTAAGAAGCATAATGACAAATACGATTATCAAAGATTCGATCTTATTAATGCCGAATATCAGCATAAGTATTTTCACCATCGCCAGGTTGACCCAACCCATAATTATGCAGTTTACCGGCAGCCCGAGGTACAATGCGCGGAACCCGCGCAGAAATGCCGCAGGTCTGCCCGCGTAGCGTATCTCGGCAAATTCCACATCTGTCAGAACGCCGGCCCGGCGCCACAGCCTCGCGTAAAAAAAGACCGTAAGCATACCGCTCATCAGCATATTCCACCAGAGCCAGTTGCCGGCGATACCGTTCTTTGCGACCATGCCTGTGACCGCAAGCGGCGTATCCGCGGCAAAAGTAGTCGCGACCATGGATGTTCCGGCAAGCCACCAGGAAACCTTGCGGCCGCCGATGAAATAATCTTCAGTGGAGGCAGTCGCCCGCCTGCGGTAATAAAGCCCAATCAATATATTGAACAGGAAATAGACCGCGATAGCCAGCCAATCAGTAAGAGTGAGCTGCATTTCAACCTCCGGGATTAATGCAATTTATCCGGCACTTCCCAATCTCCGCCTTTCACTGCGCCTCTTTGTATCCTGACTGCGGCCCCGTTTATATATGTGACTGAATAATTTTCTTTCTTAGCGTATTGAAATGAGTTATTAAAATATAATATTACTATATTTTTATCCGGATTTTTACATTGCCTTAAAACAATATCCCAGGGACCGGCCTCACCAGGCGATCCTGCGGATTTTTTTACCTCGAAATCGTACGGCTCCCCGATCGCCGCAATCGATTCACATGGATTCATACCAAGTATTACCATGCCTTCAAGAATCGCTATCCTGTTCAATTCCGTGAGATCAAGATGGCTGTTTATGTATACATTTGCGTTCTCGAATCTTTTTTTTTCTATTGAAGAACATGATACTGTCGATATAACAATCAGAAATATAATGTATTTCATCATAGAATATCCTCTGTCTTTAGCATTATGTCACGATTGAAAATTCCCTTATTATGCGAGAAATAACAGTCTTATTCTGGCTGACTATAAAAAACTGCGCCGATAATTTGATAGAATGAACTTATTTCTTCACGATTGACCGATATCTAATATTGAATATCAATAAATGCTTCCCAAATTGTCAAATTTAATTTCAAACCGAACTATTAAATCCGCCTGACTGTCCCTGTCTCACAAAAATGCTGTTATATTTAGTTTTTTTTGTTCTTAAAAATTCAATTTATTTACAAAGTGAAGTGTAACAGCATACTGATCATTCCCGGTTCTGTGATGAAGATATAATATATACCTGAAAAAAATAATATTGACATATATTTGATCTGAATAAATATGAAGTAAAATAAAGAATAAAGGAGGTTTTATGTTTAATATAGAGTTAAGGATGTTCCTGTTCGAGGGTGTTATTTAACAGAAAATTGTTTTTAAATTCGATTTATAAATACTCCCATCTGCAGAAGCATCTTTTAATTTCTTTCGGAATAATACGTCAGTATTAAAAATTTTTATACGATCCCGAAAGAGATCCATCTGTAAAACCGGAACAGGACATCCATCCGTTAATATAATTTTTTGAAATTATCCATCATGTAAAATATATATATACGGAGACAACTATGTCCAGACACATAAAACAAAACAGCAACGATCCTTTTACATGCGCTAACTGCGGCAGCACGGTAGTGCCCGCTGAAGGCGGCACGCAATTCCGGAATCACTGCCCTTTCTGTCTTTTCAGCTTACATGCCGACATATGCACGGGGGACAGGAGGTCCGGGTGCCGCGGACTTATGGAGCCTATCGGTATATGGGCCGGCAAGAAGAAGGAATGGAGCATAATCCACAGATGCGTTAAATGCGGGATTATCAGGGTAAACCGCATTGCCGGCGACGACAGCGAGCTGCTGCTGATACTGCTGGCTGCAAAGCCGTTCATGACCATGCCGTTCCCGGCGGAAACATTTCTGAAGCAAATAGTCCCGCTTAATTCAAAAGGAGGAAGGCAATGAAACTGGAACAGCTCGGATGGAACGATTTTTTTGAGCAGGCTTATTCGCAGTACAGGAACCGCGGGCTGTCGCCGGCGAGGGTCGTTCGCGAGACCCGCCATATATACGATGTCATGTCGGAAAGCGGGAAACACACGGTGCAGGTCAGCGGGACATTCCAGTATACCGCAGTCATGAGATCGGATTATCCTACGATCGGCGACTGGGTAGCCCTGAGCGAACACGACGGGACGTTTGTGATCGAGAAAGTCCTTGAACGCAGGACTTCCTTCTCGCGTAAAACGGCGGGCAGGGATATTGACGAGCAGGTCATTGCGGCCAACATCGACATTCTTTTCATTGTAAACGGGCTTGACGGGGGCAGAAATTTTAATCCGAGAGGAATTGAAAGATATATCGCAATGGCGCAGGAGAGCGATGCGAAGCCGTTTATTGTGCTCAACAAGTCCGATCTCTGCCAAGACAGGGATGGGGCCTTGCGCGAAGCATGTTTCCCCGGAGATATACCTGTCCATATTGTAAGCGCAGTTACAGGGGACGGTCTCGGTGAACTGATCGGGAGCTGTCCTTCCATGTCCACGATCGCTCTCGCCGGCCCGTCCGGCGTGGGGAAGTCGGCGCTCATAAATGCGCTTCTCGGAGAAGATAAGATCCGTACGGGCGCCCAGAGGCCGGATGACCTGCGCGGGAGGCATACTACTACGCACAAAGAGCTTTTTTTTCTTTCCGGCGGACAGATGCTGATCGACACTCCCGGGCTGAGAGAGCTCGGCCTGTGGACGGATGAAAGAGCAGTCAACGATGCGTTTTCGGATATCTCTGATATTGCAAAAAACTGCAGATTCAGGAACTGCACGCATCAGACAGAGCCTGGATGCGCGGTTCTGCAAGCGTTGGCCGAAGGCGCGATCGATCGGGCGCGATACGGGAACTATCTTGAAATGAGAAACGAAATATCCTTTCTCAATTCTAAGACCGATATAAATGCGAAAATTGAAAGAAAGGCAAAAGAGAAGAAGCTTTCAAAAATCATAAAGAATTACAATAAGGATCGGTAGATGCAGCACAGGTGAAGCCTTATTCATAAGCTTAGAGTGCGTCTCAAAATCCGTATAAAGAAACATGCAATCTAAATACTATCTATAATTTCCGAGGACTGTCTGAGGGCGCAGCCAGAGTTCCGCAGGAAATTATAGATAACGCGATGTGCGACTTTCTGTATATTGCGTAAAATTCGTTCTTCAAGGGATATAATATTCATCGATTTCAAGGCAACAAGGATGTTGCCGACCGCCGAAGAGTCCATGGATGGGGTATTTGAGGCGGGAAATTGATGAATATTATATCCCGGTAAAAGACTCGCACATCGCGTTATAGATAGTATCAGATTGCCCCGCGCACACAATCCGGAACTGTAATATTAATTCAGACTTTAATGAAAGATTTTTAGACGCGCAGTCAGATTGTATCATAGTGAATATATCAGGCTTTTTCTTTTACCGGAAGTTTATCACATACACGCAGAGCCGTAATATCTTCCCATGATCGCCGGCTCCTTTTTGAATATTACTTTTTTGAATTTTTGCAAAAGCATTTTTTTATTGGCTGCGCCGTATCCGACCGCGTAGTTATATTCTTCCGGATTAACGTAAATCGTGAGCTCCTCATTCTCGCGCATGATGAGAAAGCGCTCCAGGAGTTTTCTCCATATTCCTGTAAGCACGAGCTCCCTGAAGGACTGGTGGAACGGACCCGCGACAAGCGAATCGCCGGACAACAATCCTTCGCTCGGATGCAGTCCCATTCGTATTACGTTAATCCCGCGTTCTTCAAAGATCAGAAGGATATTTGCAGCCTGCTCAACGGTGTCTTCAAGCGTAAGCGGTGAGTACCGTTTCCCGGTATACATTTTTTCCAGCGCCGTTCCCCTGATCACAAGAGCCGGGTACACGCGCGCGGTTTCCGGCCCCAGAGCGGCCAGGGCGCGCGCCGTTGCAGCCGCCTTTTCCGGCGTATCGCCCGGAAGCCCTAACATCATCTGAAGTCCGAGCGATATCTCCGCTTTCTTTATTATCTCCGATGCTTTCACGACATCGTCCGCGCTATGCCCCCTCCCGGCGAGCCTCAGCACTTCGTCATCCATGGACTGCGCGCCCAGTTCAATCGCAGTAACGCCGTATTGCTTAAGAATAGATATTGCTTTCTCGTTTATATAATCCGGTCTTGTAGACAGCCTGATACCGGCGACCCTTCCGTCTTCTGCATACCTGCGGGCTGTATCCAGGTATTTTACCTGGTCTTTAACCGGAATGCCGGTAAAGCTACCCCCGAAAAATGCGATCTCGACCCTGCTGCCTTTTTCCATTGTGGAAAGATGTGTCTCGATTATATCAACGACCTGTTCCGCTGATGGAGCGGCCTGCGATCCTGAAATTTTTTTCTGGTTGCAGAAAATACATTGATGAGGGCATCCCATGTCCGGGATAAACACCGGGATATTGTAATGTTTGGTTCGCATGAGTTGATATCAAATTATGTTTTTCATTTTCCTGCTTTGCCCGCAACGTGGCTGAAAGTAATTTTATGGAATAATCCTTTCGCTGTCGTAATATGCGAAATGTCTTTATTTATTATATTATCCCTGCCAAGTACATGACCCGCGCCGATTATGCGCGGCGCATAGTCTTTATCCGGGCCGCTCAGGCTGATTTCGGACATCCAGATTACTGAAGGCTGTCCGTTTACTCCGCTGAAGGCGGGAGAATCCTGACCGAGATCTTTTTTATAATAATCGTTGTAATCGAATGAAACATTGGCTTCGAGATAAAGCTCTATCTTTTTTGCATTCAGGCTTTCCGGTATCTGCATATACGCAGTGAAATTCTCTCCGGACGGCGTTGCCGAAGTAACACTATCCACGCCTGCGGCTCCGGATTTTTTCTCCTTCTTAACCATGCCATACCATACAGGCATGGCGTCCGGTCTTTCCTTCGCGCTGATCCAGTCGCTCTTCGCGCCTTTTTCGGTAACGTAAACTGTTTTAATAAATCCGGTTGACTTTTCCTGCGCCCATACCGCGATCTGCGGATACATTTTTACTCCGAAACGCGGGTATGACTCGGTGTTAAAATTCATGCTGACTTTTATATATGATCTGGTCTGATCTATCTTATTGATATCGGAAGACGATCTCGAACATGCTGAAATCGATAAAATGCATATTGCGATAATTAATAAAAACAGGTTTTTCATAATTAATACTCCGTTTAACATTTTTTTAAGGCCTTGAAGCGAAATAGCATGTCAACAGCAGGGAATTGCCCGGTGTGGAATGAGGGCGGGATGTCTGTATATTGTCCTGTACGATTGTATCGGCAGGTTGCTGCGTGGAACTCTAATGGCCCTAGTGCTTTTTTAGCCTCGAAATCCATTACCGATTGAATAAAGCTAAAAAATGCAGGAAGATATAATCCTGCATTTTTTAGCTCATACTGTTATATTTGATATTTAAAATATTCTAACACGACTTTTTTGAATAAGTAGAACTAAGTCTGAACATTTTTTCTTATTTCTTTGCGGGCGGTTCGACAACCGAAACTCCGCTGTCATCTATCTTGAACATCATCAGGTCTACGCCTACAACGACAGGACCATCATAGGTCTTACGGGTTGCCTCCAATAGGTCTTTCGGAGTAGGGAAAGGAACTCCCGCTTTCGGATTGCCTGACAATACCAGATGCGTGTAAACAGCCAGTTTCGGCTTGCTTACAGAAAACAGCTTCCCGGCCTCTTCAGGTAAAATATGATGTTCAATTATAGCTTTGTAGACAGGGAATTTTGCAAGGAGCTCGGGAGGGACCATAAGCACTTCATGTATAAGAAGATCGCATCCTTGCGCGGCATTCTCGACGTTTTTGTGATAGCGTGTATCGCCCGATATCACTACCGAGTGGTTTTTGTAGGTAATTTTGAAACCGTAGCAGGGTTTAACCAGATCGCCGTGATTAACTTCAAATGTCGTCACAACAACGCCGTCCTTTTCATAGACTACGCCCGGTTTAAAATCTGACGCTTTTATTTTTATCCCTTCTATAGGATTCTTCTCGTCAGCCAGTCTGATGCGGCGGTCTTCGGAGTATGCTTCCCAAAGATTGGACATCATTTTTTTTGTTCCCGGAGGGCCGTAAATTATGAATGGAGTCTTGCGTCCGCCGAACGGAGTTTGTATCCATCCGCTTAGCCACAGATCGCATAGTCCATTAATATGGTCTGAATGCAGATGTGTAAGGAAATGGGCATTGATACTGCCCAGAGCAATGCCTTTTTGCCACAGGCGGATTGTGCAGCCGCGCCCCATATCGAATACCAGCCGTTGTCCTCCTGCTTCAACCAATGTGCTTGGCCCGAAACGGTTGGGATCGGGTACAGGCATACCGGTGCCAAGAAGTGTGACTTTAAAATCATCAGCCGCCGTTGCATTGAATGAAAAAATTGCGAGGCAAGCAACACAGAAAAATGTCAAAGAGACGATTCTTACGGCCGCTCTTTTTAAAAAGATCCTCATTCCATACCTCCTGATTTTAAGTAAAAGGTTAATATATTTAAAAGCCTGATAAAGGCTTTTATGCGCCCGGAGCAAATTAAATGCAGACCCGGATATTTTTTAAAATTATTTCTGCAAAACAACTCTGTTTGAACATTGCCGTTTTAATATTTATTTAAAGACGAATATTCATAATAATAAAAAAAGTAAAGCCATTTTTCTGTTTTGAAGCGTCTTTTTCCGGGACGCGTCAGTGAAGCGTAGTATTAATTCTAAAAAGACTGCGGCGGGAGGTTTTGAGTTATGGCAGAAACGGATTATGGCAATGGCTGCAATATATCCCGTGCAGAATTGTCAATAAATGCCGGATGCCGGCTATATATAGAGGATTCTGTAATATTTTCAAAAAAATCGCTTGAAATTTTTTTTAATTCCCTTCAATTTACGCGGATATTTAAAACCCTCAAAGTCGGCCTTAAATATCATTTCTTTTAAGTAAAACTCTTAATTAATTCTTGGCGAATAATTCCTGTTCCTAATTTCCAGGAGAGATAATATGATTAAAAACCTTATTTTTGTATTTATTTTCGCAATAACTGCAACGCTTCCGCTTTATGCGAAAAACGACAGCGGTAAAAATTTGATTTTATTCGGCGATTCCGCGTCGTCTCTCGGAAGGGGAGGCACGGGAGTGTCCGGTTACGGCGCGGAACTTTTTTATCTGAATCCAGCTTCCATAGCCGCTTCAGAAAGAGTAGAGCTCGGATTGCAGTACGGAACGCTGGGGCTCAGATACGGCAATCCGGATATTTCATTTGCGCTTCCTAACTCGTATGGGGTTTTCGGCGGAGCATTCAGGATGATGAGCATTCCGTCGTCCCGCGCAAATGATATAGAAAAAGGATATTTCGTAAGCCTGGGCGGGGCAAAAAATTTTACGGAAAGGTTCATGATAGGCGCTGCTTTAAATTATTTCACGGGAACCGATCCCGGAAACAGTCTCGCATATGCAGGTGGGACACTGGGCGCATTATACAGGATAGACTATAAATTAAATTTAAAGAATGGTTTCGGGATTTATGAGCCGAATATCGGGGCTTCGGTGAATGCGGGCGTTCCATTCGGTGAAAATAAAAAATTTGCCAATTTTAACCAGGCGACAGCCGGATACAATTTTATATTTTATAAAGATACCGGCTTCAATTTGAAATTCTACAACGATTTTTCCGGTATAAACGCTTATAAAGATTTTCCTGTCAAATTCGGATTCGAATCGCAGATCAGAAATAATTACATGGCAAGGGCAGGATTCACTGCGCCCCAGTCATACGAATACGGGGATTTTACATTCGGTATCGGATATTTATTTAAGACGGAAAATTTCGAAGGCGATATAAATTATTCCATTGTGCACTACGATAAACTTAATTTTATTCACTATGCGGGGCTTAATATCAGATACGGACAGCTGGACAGAGAGCCGCCGGCAACAGCCATCTCCGCAAGCGAAGAATACATTTCCCCGAATTACGACGGCAGGCAGGATTACCTCGTTTTTAAAACAGAGGTCGAGGACAGGAGCGCGATAAAAGGATGGAAGCTCCAGATACTGAACTCAAATGACGATCTGGTAAGAGAATACAGAATGTCCGAAAGGGATATTGACGAAGGTCTTTCATTATCAGGATTTTTTATGAAGATCTGGCAGAAGAAGGAATCTTTATTCGTGCCTGAAAGCATTCTCTGGGACGGTACGGATTACAGCAGAAAGATAGTTCACGACGGGAAATATACGTACTCTTTTACGGCATGGGATGAAAGAGAAAATATTTCAGCTGCAAATACAGGCATTGTTTATGTAGACAATACTCCGCCGGAAGCGCGGATTGAAGCGGACGCGCTTTTTTCTCCAAACGGCGATAATAAAAAAGACACTCTTGAGGTTAAGCTTAACATAGTAACTTCCGGAGATGATATCTGGAACGCCGGTTTTACGGATCCGGAGGGTAAAACAGTCAGGACGTATCGATGGTCGGGCGCTTCCATACCGAAAAAAATTATCTGGGACGGTATGGACGATAACGGGAAGGACTCCCCTGAAGGACTTTACAGCTTCTTTATCTCATCGCAGGATAAAGCAGGCAATAGCGTAAGAACGGAAAAAAGGCAGATCACGCTGACTCGAAAGTATCAGACTGCGGATACAGCCTGTTCCAATGAATATTTTTCCTACAATGAAAATAGAAATATTATTTTTTATCCTTCAATTTCAGACGTAAAGGGACTGCAGGACTGGAAGATCTCCATTATGGACGACGGCGGTCATTTGCGGAAGGAATTAAAAGGAGGGAAAGATATCCCGGCGACTTTGATCTGGAACGCCCTCGATCAGCAGGACAAAAAGCTTGAAGACGGAATATTTTTTTATAAAATAAGCGCTTCTTACGACAGCGGAAATACACCGGCTTCGTTTCCCAAAAAAATAATAATAGACAGCACATCTCCGAAAGTATTTTTGAATTATTCCCCGGATTTGTTTTCACCGGATGACGACGGGGAAAACGATATTCTTACAATTTTTCCCGAAGCCGGGGATAATACGGGGATAAAGGAATGGAACCTGGATATCCGGGCTCCCTCGGGCAGGGTTTTTAAATCGTTTAACGGCAAGGTAAACGTCCCGGCGACCATAAAATGGGACGGCATAGGCAAAGATAAAGATATAGTCGAGTCCGCCGCCGATTATTTTTTGGTGCTGAGCGCCAAGGACTTTGCCGGCAATACCGCGGAAACGGGGCGTATCAAACTGCCGATAGATGTCCTTGTTACTGTTACGGAGCGCGGATTAAAGATACGGATAAGCAATATTGAATTCGCGTTCGATAAAGCCGTGCTGACCGGCAAGGCTTTTCCCATTCTTAACAGGGTTACCGAACTGCTGAATAAATACGGCAAATATAATGTTCTTGTTGAGGGCCATACCGATGATACAGGCGAGGAGGAGTATAACCTGAAGCTATCGGAATCCAGAGCGAAAAATGTTATGGATTACCTGATATCGAAAGGGATTGACGAAAAAAGATTGATGTTTCGAGGCATGGGTGAGACAATGCCATTTTTGCCGAATACCGACAGCGAGAATCGCAGAAGGAATAGAAGGGTCGAGTTTCTGCTGATCAAGGAAACGCCTGGTAAATAAATCTGTTGGCTATTTATAGCCCCCTATCCCCCATAGGTGGCACATGCTTGGAAGGTTTGGTAAAAAGATTTATTGATATACGTGTTGTCCGAAAGCACTTCAGATATTATAAACATATTTTTTAGTGCCCCCTCTCGTCCCAAGGGGAGGCTTCGCACGGGATTAGGGGGCCGAAGCAGCAAAGACGCTTTTTATAAAAATGACTTTGTCAATAAAAGTTAAATAAGGACGGCTTTTTCAAACAGGATTGAATATGAACAACGCATATAAACTCTGGAAATTGTTTAAATCCGTTATATCCGAATTAGCGGATTTTTTTAAGACAGTTTTTATCAGATTAACAGGCAAAATATGGGACAGGTTCCAACGGCTTAGCCTCAGCGAGAAGATTATATATTTGAATATTATCCCGGCATTTTTTGCGATAATCCTTCCGGTTGCCCGGTTCAAAATTTTCGGAAGTTATTCCAATGTCAATAATCCCCTCGGTGTCCATCTTATAGGGATAATCGTTATAATGATTGCTTCTTCCTACTTGCACGGGCTCAGGAGACTATTGACAAGGAGCCTGATTAATCTATATTATCTGTTCTGGGCAATATTTATTCCTTTAAGCGGAGGTCTCACAAAAGCAGAGCCTCACGAAATCTGCTTCGGGTATTATCTGAATATTGCAGTACCTGTTATTTTTGTCGCTGCATCTATAATAGGATTCTATATGTATAGGGAATAGCCAATACTTTCACTCAATAGACCTTTGCAAAGCTTCTGCTTTCTTTGCGATAATGATCTTTGCTTTTGCTGCCTCCCCCCCCTAACCCCCGGAGGGGGCATAATAACAATCTGTAAAGTAATTCAATTTTACTCCAATCTCCCCTATCAATAGGAAAAAGTATTTAGAAATTTTGCTAAATCCTTCCAAGCTGGTGCCCCCTTCGGGGGATAGGGGGCCGGAATTGTAGTCCACGTCCTCTTTCATTTGCTTTTTCTCATTCTCTCAATTAATATGGGGAGAATTTAGTTTGTCCTGAAGGGAAGCTCCGTACGTAGCAATGGGGTGGGTAATTTCTTAATTCTCAATTTTATCTAAATCCGGGATAGGCAGCACTTCTATGCCTTCATCCGCAAGTTCCCTGATCTCCTCCTGCGTCGATTCTCCGTATATATCTTTGTGCTCTTCGATCCCGTAATGAATCGCCTTTGCTCTTTCCGCGAAATCCTTTCCCACATTTTCAAAATT
Organism: uncultured Leptospirales bacterium; assembly: GCA_964626055.1. GTDB lineage: Bacteria > Spirochaetota > UBA4802 > UBA4802 > JAFGDQ01 > JAFGSG01. Next base: position 33,547 of record CAZVDF010000004.1, read on the forward strand.
GTTTACGACATATTCCCTTACAATGCGGATCATTTGAAAAATATTCGGAGTATTGTTTACCTGCTGAAGAGGACTCCCGTCCTGAGATGAATGGCCGGATGGTCTGGGAACGGAAACACCGGATCCACCTGGCTGAATTGAGCAGCCCGTAAACAGCCTTTTGATTTTTACGTCGCCGCAGACAGGGCATTCGATCATTTCTTTTGTAAGCTGCGTATCAAAAGCCAGGTAGTCCCTGAATATGCCTTCAAAGCGGTGATTGTTTGTGCATTCCAGATCGAAAGAAATCATCAGGCAGCAGTCCTTATGTCAGGATATTTTTGAAAGGCTTTCTTCCAGTTTTTTAAGCAGTTCTTTTGCTTCATCCCTCTTGCTCTTCTCTTTAATAATAATATCTTCCGGGGCTTTATTCAAGAAGTTTTCATTGCTTAATTTTTTATCTATTCTTTCAAAGTCGGCTTTTGCCTTATCGATCTCTTTTCGTATCCTTGCTTTTTCCTTTTCGATATCTATGAGCCCTTTCATGGGGACATATATTTCCACATCCTTCATAATGGCCGACGCGTCGGAATTGCCGGGTTTGTATTGACCGTCAATTGTAACGGCATCGAGCTTTGCAAGCGTTTTGATGTTTATCAGTTCTCTTTCGATGATTGAAATTATTATTTTATCCGTGGTTTTAAAAATAGCGTTAGCGTTTTTATTCGGCGGAATATTCATCTCCGCGCGCACATTCCTTATCCTGTAAACTATTTCCTTGAAGATCTCGGCGTCTTCCGTTTCCTCCCGGAAATTGAATTCTTTGCGGATTTCAGGCCATTTTGAAACAATGAGTCTGCCGCCGGAAGGATTTATCCTGCTCCAGATCTCTTCAGTGATGAACGGCATAAACGGGTGCAGAAGCTGCAATCCGGTCTTCAATACATAATAAAGCACCTGCCGGGCAGTTTCTGCCGATTTTTTATTTTTTGCTTCCGGATCTTTTGTGTAAATACGCGGCTTCGTCAGCTCAAGGTACCAGTCGCAGAATTCGTGCCACCAGAACTCGTATATTTCGTGTGCCGCATCGTTGAATTTGTATTCCTCAAGAGCCCTGGAGATGCCTGCTGTCGCTCTGTTCAGCCTGTGCAGTATCCACTTGTCGAAATTGTCGAGTTCGTCAGGCTTTATATCGCGTGTTTTAAAATCTTCGCCCAGGTTCATTAAAATAAATCTGGTGGCGTTCCATATCTTGTTGCAGAAAGCGCGGTATCCTTCAATGCGCTTTTCCGACATAATGATGTCGCGGCCCTGCGCGGCGAATATGGCAAGAGTGAACCTGAAGGCGTCTGTCCCGTAATTGTCCATCATAATTATCGGATCGATTACATTGCCTTTTGACTTGCTCATCTTCTGCCCGTGTTCGTCGCGCACCAGGGCATGTATGTAAACGTCTCTGAACGGGATTTCCCTCATGAATTTAAGGCCCATCATTATCATGCGGGCGACCCAGAAGAATATGATGTCAAAGCTTGTTACAAGTACGCTTGTCGGGTAATATTTTTTCAGCGCCTCTGTGCTGTCCGGCCACCCCATTGTCGAGAAAGGCCAAAGAGCCGACGAGAACCATGTGTCGAGAACGTCGTCGTCCTGGCGGATGTCTTTCGATCCGCATTTACCGCATGATTCCGGATCTTCCATCGTCACGGTGATGTGACCGCATGATCCGCAGTAAAACGCGGGTATCCTGTGCCCCCACCAAAGCTGCCTGGATATGCACCAGTCGCGGATATTATACATCCATTCATAATATGTCTTTTCCCAGTTCTGAGGCACAAAGGTGATCTTCTTTTCTTCTACCGCTTTTATTGCGGCGTCTGCCAGCGGTTTTATTTTAACAAACCATTGCCTGGAAAGATACGGCTCGATGATCGTTCCGCACCGATAGCAGTGGCCTACGGCATGGTCGTGGTTCTCTATCTTTTCGAGCAGATCGAGCCTGTCAAGGTCCTGGAGCACCTTTTTCCTGGCGTCAAATCTGGCCATTCCCCTGTACGGGCCACCGTTCTCGTTTATGTTGCCGTTCTTATCCAGTATGTTTATCTCTTCAAGCTTATGCCGCTTGCCCATTTCGAAGTCGTTGGGATCATGAGCGGGCGTTACTTTGACAAGGCCGGTGCCGAATTCCTTTGAAACAAAACTGTCCGTAAAAATAGGGATCTTCCTGTTCATCAGCGGCAGGAGAACGTTTTTGCCCACAAGATGTCTGTATCTTTCATCCTCCGGGTTAACGGCAACGCCCGTGTCGCCCAGCATGGTTTCGGGTCTGGTAGTCGCAACGGTAATGCTGTCATTTGTGCCTTCGATAGGGTACTTTATATAATACAGATGACCTTTCAGATCCTGGTATTCTGTTTCAATGTCGGAGAGAGCGGTTTCGCATCGCGGGCACCAGTTTATTATACGTTCTCCCTGGTAGATAAGCCCTTCATCGTAGAGCGTCACGAACACTTTTCTCACAGCACTGGAGAGGCCTTCGTCAAGTGTGAACCTCTCGCGCGCCCAATCGCACGAGGCGCCGAGCCTTTTAAGCTGGCTTACTATCTGTCCGCCCGAATGCTCTTTCCACTCCCACACTCTTTTAACGAACGCCTCGCGGCCGAGATCATGCTTGGTTTTCCCCTCGGATGCGAGAAGCCTCTCGACTACATTCTGTGTGGCAATGCCTGCGTGATCTGTTCCGGGCATCCAGAGCGCGGATTTGCCGCTCATTCTCTGCCATCTGATAAGGATATCCTGCAGCGTATTGTTGAGCGCGTGCCCAATATGGAGAATTCCCGTGACATTCGGAGGGGGTATAACGATGGAATACGGCTCCTTACCGTCGTTTTCGCCTGCGTGAAAAAGGTTTTCTTTTTCCCAGACAGAAGACCATTTCTTTTCTACTTCCGCGGGTTCGTACGAAGAGGGCAGTTCCATGTGTTTTTCCTTTAGTAATAATTATAATCAGAGTCATTAAGAAGCCGGTTTTTTAAGTGTCAATAAATTTTTACCAGATTTTATTTGACGATACGGAAATTATATTATATCTTGTAATGAGATAAAAAATACCTCGTCTTATGTCTTATATCTCGTATCTCTTTTTTAGTTTTCTTTATCGGGAGGGGGAGACTTATGGAAGGGAAAATTACGGATCGCAGACGGTCGGGCCCGGATTCCATTTTAAAATTAAGCGGCACAATGGAACTTCTGTCCAAGGCGCTCATTATCAGCATAATCACTTTCCTTTGGATCCTGCTGTCATCGATTTTTATTATTTCGCGCGTTGCAATATATTTTTCGGATCAGCCGGCATTTCAAATACCCGTGAATTTTGATAAAATTTTCATGGGATATTCAATTTATCTTCTTATCGCAATATTCGTTCTGTGCGCTGTTTCTCTCATACTGGAGTCCATGCGGCATCAAAGGAAAACGGATAAGTACAGCAAATCCATCATTTTTTTCGGGATTCTGTCATTTCTGGGAATAATTTTCCATCTTTTCTACTGAGGGTATACCGGCTTAAGACTGGACCCGAAATTTACCCCGGGGAATTTTATTTCAAGGCGTAATACCTTGACGCTTGCGTCGAGGATGTAAGCCTATCGATTTGCGGAGCAAATCGATAACGCCTTGAAACATAATACCCCGCTGACACCGAAGGTGACAGCCGGTACGTCAGTACCGGGGGCTTGCCCCGGGGAATTTTATTCTTTTACCGCCTTTCCTTTGAAAAAGGTATAGCAGAACACGCCGTCTTTTTCAGCCGTTCGGTAAAGGTCTTTTATGCCTTTAAGCCATTCTTCTTTCGAGATCATATTGTTCCGCAGGGCTTCCTCTTCTATTCCCTCTATCATGGCCGTGAAGGTGTTTTTTGTAAATCCTTCGACCAGCAAAGGTTTACTTGAATCGACATAAACCATTCTGGGCGATACCGCGCAGTCTTTAAATCCGGCTTTTCCCAGCAGGGGGTAAATCTCCCGTCCGATCGATGCATTTCCGCCATGCATCGCCTGCAGTTTTACCTGGCAGTTTATGGCTTTTTGCGCAGCATCGCTGTCGGGGTGGAAATATGCGGAACCGTGATCCCCTTCAATAACGGTTATTGTTCCGCCCCTGCGCAATACTTCTTTTAGATTCAGCAATGCCTGCAGGGGCTTTGACAGATGTTCCAGGACAAAACAAACAAATACATGGTCAAATGATTCGGGTTTAAAGTCCAAATGAAAGATATCGCCGGTTTGAAATGCGACATTTTTAATATCGAGGGATTCAATTGTTCTTTTTGCTTTATCCAGCGATGCGCCCGATATATCAATAGAGGTAAACTTGCATGCAGGATTTTTCGGAGCTATTATTTTTGTCTGCGATCCGACTCCGCAGCCGGCTTCCAATACGAGGCTGTTTGGCGGGAACACCGAATCATGATGCAATAAGTCGTCCAGAGTATTTGCCTGATCGTGCAATCTTCTGGATTCCCGTTCCGAATATCCGTGAACATATTTTTTCATAATATCGTTATTTATCGGCGGGATTGACCAGCCCTCTGAGCCTGTAAACAAGTTTTCTCGCTTCTTCTCGGACGTTCCTGTCTCCCTTTATCATGGCGTCCTCCAGTAATTCCAGAGATGCATTGGAAATGATGCCGCCGAGAGCCTTCACGGCTTCAAGCCTGGCGTCGGAATACTTGTCTTCGAGCAATTTAGCGACAAAAGGAATGGATGCCGGCTCCCTGAAAACCGCGATTGACCTCAACGCTTCAATTCTGACTTCCTTATATTCATCCTGAAGCGCGGTATAGAGAAGAGGCAATCCCTCTTTCATTTTTTTTGCGCCTATTTTTATTGCGGTTTCTTTACGGATGGACTCAATATTGTTCATGCCGTGTACAAGTTGCTGGAAGTTATGGTCATGAAGCGCTTTACGGGCGCGCTCGGAATCGATTGACGCAAGGTAAGAGTAGGCCGTGGTCCTCGCAACGGGATTCCGGTCTACCAGGAGGCCTATCATATAGTCGATGCTTTCGGCGCCGCCGATCTTATATAAGGCTTTTGCGGCTTCGATACGTACCCAGTGGAGCTTGTTGTGCAGGCATTTGATCAGATTCGGCACGAAGTGACTGCTTCCGATAATGCCTGCCGTATCGATCGCTTCAAGCTTAACAAGATCTTTTTTGTCGACGATCGCGAGAGCAATTACCTGTACTATGGCTTCATCGACACTTTTGCCCCGGCCGGCAATGATGCGCAGAAGTTCAATCTTTTCCTGCTGACTTCCAGTATTTATGATTTCGGTGAGGTTCTCCGTTACGGCTTTATCGCCTTTTTCCGCGAATTTTAACGTTGCAATTGTGCGCACTTTCTGTGACGGATCGTTAATCATGCCCTTCAGCCTGGCATTTACGTCATCATCCGGTTCTTTTCTGCTGGCCAGCGCGCTGAAAGCTGCGTAGCGCACATCGGAGCTTCTGTGGTTAAGGCAGCGTACCAGGCCGGCGAGATCTCCGGCTTTTTTCAGTTTATCTATGTTAGGTTTAAAGATACTCATTATGCTGGCTCCTTGTTGAATGCGGTTGTTTTGTATATGGTATCTCCCAATTATTTTACGTGGGAAAATGATTAATCCTTTCTGGAACAATTCTCTCAATACGCGATAATCCGGTCAAATCAATAAAAAAATTTTTTATTAGCCGAAATATAAAACGAGGAGAACTTTTTGAGCATATGAATATTATTGCGTCCAGGATAAAATTTTTTCTTTCAGCTTTTCCCTGTCTATCGGCTTTATCAAATAGTCATCCATGCCGGCTTCCATGCATTTTTCTTCGTCTTCCTTGAAAATCCTGGCCGTGAGAGCTATAACAGGCGTTTTTAACCTTAGATCGCGGCGTATAACCTTTGTCGCATCAATGCCGTCCATGACCGGCATTTGAATGTCCATCAGTATTATATCATAGTTTTTTTTGGACAGTTTTACCACCGCTTCCCGCCCGTCGCCGGCCATTTCGAAAACGCATCCTATCTGAGCTAAAAGATATCCCATCAGCTGCTGGTTGATGGCATTGTCTTCCGCGACAAGCACGGAAATTTTCTTAAGTAATAATTCCTGCGCGAGATGGCGCGTGATTATCTGGTCCTTCTCCTGTCTTACGTCCCCGAATACCGTCTGCAGTATCTCATATAATTCCTGTCGAGTAAACGGCTTGGAAAAATAGGCGTCAAATCCGGCCAGGTTGGATTGCCTGGCCGTTCCGGGAGTGGCATCGGAAGATAGTGCGATAAGCTTAACGTTCTTTTGACGTTCATTCTGGCGAAGAAGTTTTGCAAAAATGAAACCGTCCATGCCGGGCATCATAATATCGCATAAAATAATATCGACCCTGTGGTCTTCATTGTTAAGCCATTCAAGCGCTTCGCTTGCCGATTCGGATATATGGGAAATTTCCATAGATATGGTCCTGCAATAATTATCCAGTATTTCCCGGGTATTGGAATTGTCGTCGAGGATAAGGACTCTTTTCCCCTTTAACTCTTCCTTATTAACGGGTTTAATATCCTTCTCAATTATCGCTTCGCCGCGGGGGAGCGACAGCGTAAAAATAAATTCACTCCCTTTGCCGGGTTCGGAGTTCACACTTATGCTCCCGCCCATCATCCCTATCAGTTTTCTTGTGATAGTAAGGCCGAGCCCGCTTCCTCCGTATTTACGGGTTATTGAGGAATCAACCTGAGTAAATGCCTTGAAAATGTCTTCCTGTTTATCTCTGGGGATGCCGATGCCCGTGTCTTTTACCGATATCCTGATACTGGAAAGTCCGCTGTTGTCCGCACTCTTTTCGCCGTCCATGCTTACAAGCAGCGAAATATCGCCGCGATCTGTGAATTTTATGGCATTCCCCACCAGATTCATCAGTATCTGTCTTATCCGCGTCGGATCTCCCTTAAAATATTGCGGGACGTTCTCAAGATATTTGATCTGAAGTTCAATATCCTTTATGCTGGCCCGCGGCCGCAGCAGCTTGAGAACGCTTGCAATCAGGTACTCCAGATCGAAAACTATGTTTTCGAGAGTTACTTTCCCTGCCTCGATCTTGGACATGTCGAGTATATCATTGATAAGCGAGATCAGCAATTGCCCGCTTTCGCTGATTATTTCCACATAGTCTTCCTGTTGCTTTGTGAGCCGAGTGCTTTTAAGGAGATCGGTGAAACCTATAACGGCGTTCATCGGGGTGCGGATCTCGTGCGACATGTTTGCCAGAAACTCGCTTTTGGTTTTTGTCGCGGCTTCGGCTTTTTCTTTTAGTTCCGAAAGATGCTGCATTACCGAGCTCATCTCTGCGGTTCTTTCGATAACGAGTTTTTCAAGCTCGTCTTTGCGTATTTCCAGGTTTTTTAAGGCTTTATCTTCGGCGGATAATTTTGCCTTCTGCAAAATACGGATTCGATCCGCAAAAGCCAGAGTGAGCATCAGGCTATTGATTGAAATGCTTATTGGAATGCTCTCATGAAGGATCAGACTAAAAGGCAGCATCCCTGTAACCATTAATCCATATACAAACATCCCTATCCAGGAAGCTCCCTGCCCCATTAAAAAAAATCTGGCTTCAGTTTGCCCCCTGTAAAATGAAAAGAGCCCGAGTATCATATTAAACAATGGAAAAACAAACACCATGAACAGAGCAAATTTATAGGTAGTCTGTACGGGAAATATAAACGGAGATATGGTAACAAGTATATTGATGCCGATTAGAATTTTAATCAGAAAATCAAAGTTCCTGAATTTCTTTGTATGCAGAAAGATTCTTGTAAATAAAAGTATTAGAATATAACTCAGTCCCCCGAAAAATGCCAGTCCCTCGTTGCCGATCCATGTTGAACCGGGGAACAGAAACGCCGAACAGAAACCGTCTAAAATAGATATGGCGATGAAAATTGCCGGAAGATAAAGAAGATAATAAAAGTAGCTCCAGTCCTTAAGAAGTATAAAAATAAGGAAAGTATAAATAAACAGGGCTATAAACAAACCCAGAAGAATTCCATGGAGAATGTAGTCCAAAAACAGGGACTCTTGCAACGCTTCCTCCTGCAGCAGTTCAAAGGGAACTATAAACGCCGCTGCTTCCGCATGCACGCGCAAATACAGATCGGCGGACTGCCCTTTTTCTATCTGAAACGGCATAACCAGCCTGATCGCTTTATACGGGCGCTTGCCGGCCGGGATCCTGTCTCCCGATCTGATCACCTGGACCGGCTTTTCCGACTCAACAACATAGAGAGAGACATCGTCCAGCAACGGATGGTTCAGATTTAAAAAAAGTTTTGCATTCTCGTTTGTCCTGTTTTGCACAGGGATGATGAACCAGTATGCGGAATAAGTAAAATAATGGCTGGGAATTTCGGTTCGGGACGCAAGGAAATTATTTTTATTTTTAATGGCTTCTTCAATTGTCATCCGACCGTTCTTATCTTCCAGTATTCTAAAACGGCCGGCATCTATCCCGGCGGGAAGATCCGAATTTTGCGGTTTACTGCACCTGTAAACCGGTATTAGAATAAGTATTACGAGCAGACAGAAAAGCATCCGACTAATTTTTATAAGCATTTCCTTGTATCCATCAGTGAATCGTTTATCTATGCAGAGAATCAGGATAGAAGCTAAACCCGTTCATTATATACTGAAAATCAGTCGATGTCAAATATTTAAGAATCGCAGTTATTTTTTCTTGACACTAAAATACCGCCGCAGTAGTTTAGGCGATTTTCAAAAATATGTATGAAAATCGCAAATTATTGTTTTGGAGATTCAATATGAATTTAAGCGCAGCGGAAGTGTTCGGATTTTCGGATTCACTTATTTATTTTATAAGAGATATGTACGATGAGCTTCTGGAGACCGGGATAGATGTCGACGCATGGCTTGACGAGCTGGAAGATAAAAAGTTATGCGCCGAATACATAAACATCGAACTGAAAAAAATGAAATCGGTGCGGGAAGAACTGTCAAATAAATCCCGGAACGCGCTTTTCGAGCTATACAGGATTTCATCGGAGAGGCTGAATGCTTTAATATTCGCTCTCAGTAAAAAAAACGTGCTCGGCAAAAAGAAAATAAAGACAGGGGATAAATTTAAACGGCATATGAAAAAGGCTGACGAAAAAGTAGCGTAAAATACAGTTTTAAGATAATTTTTAATTTAATTTACCAATCGATTATGTTTATACTATTGTTTTATCGTGCGTGAAATAAACGGAGTCCGGACCTGCAACTGCAGCGAGTTCTGCTTTAAGCCTGTCCGAAGGCATGGTGTTGAATGCGTGGTGTGCTTTTATTACTCTCGGATTTCCATTTCCGCTTTTGAGATGAAAAAATACCGGGCATTTGCCGTTCGCTCCCTGATATTTCACAATAATTGCTTTCAGGATTTTGAGGATCTTTTCGTCCGGGCTTGTTCCGTTGAAATTTATATGTATTCCCGAGACTGAATCGCGTTTGACATCTTTGAGAGTTTTAACCTCGCGGGCTATAATTTTTATCGCGATATCATCCTCATATTCGACTTTGCCTTTTATCATCAGGGGCTCATCCGATTCGATCAGCTCTCCGTATGCTTCGTATACGTTCGGGAAAAAAAGCGCTTCAATGATTCCGCCGGTATCTTCAATATTGGCCGTACCGAAAAGCTTGCCGTTTTTGGATGTCTTGACTTTCAGATTCGTTATCAGTCCTACGATCGCGGCTTCTCCGCCGGCGGATTCTTCGCCCAGATCCGATATGGAGGTGCAGGGGAGTGCGTCTATTTCGTCTTTGTATTTTTCAAGCGGGTGCCCGGATATGAATATACCCAGAACCTCTTTTTCGCAGTTCAGCTTGTCTTTGTCTGCCCAGTCTTCCGCAGGCGGCAGGTCAATAATGCCGTTGCCGGATGAGGACGTTTCGTCCATATCGAAAAGGCTGCCCTGTCCGGAGGCCTTATCGAGCTGCAGGTTCTTTGCGATCTCCGTGATGAAATCGATCGAATTAAACAGCGCGGCCCTGTTGGGGAATATTGAATCGAGCGCGCCGGCTTTAATGAGCGCTTCGAGCACTCCCTTGTTAAGGACAGCGCTGTCGATATTCTCCAGGAATTCCTTCAGGTTTCTGAAGCTGCCGCATTTGTTCCTTGACTGGATTATGGCGTCGATCACCTTGCTTCCTGCGCCTTTAATGGCGCCGAGCCCGAAGCGTATCGACGATTCCTGTACGGTAAAATCGTATTCGCTTGTGTTGATATCCGGAGGCAGTACCTGTATGCCCATGGTCCTGCAGTCGTTAATGTACCGGATTACATCCTCCTGTTTATCGGGCTGGGACGATAAGAGCGCCGCCATGTATTCGATAGGATAGTTGGCCTTCAGATATGCCGTCTGGTACGATATGACCGCATAAGCGGCGGAATGCGATTTGTTGAAACCGTATTCACCGAATTCGCGCATCGCGGAATATATTTGTTCGGCAAGTTTTTTGTCTATGCTGTTTTTCCTCGCGCCGTCAAGAAAAGGTTTTTCCATTTTATCGACTATATCCATTTTCTTTTTTCCCATTGCCTTGCGCAGTTTGTCCGCTTCGGGCATGGTGAATCCGCCCATTACCTGCGAGATCTGCATTACCTGTTCCTGGTACACTATGACACCGAGGGTGTCTTTCAGAATAGGCTCGAGCAGCGGATGAGGATATTTTATTTTTTTTGGATTTCTTTTTCTCGCAATGAAATCTTTCGTCATGCCCGAGTTCAGCGGGCCTGGTCTGTAAAGGGCAACGATCGCGATTATGTCCTCGAACTCGGTAGGCCCGAGCTCGCGCAGCAGCTTTTGCATGCCGGAACTTTCAAGCTGGAACACTCCGTTGGTGCTGGCGTTCGCCAGCAGCCTGAAAGTCTTTTTGTCATCCAGGGGAATCTTCGAAATATCGAGGTCAATGTTTTTGTGTTTTTTGATAAGCTTGATGCAATTGTCGATAATCGTCAGGTTTTTTAAGCCCAGGAAATCCATCTTTACGAGGCCGACCTTTTCCAGGTCGCCTTTTTCATACTGCGAAGATATACTGCCGTCGCTCGAATCCCTGTAAAGAGGCACATGCTCTGTGATAGGACCTCTCGATATCACGACGCCGGCGGCGTGTCTGCCTACGGAGCGGCAAAGCCCTTCGAGAGTGCGGGCAGTGTCAATATGCTTTTTCCACTCTTTATTTTCCTTATAAAGCCTGTTAAAGTCTGGTATATCATGCAGGGTATCGTCGAGATTGGAGAAATTCGGGATCAGTTTTGTGACCTGGTTGGCATCCGCGAACGGAACATTCATAACGCGCGCGACATCCTTGAGTACCGCCTTTGCGGTCATTTTGTTGAATGTGCTGATCTGGCTGACGTGATCTTCCCCGTACTTCTTCTTTACGTAATCGATTACTTCTTCCCTGCGGTTTGCGCAAAAATCGATGTCGATATCCGGCATTTCGTTTCTGTCAGGATTGAGAAAACGCTCAAAGAGGAGATTGTATTTCATCGGATCAAGATCGGTGATCTTAAGACAGTAAGAAACTATGGAGCCTGCGGCGGAACCTCTTCCCGGTCCCACGGGAATGTTTATTTTTCTGGCGTGCTCAATAAAGTCCCATACGATCAGAAAGTATCCTGAGAAATTCATGCCTGTGATCACGCCGAGTTCGTACTCTATACGTTTTTTTACTTCACCCGGAATTCCGCCCGGAAATCTTTGCCCGGCGCCCTTATAGACGAGATACTTTAAATACGAGTCAAGCGTGTATCCTTCGGGCACGTCAAAATGCGGAAGAATGACCTTTCCGAGCGAGAGCTGAATGTCGATCATATCGACTATCTTTATCGTATTAATCACGGCTTCGGGATGGTCAGGGAACAGTTTTTTCATTTCTTCCGCCGGTTTAAAATAGAACTGATCGGAGGAGAATTTCATTCTGCCCGCGTCGTCGAATGTTTTCCCCGTCTGGATGCAGAGGAGGATCTCATGAGAGTATGCGTCGCCCCTGCGAAGGTAATGACAGTCATTTGTCACTATCATAGGTATATCAAGAGCTTTTGAGAGCTTAATGATTTCAGTGTTTGCTGTTTTCTGTTCCTGAAGGCCGTGATCCTGCAGTTCGAAAAAGAAATTATCCTTCCCGAATATTTCATAAAGTTTTCCGGCAGCTTTTTTTGCTTCATCGGTTTTGCCTCTAATACAGAGCGACGGCACTTCGCCTTTGATGCAGGCTGTAGAGCAGATAAGCCCTTCGCTGTATTTTTCAAGCACCTCATGGTCTATCCTGGGTTTGTAATAAAATCCTTCGGTGTAACCGATGGACGATAACCTGATCAGGTTTTTATAGCCGGTTTCATTTTTTGCGATCAGAAGCAGATGATACGTGGAGTCTTTGCCTTTATTCTGAGATTCCTTTTTAAGCCTTGATTCCGGCGCAATATAGAATTCCTGGCCTATAACGGGTTTTATTCCGGCATTTTTCGCCTCCTGATAAAGCTCGATAGCGCCGAAAAGATTGCCATGGTCGGTTATTGCCACAGCGGGCATGCCCAGCTCAACGGCTTTAGCAACAAGATTTTTTACTGTTATGGCGCCATCAAGGACTGAATAGTCGGAATGATTATGCAGATGTACAAAATCCATGATTATAATCTATTTATTCATGGGACATAATTTCAAGCATAAAATTTCAAAAAATACGGGACGCTCAATATTTTTTACAAATTTTTCTTAAAATCTTGACAGGAGGATGTTTAACTAATGAAATATGATGTGTACGATGATATTATAAAGATCAAAATACAGGGGAATATATATGATAGACACTAAACTTCTGGAGATTTTAGCCTGCCCGGCCTGTAAAGGCGATGTCGAGTATGACACAAAAAACGAAAAGCTGATCTGCGTCGAATGTAAAAGAAAGTATCCCGTCAGGGACGGCATCCCGGTAATGCTTATAGATGAAGCGGAATCGCCCCCGTCGTAAATCCGGCTTGCCTTGGCCCGATATTCTTTCCGCCGGTACGACACCCTCAGCCGGGGATTTGCCCCGGAGCAGTTTATTTCTCATTGACAAAAAAATATCATAAAATTAAATATTCCATTTATAAATAATTCAGAGGTAGAACAATGTTTGAGTCCAAATCGCCCATTGTAAAAATAGTATCGTACATAGTAATCGGATTTTTCGTTCTGATAATAATATTTATGTTCACGGTAACCGACTTTATGATGAAATGGGGAATGGACGATAATGTTGTGGCGACGGTCAACGGAGAGAAGATCTACCGTATTGATTTCGTAAGATTCCGCGAGCGGATGTCCGGCCGCATAAAGGACACCGGAAGCAAGGAGGCGCAGGAACAGATTCTTTCACAAATTATCATGAGAAAGCTTCTGCTCCAGAAGGCGAACGAAATAGGCATCAAGGTTTCCGATGTTATGGCGATGGATTATATAAAAAATATTTTCAGGGATCAGACAGGAAAATTCAATAAAAATTATCTGGACAGGACTCTCCAGCATTATCACCAGGGTCTGTCCGATTTTGTAATATATGTGAAGGAAGATCTCATAATCAATCAGCTGAGGCAGATGATTTTTCTCGGAGCCGGAGTTTCGCCGGACGAAGTAAAAACAGAATACGCGATCAACAATTCCGGGATCCAGATCAAGTATTGTTATCTTTCCACAGCCGATCTGAACAGGAAATTCAAGGATAAGATCGGCGTAAGCGAAAAGGAGATCGATGATGAGTTGCAGAAAAGCAGGGACGAGGTTAAAGATCCGGCAACCGACAGGAAAAGAATAAAAGAAAAAATCGAAAAGGATAAGCTTAATAAGCAAAAGCTTGAGCTCGTAAATCTGATAGATAAACTTGCCGAAGGGAAAAAATCTTTTAATGAAGCGGCATCTTTGCTCGGAGGCGGCATATCCCATTCGAATATTTTTAAAATAGGCGATCCGATTAGAGAAGAGGGCAATAAGGGAAAAATGCTTTACTCTCTTGCCGGCTCCGCTATTTTTAATGAAGGCCTGTTTTCTCTCGGGAAAGGGATGACATCCCGCGTAATAGATTCATTTGACGGATTATATATTTTCACTCCGGTAAGGAACGATATATTGTTTGCCGAACCCTCTCAAAAGGAATTCACAAAAATAGAAAGTGAGCTTTTGGAACAGAAAAATAATGCCGTTTTTATGACTTTTATATCCTCTTTTTATGAAAAGTCGAAAATCGTAAGAAATTTAAAATTTGATTGATTATTAAATTTTTACAGTTTATAATAATTACATAATATTATAGAGTTGAGACAGATAAAATAAATAATGAGGAAATATCATGAATGTTAATGCTGAATACGTGAATCCGTTTCTTAAGGCTGCCAGTTCCGTTTTTAAATCTGTTGTCGGTGTCGACCTCAGAAGAGGTAAACTTGTCGTAAAGGACAAACCGCTGCCTTCTCATGATGTAGCAATAATCATAGGTATTACCGGCGGCGTGCAGGGTGTTGTTGTTTACAGTTTCAGCATGACAATGGTTTACAAGATTGCGGACATACTTATGCCCGGTTTGTCCAAAGAACAGATCGACAGCGAATGGAAGGACATAATGGGAGAATTTGCCAACATGATAACCGGCAATGCGATGAACCTTTTTACGGATATCACAAAAGGGACCCAGCAGGTCAACATAACCACACCTACGGTAATTGAAGGAAAGGAATTTACAATTTCGGCAATAGCCCAGACGACCCTTGGAATAAATCTTTACAGCCCCATGGGATCGCTTGAAATGAATGTTGCTTTAAAATAAAGGATTAATTGATAAAGGCTTTATTGTAATAAGTGTTTTCAATATTGCTCAGATTGTTTTTAACCCTGGTCAGAAGGGGAGAGTTGTAAAAAAACGGAGCTTTTTCCGTGTCTGCTTTTTTAATGAATATTTTATACATTTTCCGGGCAATCCCCACGTCTTTCAGCAATGCGTCTTTCTCAAATACCTGTGCAATTAAAAAATACGCATCGTCTATCGTCTCTCTTTTCTCATAATTTTTTATTACTTTTATTGCGGCCTCGAGAGCCTGGTTCCCCCTGTTGTTTTTAAGATAGATCCTGGCGATCGCGATCAGGGAGTCGTCGGCAAGGTAATGGTCGGGAGACTGGGATGCGATGCGGTAAAAATATTCGATAGCTCCCGGATCGTTGCCTTTCTTTAAAAATATTTCCCCCGTAGCAAATAACGCCGTAGGGTATTCACCGGATTCCTGGTTTATTGTCTTCAGCATCGCGACCGCTTCGTCGGGCTTCCCGGACTCAACCAGTATTTTAGCCAGCCAGATCGATGCGATATCCCTGTTGGGACTGTCCGGGTATTTTAATTTCAACTCTTCAAGTTTTTGCCTGGAATTTTCGTACAGTGAAGCCTCAAAGAGCGCAATGCCGCTTTCGAGCAGAGCTTTGTCGGCGGAGGGGAATGAAACGGATCTGCCTTTGGTTTCTTTTGCGCCTTCAGCCGAATCTATTGCCGATGATGCGGCGTCCGAATTTGAGGAAGTTGCCGGTTTCCTGGCGCTCGCGGCCGCATTTGAGTCGATTATGTTCTTAATAATCTCTTCAAGTTCCCGCGTTTCCATGGCATATAAACGGCCCGCGGACAAAAGTACAATTAAAAAAGCGAATATTTTTTTCATTAGCATATTTTAAATATATAGTTTATTTATCTATAATCTTTGAATTGTCCAGCGGAGCTGCTTCTCTCATCGATTTATCCCTGATTTTAGGAATATCCTTTTTTAATTCGCGCACATCCGGTTTTCTCACCTTCTCGTCTGTTCTTTCGACATCCGCGATCTTTTTGCCGTCGAAGCTGAGAGCCCTGTCTTTTTTTATGTCTTTATCCGGTTCCACTACCTTTGTTTCGATTTCGCTTTTCAGATGATCAGAGGATGGGAATTCGACTTTTTTTAATTGAAGTTCTTTTTGTTCTTCAATGAGCTCCGATTCAAGCATGGATCTGTATTGTCCTTTATAGCGGCTTTTTTTTATCATGGAGTCAAAAACTTCATTTGTGTCTTCATTAAGGGGTTTGCCGTATTTTTTTGCCGCGCCTTTGCCGCTGCTGTAACCGATGTATATTCCGATCACGACGATAATCAATACCACGCCGTAAAATGACATTTTAATCGTCTCAACGGTCTTTCTGTCCAAACCGTCTATTAACTTATTAATTGCGATAATTATTTTATTAAATATTTTTATTAATATATTCATTGTAATAATTATTTATCTCTTGTCTATTATAACTATAACCCTGCATTTTTTCAAATTATTTATTGTTGTCTGACTGCTGAGCAGCCTCCTTATATCCTTTTCCATCAATACCGGGCAGTTGTTCAGGCTTTTCATGGCTACGGAAAAGTAAGGATGCTCGCCTGCGCGCGAATCAAGCTGTGCCTGAGTCTCATCATAGCAGTAGGAAACCATTCCTTCTTTAATTGCAAATGAGCTTTCAATATAGTTCCGGCTGTAAATCTCAAGCCCTGTTTCGCCGTATATCACGGGGAACAGCATAGGCTTTATATCGAGCCCGCGGCTGTCTATGATCAGGCTGGTATAAGAAGTCGATATCGGATTTTCAGCTCTAACGGGAAAATCACTCGCTGGAAAATCGTACGGTATCGAAGCGATGATATTGCCGAATGTCAGCATAAGTTCGCAAACGGCGGAATCGAACTTAGCCGGATGCTCTTTTTTCTTTATTTTATTATTGATTTTATCGGAAATTATTTTTTGTGTAGAGATATCATCTTTCAATATATCCGAAAATGTGTTTTGCGGATCAACCCTCAGGCTTCTGATCGCATCTGCCATGTTCATCATGGCCTTTTCCCTTGCGGAATCATAGGCCGCTTCCCTTGCCTTATTAAGTGATGTTGTTTTGCCGGTAACGGAGTCGACGGGCAATCCTGCATCATTTATTTTGACCTGAGATATTCCCTTTGAGATTATATAGCCTTTCTGCCAATTAATTACGCTTTTTTCTCTTTTATTCGCTTCCTGTGCAAGTGAAACATTGCAGAAGACGGCTATAAATAAAACTAACAGATTTTTAATTATTCCGGAGTGCATACTTTTATCTAATCCTTCAGTTATTATCGGATTTTTAACGCGTATAATTTAGAGTCTGCTCCTGCATTCTTCGAGCATCGTTATAAGCTTTTTTGAAGACGCGTTAATGTCGCTGATCAGCAGTTCGGAAGCTTTTTGGGAAGGCATGTCCGGATGCCTGCTGAGATACGTAAATGTCTTACGAAGAAACGGCATTATCAGTTTGCTTATATTGCTTTTTTCGATCGCATCCAGAATATATTCGTCGGAAGAAGCTGAAGACGGATCACTGATTGCAGACTGCGCTTTGTTTTTTAGCTCCCTTAATCCGTCAATAGCGGACGTAAGCCCGTTAAGAAGTACTTCTGGCTTTTTTACATTGCCGGAATTATGGGTCAGGCATGATCTTAATATCTCATCCGGTGTATTGTCCGGCTTTTTTAAGGATGAGAAGACTTCATCCATGGTCTTTTCATCGGTATTTTCAATTCTTGCCCCACCCTCGCTGGTATTGATCACCGGGATAGCAACTTTACCGGCCGACTCTTTAAACCAGTATCTGTAAATATCGAAAACGAAATCCGAGATTACCGTCCCCCTGCCTTTGTAAGATTCGATATATTTTATTTTTCTTTTACGTATTACATTTTGATTGATTGTTTCCAGGTTGGTAAACCGCGATATCCCCGGTAGCCAGTCATCGTTATGATAAGTGCCTGTGCAGTGGATTTCCCTGCCCGTATATGCGAGGTCCTGGCCTGCCAGAATAATAGAGTCGCATCCGAGATTCAGCAGCAGGTCAAATACGCTTGTTGCTACGGATCCGCCGGATTGTATGCCGCCTATATATCCCGTATACTTTTCAATCCAGTCCCATACGGGCGTTGTCTCTGTTTTCGGATTGCCTTTTGAATCATTGAAGAATTTTAATGTAGTGCTTATTATTTTTTCGCCCCTGTATGACTCGATAAGCCTCGGGCAGCTTACGATATCCGCCAGCAGCACTGCTCCCGAATCCATCAATCCCAGGAAATGCTTGAGGCTGTATTTCTGGGAGTCAAGAGTCATCACTATATGCGGGACAATTCCGTATTTATGCAATACTTTCAAAGCGGTATCCACGCATACTATCAGCGCCCTATCTTTCAGTTTATTCAAAATCCTGATATTTTTTTTTAGCGAAGGTCCGGCCGATACTATAATGCCCGGCATTCCTTTAAATTTACCGAACAGGGCTGAGACCGGCGTCGATGAATATATGTGACGAATATTTTTGAATGAATGATCGATCCAGTTCTCCTCGAACTCAAATCTTGTCAGAAGGTCGCTGACTTTGGAGAATATATATTCTTTTATGTTTTTCAATATGGAGTCATAAAACGCCGTATCCAGCCGATAGGAAGGGTTGTGAATATATGTCGCAATTCCCCTGATCAGGGAAACATCAATTTCTTCAAAAATATACGGAAGGTTCCCGGAAGAGCTTATTACGGACATATCCGTAATGATCCCGGGGCGGTGTTCTTTTACCAGCTCAACTACTTCAATATCTTTTTCAATAATAATAATTGTGTGACTTTTGAATTTTTTTTTAAGAGAAGCGACGTGATATCCGAGAGCCAGCCCGGCAATGATCAGTAAATTGGACCTTCCGGCCGTGAAAGATCCCACAGCCCTTTCTGCTTCAATTTCAGGGTTATATGAGGAATGGAGTTTGATCTCACGCGAATTTTCCGGGTCGGTATATGTCAGACTTTTTATCCCGGAAGGCGTGGCAGTCAGCTTATATTTTCCCATTACAGTTTTGTTTCAGTTCTTTATGAAGATTTTCGACATCGTTTGGGGAATATAGCCTGTATTTTTCGAGTATCGTCTCCTCAAGATAATAAAAATTATATTTGCCGGTCTCAAATTCACATAACATATTCGCAAGATAAGTCGGGAAAATGAAATCCCGGTATTTTTCCTGAGCTTCCAGGGGCGAATGATGATATTTTATCGCTTCCACGAGGTAATCAGGGAAATTCCATTTCTTTGCCATAAGCTCGCCGATGTTTGAATGACTGATGCCAAGAGATACTTCCTCAAGTACGGTCGACGTCCTTAATTTTCTGTTCTTTGTCAGTTCGGATATCCACTCGGAAAATTTCGAATCCGTTGCCAGAAGTATAAGTTTTCCCAGATCGTGTAAAAGCCCGCTTAAATACGCGTACTCGGTATTTTTTCCCTTTCCGAATTTTTGATTTATGTACTTTGAATAATTTGCCGTCTTTGTGCAATGAGCCCATATTTCGTGAAATTTGGAGTATCTTCTCTCCAGCAGGCTCCGCGTGCTGGAAACAAGGACCAGATCGTACAGATTTGCCAGCCCGATTATAATGATCGCCTCGGTTATCTGTTCCACTCTCTTCCCGATAAAAAATCCCGCCGAATTGGATAACTTCAAAATATCGCTCGTAAGAGCCGGATCTACAATTATCTTATCTACAATTTTTTTAATTTCCGTTTTCCTGTCTTTGCAGAGCCGCAATACTTCCAGTATGTTCTGGCTGAAGCTGGGCAGGCCTTCGACTTCATCCAGGATTTGTTTTTTAATGGATGTTGTAATTATTTTAGGCCTTAATTCGTTTGGAATAAAGTATTTCGCGCGTGTTGTTTTGCCGTCTGTAGATATACTGAATGAGTTTTCCCCCATGCCTGTGTTTTTTAACAGCAAGATTGTAAGCACTATTCCCAGCCCGGCACCTTCGGTCTCATCATAGATTTCATCGTAAGCATCCGTAAAGTCGTTATACAGTTTTGCTTTATTTATCCTTAAATTGATTCTTTCCAGTTCCACGGGATGAATTGAGGAATTATTCACTACGCTGACCTGGATGGCATCGCTCAGCAGTTCGATTGTAACAACTGTTTCGTAATCCGTCTTTTCCAGCTCTCTTTCGATAGTATTGGTGCCTAGAATTTCTTTTTTAAAGTTTATAATGCTATCCGCGTACTTTCCAGGGTCGTTGATATCAATATTCAGTTTTTTGAAATAATATCTTTTGGCGTTGGCTTTAACCGCGTTCGCTATTAATTCTCTCATGATTGTGACAACATAGTCGAGCAGATAGATCATGTCGTATTTTGCCAATAATCTGGAAAAAAAAGCATCTATTGACTTTAAAAGGTCCTCATTATGATAATGGAACCGAATATTGACGTATTTATCTTTTTCCAATCGGATTAAATTTTCGCTGGCTTTCGATATTTGCATCCGTGTACCTTAAAATTATTATTTGCTTTTTTCGGAACAGTATAATTACATTTTCGTCAATATTTAATATATTTTATTTATATAAAATTTAAAAAAGTCCAATTTTATTATATATTATTATTGAAATTTATCAAGGTCTTTTTAAAGTGGATATGATTATTCTATGTGTTCAATGACCTTCATTTTTAATCCAACAGCGGAAAATCAAAATATCCCGGGCTAATTCTATAACTTTTTTATGGCAGTTGCTGCAGAAATACGCAAAGGTGCATTTTAAACAGGTTTTTTAGGGAGCGTCAATTAAATGAAAAAAAATATATGCATAATTTTTGCTCTTTCGCTAATTCTTTCCCTGATCCCGGCATGCAGCGGCAGATATATCGGTGAATACAAAAATAATTTAAGGGAAGGGAAGGGAACATATATTTATCATAACGGCGATATTTATAAAGGCGAATGGAAGAACGATAAACCGGACGGTTACGGTATTTTTATTCTGGGGAAAGAGTCGGAATGGGCCGGCAATGTATATTCCGGGCACTGGAAAGACGGGCAAAAAAACGGCCAGGGAACCTATACGTACGCCAACGGCAATAAATATACAGGCAACTGGAAGATCGGTCTTCCAGACGGCGAAGGAATCATTTATTATTTTAACGGAAACAAATTCGAGGGCATATGGAAGGACGGATGGAAAACCTACGGGACTTTCAGCATAGATAAAAATTCCAAGTGGGCCGGCAACAGGTATGTCGGGCAATGGAAAGACGACCAGATGCATGGAGAGGGGACTTATATCTTTTCAAACGGGAATAAATATATCGGCAAATGGTTCGGCGGTAAAATGCACGGCGTCGGCATAATGACATTTTCAAACGGCGAACGATATGAAGGCGAATGGGTTAATGATAAGATGGAGGGCAAAGGGACATACATTTTTGCTAACGGGAACAAATATACCGGCATGTGGAAAAACAACGATCAGCACGGGAACGGCGTCATCGCATATGCCAACGGCGATCTCGTATCCGGGGAATGGAAAGAAGGGGAGCTTATCAGGACCTTCGGCGATACTCTGGCAAAAACGGAAGCGAAAGCGGGATTATGGAAAGGAACCACATTCGTTTATCCGAACGGCGATACGTATACAGGAGAATGGAAGGACGGGAAAAGAGAAGGTCATGGAGTTTTTGTTTACGGCAAACAATCGCGCTGGGCCGGGAGCAGATATGAAGGCCAGTGGAAGGCCGATAAGATGAACGGTGCCGGCACATATACTTTTACGAACGGCAATGTATATAAAGGCGAGTGGGTGAATGACGAACAGCACGGCACCGGCACAATGTTTTTTGCCAACGGCGATAAATATATCGGGAAATGGCAGAACGGATTAAAACACGGACAGGGAATATATTATCATTATTTTGACGGTAATGTCACCAGAGGGTACTGGGACAGGGATATTTTCGCCAGCAGATAGGCCGGTGCTCCCTAAACCCCAGGGCTGGCTCACGCTAAGTAATCTTCCTTCTATTTGAATTCGGCACAGATTTTTTGCAACTTCAATATTGCCTTTTCTTCCCCTTTTCCCCCAGAGGGGGCATCAACTTGGAAAAAATATTAACAGTTACTCAAAAATCTTCGCAATTATGCCCCCTCCTGTCCCAAGGGGAGGCTGCGCACGGGTTTAGGGGGTTGTAGAAGCAAAGATTATCGTTATAAAAAAAATTAATTATTTCCAATATTTTCCAATTAATTTTTTTTATCAATCACCTCGCATTTCAATCAGCCTTTTTTGATTTTAGCCAGCTCTTCGGCGCGCAGCTCTTTGCGCAGAATTTTACCAACCGTGCTTTTCGGAAGTTCTTTCCTGAACTCGATAATCGTAGGCAGTTTGTATCTGGCCAGCCTGGTCTTGCAGAAGTCCATCAGCTCTTCCTGGGTCGCCGTCTGGCCTTTTTTCAGCACGACAAAAGCTTTTATCTGTTCGCCGCGCGTAGTATGGGGTATCCCTATCGCACAGGCTTCTTCGACTTTAGGGTGTTCATATAAAACCTCATCTATATCGCGCGGATAAATGTTGTATCCACCGGAAATGATCATGTCTTTTTTACGGTCTACGATATAAAAATATCCTTCTTCATCCATTTTCGCGATATCGCCTGTATACAGCCAGCCGTTCCGTATTGCGATTTTGGTCTCACCCGGCATCTTCCTGTATCCTTTCATTACCTGCGGACCTTTTATGATAAGTTCGCCGGGCTCGCCTACCGGAACATCCTTTTTCCCGGTCTCAAGATCGACTATGCGGCATTCGGTGTCCGGCAGCGGCAGGCCTATGCTTCCTGCTTTCTGCTTACCGATGTAAGGATTAACATGAGTCACGGGCGACGCTTCCGTAAGGCCGAATCCTTCAACCAGTACCGCCCCTCCTGTTTTTTCCGAATATTCCTTTATGATTTCCACGGGCAGCGGGGCGCTTCCCGAAACGCAGGTTTTAATACTGGTCAGGTCTGTTTTGTATATTAATGGATGTTCCAGCATGCCTATTACCATTGTAGGCACAATAGGCACAATGGTCGGCTTGTATTTTTTAATGGCTTTAAGCAGCTGTTCAGGCTGCGGTTTGGGGATCAAAACATTGCTCCATCCCGAGTATATCGACAGGTTCATGGCAGTGGAAAGTCCGAATACATGAAAAATCGGCAGAGATCCGAGCTCGATCTCATAATTAGCAACCAGTTTTTTAAACCACTCCCCGATCTGCTGAACCTGTTTGCTCAGGTTCCCGTGAGTAAGTATCGCGCCTTTAGTTATCCCGGTCGTTCCGCCGGTGTACTGGTACATCGCTTCGGTATTGTGATTGAGCGTCACCATGGGCGGATTTGGAGGATATTTTGCTATTAATTCCTTCCATTTCAGAACATCCCGGGCCGGTTTTACATCCGCGGCCAGTTTTCTTTTCTTGGCTACGAGCGGGAAAAGAATATTCAGCGGGAAAGGCAGATAATCGCCTATTGAACAAATGACAATTTGTTTAATTTTTGTCCTGGGTCTCAGATCGATCATTCTGTTCCCCAGCAGGTCTATGGTAATTAAAACTTTTGATTCCGAATCGGAAAATTGATGCAAAAGCTCCCGATCGGAATAGAGCGGATTGTTCATAACCGCTATTGCGCCGATTTTTAAAACCGCAAAATAGCTGACTACACATTGTATCATATTAGGCAGAAGAATCGCAACCCTGTCTCCTTTTATGATGCCGAAGTCAGCCAGGCAGGCGGCAAAACTGTCTACCATATCGTTCAATTCTTTAAAAGTGATTTTATATCCTTCAAAGATCAGGGCAATCCTGTCCGGATATTTGCTCCCGGAGATATTAAGATAATCGGGAAGGGTCATTTTCTCATAATTCAGATTTGCCCTTACTCCTGTTTCGTAAAAGTTTAACCATGGCTTGTCCTGATATCTTATCTTATTTGCTTTCTTTGCCATATTCTCCACCTTCAGATGATAATGTGTCGTTGAATAGAATGATTAATGATAAAAATATATAATTAAAAGTCAAGAGAAACTTTTACGGGCAGCGTCATTATCCGGGAATCATCTTAAAATAGCTCAACGAGCACATGATATTACCGGTTTTTTATCCGGATATATTATTATTTATGAAATTTGGAATTTGTTCGATAAGATATATATGGGAATATATGTTACCCGCCCATTCGTTATGAAAGATAGATCCCTTGCAATATGGAGATTTGTTTTGTATGGCTGAGATGCAGAGATATTCTCCCAACATAATTGTTGTTACAGTCGATCCGGAAATAAGCGAAATATTGGAATTACTGCTTAAAAACCTGAATTATAAGATCCAGTTGACGAACAGCAGTACGGGAGCGTTTGAAAAATTAAAGGAAAAGGAATGCGATTTGATGCTTCTGGATATCAGCCTTCCTGGAATGAATATCGCCCAGGTGCTGAATTACGTTAAAGACTTATCTCCGGATACTTCAGTCATAGTTCTGGCGGGTTATGCTTCCGATGACGATGTCACGGAATGTTTAAGCAACGGCGCATATGATTTCTTCAAAAAGCCTTTTGAAAAAGAAGAGATCATGAGGAGAATAAAGAACGCCTTAAATCAGAAATACCTGAAAAACGAGCTCAGGAATTCCAGGGAAAAGCTTTCAATGATGGAAAGAAGATATGAATATCTTGTACAGAATTCCCCTGATTTTATATATACGCTGGATGATAAGGGTAATTTTACATACATAAACGATTTCTCAAAGAACATACTGGGTATGGACAGGAACCAGCTATTAAGGAAGCATTATACGAGCGTGGTTTATCCCGACGATGTCGAAAAAGCCAATTATGTATTCAACGAGAGAAGAGCCGGCAGCAGGGATTCAAAAGTAACCAAACTGCGTTTAAAAAAACAGCAGGCCGATGGCCGCGGCAATTCAGGCAAATATGTCGTCGTGGAGCTTAAAGCAAAGGGGATTTACGATAAATCCAATAAGAATAAGGATAAAGTTTTTATAGGCACCCAGGGGATCGCGAAAGATATAAGCGCATATTTGCAGCTGGAGGAGTCGCTGAAAATCCAGAAAATTTGTTTCAGGCAGCTTTTCAATAATTCTCACGAGGCAATAGTCATTCTGGATAATCAGGACAATATAATAGATGCGAACATGAGTTTTGAAAAAATGTTTAATTATTCAATCGGCGAATTGAAAAGTAAAAATATTCATAACCTGATAGTTCCGGAAGACCTGCTGGCAGAGTCGCAGTCCATATCCTCTCTGGCCGTCTCGAACGGTTTTTTCGAAACGGAATCGACTCGGACCTGTAGAGACGGAAATCCCGTAAATGTCCTTATCTCGGCTTACCCGGTGATCTATAATAATAAGTCGATAGCCGTTTATCATGTTTATAAAGAGGCAGATGCTGATAATCCCAGGGACCAGAAGATTGAAAAAACGCTTAAAAAGCTGAGAAAAGCGATGAGCGGGATCATCAATGCCATGGTGTCTACCATTGAAGTTCGCGATCCTTATACTGCAGGACATCAGCAGAGGGTTGCCGATCTTGCCAGGGCAATAGCGAAGGAAATGGGATTGACGGCGAACGAGATCGATGGAATCCGGATGGCAGGCACTCTGCACGATCTTGGCAAAGTCAATATTCCCGCGGAAATACTGAGCAAGCCCGGCCGTTTGTCCAAAATTGAGTTCAGCCTTATAAAGATGCATCCCCGCGTCGCCTATGACATATTAAAGGAAATCGATTTCCCGTGGCCTATAGCGGACATGGTCCACCAGCATCACGAAAGGCTGGATGGTTCGGGATATCCGCAGGGTCTAAAAGGCAATGAAATTTTGCTTTCCGGGAAAATACTTACGGTAGCCGATGTTGTTGAGGCGATCGCTTCTCACAGACCGTATCGCCCTGCGCTCGGGATTAAGACAGCGCTTGACGAGATTTACGTAAAAAGGGGAATTTATTACGAACCGTCAGTTGTTGATGCATGCGTAAAGCTTTTTGAAGAGAACAGATTTAAATTTATCGATGAAACAAAACAAAGGCGCGAAGCGATAAATATGGCTTTATAGCCTTTTTGCCTGGAGATTTTTATAATGGTTAAGGAACTGGATTACATCTCGAATATTCTGATCGTTTCAATCGATCCGGGAATAAGCAACGTGCTTGGGGTGCTTTTAAGCAATCTTAATTACAAAATAGAATTAATTAACAGCGGCGGCGATGCATTTAAAGAATTAAAGGAAAGTAAATTCGATATCGTGCTTCTGGATGTAATATTGCCCGACATGAGCGGTTTACAGATACTGAATTATATAAAAAAAATATCTCCCGAAACGCTGGTAATTGTCATGGCCGGCGAGGATCTGGGGAACAAGGCTGTGGAATGTCTGAAAAACGGAGCGTATGACTGCCTTAAAAAACCTTTCAGGAAAGAAGAAATTTTAAAGAGAATTGATAACGCGCTGGACCAGAGACGACTGGAAAAAGAGATTGAAGGCACCGATGACCTGATGCAGTCCGCCGAAAGAAGAAATCAGTATCTGGTATTGAACAGCAATGATATCGTATACACCCTGGATTATGAAGGAAAATTTACTTCGATCAGCGATTCAATGCGGCAAAAGCTGGGATTTGACAGCGATTACCTGATGAATAAACACTTTTCAAACGTTATATATCCTGAAGATATTCATAAAGCCATGTATGTTTTTAATGAAAGACGGGCGATCTGCCGGGGCCCGAATTCTAACCGGATCAGATTAAAAAAGAAAAATACCGGAAGCCCGTCGGACAGGCTCGACAATTGTATAACAGTTGAAATAAAAGCCAACGGCATTTATGAAACCGAAAACAATAATAAAAATAAATTATTTTTAGGCACATGCGGAATAGCGAGGGATATCAGCGACTTTATGAAAAATGAGGAGTTGCTGAAATTGCAGAAAACTTATTTTAAAGAACTTTTCAGCAATTCTTCAAGCGCGGCGATACTGGCCGATAACGACGATAAAGTTATAAATGCAAATAAAAGTTTCGAAAAGCTTTTTAAATATTCATTGAATGAGATAAAAAACCGTCGCATCAATGACTTTTTAATGAAAAGCGGCCATGAGCAAAAAGAAGGAGATATCGACGGTTCCGCGATCATGGAAAAAGAATCACTGGGAAAACGTAAGGACGGCTCAATTATAAATGTGATGATTTACAGTTATCCTATAGAGTATAATTCAAAGAATATAGGCGCGTATTATTTATTCAGGAATATCACCGAGATGAAACGCAATGATAAAGAGCTGATGGATCATCTTACAAAGGTGCGCCAGTCAATGGGAAATATTTCGAATGCGATAGTATCCACCATTGAAGTGAGGGACCCGTATACCGTAGGGCATCAGCAGAGGGTGTCCAATCTTGCCAGGACAATTGCCTGCGAGATGGGGCTTCCGGCCGATGACGTGGATGCAATACGCCTGGCCGGGACGCTTCACGATCTCGGCAAGGTGAATATTCCGGCCGAAATTTTAAGCAAGCCTGGTCAGCTGTCGAAAATTGAATTTGATCTCATAAAGATGCATCCGTCAATAGCATATGATATTTTACGAAGGATAGAATTTCCATGGCCGATCGCGGATATCGTTTATCAGCATCATGAAAAACTGGACGGATCGGGCTATCCGCGCGGTATTTCCGGAAAAGAGATATTAATGGGGAGCAGGATATTATCCGTGGCCGACGTGGTCGAGTCAATAGCTTCTCACAGACCTTATCGTCCTGCGCTCGGAATCCGTAAAGCGCTGGAGGAGATCTGGGATAAAAAAAATGTTTACTATGATCCCAAAGTAGTCGATGCCTGCATCAGGTTGTTCAATAAAAAGAATTTTACTTTCGAAAGCGATCTTCCCGAAGAGAACGAATATGACGCTTACCGCATGCCGGCTTACACTATGCCTAACTGAATTAATTCAATTGCCGGTCATATTTACCGGCTGTCCCGTTGCGGCCATTACATTGTACCAGAACCTGGAGTCGGGATCTATTTGTTTGCGTTCAGATATCACCAGTTCCGTCGGTACATGCGTGTAAACATTGTTCCATATCCCGATAATCATATTTGTTTTTCCTGCCATGCCGGCATGGACCGCAAACTGCCCCAGCATGGCGCAGAAAATAGCATCATTGGAATTGGCCGGGGTACTCCTGATCATATAGCTGGGGTCAATATATTTCAGGCTGATTTTAATTTTTGTATTTTTAAAATACTCGATTATCTTTTCCCTGAGAAAAGAGCCGATATCTTCAAGAACCGGGTTGCCGGAAGCATCGTATTCCTTTTGCCGGTTTTTCGCCAGCAGATCCTGGCCTGCGCCTTCAGCTACGCAGACTACCGCATGTCCCCGTCTCTTGAGCCTTTTATCAAGATGATATAAAAATCCGTTATTGCCGTCCAGATCAAAATTTACTTCCGGAACAAGGAGGAAATTGACGTCATTCATTGCAAGTGCGGCGTTTGCCGCTATGAAGCCCGAATGCCTGCCCATAAGCTTAACAAGCCCTATGCCGTTCCGGGCGCCCTGCGCTTCGATATGGGCGGAATAAATCGCATCTACGGCTTTGGAGACCGCGCTCTCAAAGCCGAATGTCCTCTGGATATAGCTGATATCGTTGTCAATGGTTTTCGGGACGCCGATAACAGAGATCTTATCTCCTCTCCTGCGTATTATTTCCGCGATTTTAACCGCGCCCTTCATGGTGCCGTCGCCGCCTATGGCATAAAGAATATTTATCCCGAGCTCTTCGAGCCTGTTCACGAGGATCTCCATATCTTCAGTGCCGCCTCTTGAAGATCCGAGAATAGTGCCCCCGTCCAGATGGATTTCACGGACTTCATGAGGGAGCAGTTCGACAGGTTCAAAATTGTTTTTAGGGTTTAAACCTCCATAGCCGTATCGGATGCCCAGAATCGATCTCTGCCCGTAGCCGTAATAGGATTCCATGACAATGGATCTAATGACATTGTTCAGTCCGGGGCTTAATCCTCCGCATGTTACGATTGCGGATTTTATTTTTTTCGGATCAAAATATATTTTTTCCCGCGGTCCGGCGGCCTCGAATTCCCGTATATTATGTTTGTTCTCGTCGGAGCTCTCGTCTGTGTAACAACTATAAACGATATGCATATTGTCGGGAACAAAGAAAGATTTTTTCGACGTAAATACTTTCTGCAACGGCGAGTCGATCCTGCATTGACCCAGATTCTCGATTGTTGTGTTCATTAAAACCATCCCTTGAATTTTTTATTGTAAAATTATCGGTTTAACGGCAGGTCGGCCGTACCTAACGTGATATGCTGTAAAAAAACATTATGCAATTATTATGCAGAAGAAGACAAAAATCAATTATAATTTATTTATACGACTTTTTAGTTTGACTTGACTTTGCGGCTATTAATGAATATTATTAGTTGATACGGAAGGATACGTTTTAACGATACATTCCTGTAATAGCTTAAACGTTTTAATTGTCTTAAATACTTAGCAGATTTTTCAAACGGCAATCTGATATGCGCATTTTAAAAAAAAAGAAAAAAGACAACGATATTGAATCGAAACTGCAAAAAGAGATCGAGCTGCTTAAAAAAACTATCTCGGAGAAGTCGGAGGTAATACGAAGCCTGAATAATATCATAGAAATGTTTGAAAAAACGGTTGAGATGAACCGCGAGGAATTGCTCCAGGCCAATGCCACTCTTGAAGCGCAGAATAAAGTATCGGAAATGACAAGACAGGAGCTAATAAACAGGGATAAAATAATATCCGCCCAGCAGTCAACTCTTGATCTCAGCGGAAACGAAAGAAAACTGCAAAAGGAAGTCAATGAAGCCTGGAAATCCGCTATTGATCTGGCAAGAAACGAGCGCCTTCAGTCGGAAGAAATAATTCTTGCGCTGGAGCGGGTGGAAGAGCTCAGCAAACTGGAGAGAGAACAAAAGGATAACGAACTGAAGGCGATGGAAAATGCCATGAACTTTTCAAGGGACGAGAAACTTACTTACGAAAATATCGTACATGCCTATAAGAAGATCCAGGCGCTATCCGATGCCGAAAAGCTTTATATTCTGCAGTTACTGGATAAGAGAATCCATTTCGATTATGAAAGCCTCAAAAAGAATTTTTATGTAAATTACGACGATTAGTTTTTATGTTTCCTGCTGCTTTCCTTGCCTGCTTTTCAATTTATTGTTAATTTGCAAGAAGCAATCTTAAAATTACAGATTTATATCAGTGATTAACGATAAAACGATTTATCAGGAAATAAAATATAATTTTGAGATTGTTTTAAAAAATTATTGACTCTCCTGAATAAAAAAATATTTCAATGAACATGGAAATTAAGGTTTTGCAGAATATTTTCGCGTCCAACAGGCAGTATGCCGACGAGATCAGGGCGCTTCTTAAGACAAAAAAAATTTTCATGATAGACATGATGGGCTCTCCTGGAAGCGGGAAAACTAGGGTCAACGACAGATTGATCGCTTCGTTGAAAGAGAGATACAGAATAGCGGTCATAGAAGCCGACGTAAGCACAACAAAAGACGCCGAGAAGCTGGCGGTCCATAATGTGCCCGTAATTCAGATCGAGACCGGTCTTTTCGGGCGCGAATGCCACGTGGAGAGCTCATGGGTGAAGAAATGCCTGCTTGAATTCGATCTTGATAAACTCGACTTTATCATTATTGAAAATATCGGGAATCTTGTGTGCCCTGCGGAATACGAGCTCGGGGACGATATGAGAGTCGTTGTGCTAAGCATTGCCGAAGGGGAGGACAAGCCGCTGAAGTACCCATTGATGTTTTCGAGCTCACGGATTGTTCTTTTGAACAAAATAGACCTGCTGCCTCACCTTTCATACGATCTTGATGAAGTTAAGAAAAACATAAAAAGCGTCAGTCCTCAAATGAGAATCTTTGAAGCAAGCGCGGTTACCGGGCAGGGCTTCGAGGCATTTATCGATTATCTCGCACAGAAGATCGATGAGAAGATAGGGTAATGTAAAAACAATCTCTGTATCCCCTCCCCCTATCCCCCGAAGGGGGCACCTATTTGGATGATGAGGGCTAATTAAACATCGACATTTTATATTTTTATTCACTTTCCCGACATTCCGGAATGATCCTTAAAGAAATATTCTGATTTTTCTTAATGTTCTGTGCCTCTGAGTTTCTGTGGAACTTTAATGATGCACTCTAAAGAAAATTAAGCGAGATCTGCATAACCGCTTCATCGATGGACGGATATTTCTGAAGTATCTGCTTCTTGATATCCAGAATACTTTTATCATTCCTGTAATCCGAAAGATATCTGAAATAACCCAGCCTTCTTCCGATTATAAAGTTTTCTTTATCCTCTTTATCCATTTTAAGAAAATCATCGATAAGCATAAGCATATCTTTTTTACCCTGCGGGAAATCCCCGCCGAGGTCTTCCAGGAGATTTAAAATATGATCGCTTAAAAAGGTGCTGGTTATGCCTTCCAGATTTTCTATAAGAAGCCTGAGCTCTCTAACTTTCTCTTCATCGGAAAGCGGGGTCCATTTTTTTTCCGCCATCATCCGGTAAAGAGGCGTGCCCGGCACGGGTATTGTGGTTCTTATCCTGATAAAAGTCGGGTTGATCGCATTAATCACTTTTGCCGTTTCAATGGCATTCTCTTCCGAGAGCTCCTTCCCTCCGAGACCGGGCATGAAATACACTGAAAGGTCAAACCCGGCAGCCATTGCTTTCTGCCCCGCCGATATATGGTCTTCCGCTTTAACTCCTTTGCTCATCATCTCCAGCACTTTATCCGAACCTGATTCCATTCCCACGTGAAGCCTGGTAAGGCCCGCGGCTTTTAAAGCTTTAAGCTCCTCAAGCGTTTTTTTGCTTATCGTTTTCGATCTTGCGTATGTCGTGATTCTTTCTATCGAAGGAAATTTTTCTTTAAGATATTTGAGTATCTCGACGACGTCTTCCGTTTTCAATACAAGGGAATTCGCGTCCTGAAGAAATACCGTTTTCGCGCCTGAAAAAAGCCATGATGCGATCCTGTAATATTCTTCCTGCATCATAATGTTTTTCTTTGCGGCTTTCTCAAGGACTTGCCTGTCGATTGATCCGTTGCGTCCCAGATCGTCGGATATTTTTTTCATCTCATCCGAGATACGGATTATCGCATCAATCTCGTTCTTGATTTCTTCAACCGTTCTTCTGGAAAATTCTTTACCTTTATAAATATGACAGAAGGCGCATTTGTTCCATGTGCAGTTTCTTGTAAGTCTGAGCAGAAGGCTTTCCGCTTCGCTGGGCGGACGTATGGGCCCTGTTTCCAAATTATAATTCATATAATCTCCTTTTTAGACCAGTTTTAATTAATATATATAATTCTCAAGCAAAAAGCATATAATTTTCGAAACAAAAAACAGTTTGACATGTATAACCTTGAAAGCAATCTATTCAAATAAAAAATGCAGTTAAAATCGGAGCGGCAATATGAGTGAAGATATATCGCAATTAATTAAGCTAAGAATTGAGAAAATTGAAAATTTGAAAAGCAAGGGGATAAATCCTTATCCTGTAAGATATTTTAAAAATGATTACGCGGCCGGCATTAAAGAAAATTTTAAGGATGATGAGAGCAAAGAAGTAAACATAGCCGGAAGGCTGAAATCAAAACGGCCGATGGGCAAGGCCGCTTTCGCTCATCTAGAAGATATAACCGGGACCATCCAGATCTATGCCAGGGAGGATGCCCTGGGAAAAGAAAATTTCGAGGTATTCAATACCTTCGATCTGGGCGATATCATCGGAGTAAAAGGATCGACATTCCGGACAAAGCACGGAGAGATAAGCATTAAAGTAAAGGAAGCAACTCTTCTCGCGAAGTGCATCCGTCCCATGCCGGTTGTCAAAGAAAAGGATGGGCGCGTTTTCGACGAGTTCGCAGACAGGGAGCAGAGGTACAGGCAGAGGTATGTCGACCTGGCGGTGAGCCCGGGAGTAAAAGCGGACTTTATCCTCAGAAGCAAAATAATCAGCGGGATAAGGGATTTTCTTACCGAGCGCGCTTATCTTGAAGTAGAGACTCCCATGATGCAATCGATCCCTGGCGGCGCGGCCGCAAGGCCGTTCATTACGCATCATAACGCGCTTGACATCGATCTTTATTTAAGGATCGCGCCGGAACTGTATTTAAAAAGGCTTCTGGTAGGCGGCTTCGAAAGGGTATTCGAGATCAACAGGAATTTCAGGAACGAAGGCATATCGACAAAGCATAATCCCGAATTCACAATGCTTGAGCTTTATTCTGCGTACCAGGATTATAAATACATGATGTCCCTTGCCGAAGAGATGATCTCTTCGCTCGCCCGGAAATTTCTGGGCAAAATGGTTATCGATTACCAGGGCTCCGTGATTGACCTTACGCCGCCCTGGGAGAAGATCACTTTTATCGATATAATTAATAAATATACGCATGTTGATTTCCATAAGATTAAAACAATTGAAGAAGCCCGCAAAGCGGCATCGTCTCTCGGTCTTGTCGTCGCGGATGATTTATCGATATGGAAAATCGCGAATGAGATTTTTGAAGAGAGGGTGGAAGATAAACTGATACAGCCTGCAATCGTCATGGATTATCCGAAGGAACTGTCGCCGCTTTCGAAATCAATGGAAGGCAATCCCGACTTTGTCGAAAGATTCGAGCCTTACATCGCGGGAAGGGAGATCGGTAATGCTTTTACGGAGCTTAATGATCCGTTCGATCAGAAAGCGAGGTTCGAGGATCAGGTCCGCAGGCGCGAGGCGGGCGACGAGGAGGCGCAGATGATGGACAGCGATTACATATGCGCTCTCGAGTACGGAATGCCGCCCGCTGCCGGGATGGGGATAGGCATTGACAGGCTTGTCATGCTTTTTATAAACAGCAGTTCGATCAAAGACACGATCCTTTTCCCGCTCTTGCGGCCCGAAAAAATGGATTGATTTTATGAATACATCCCCGTATTATTTGCTCTATGAAATGCGGAAGGATCCATACGGCATTAGTGATGTTTTTCCTGATTATCTGTTGCTGCCCCGTTTATGCGCTGACCGGCGATGAAGCGATGGCAAAATTAATAGACCGGCTGGCAGGAGCGGAAACAATAAAAGGAAAAATAGCGATATCGTACCAGTCCGGGGAGGCATACTCCGGGATTTTTATTTACATGCATCCGGGTAAAATGTACGTAAAATTCACCGATCCGCCCGGAAAGCTGATAGTCACCAACGGGAAAAAATTATGGGTTTATGATTCCGCAACGGACGTATGCGGCGTTCAGGAGCTGGAGACGATAGAGGCGGCGGATAAAGATCCGGAAAAACGGTCGAAGGACATTAGGCCGAAACTCACGGGCGGTATTTCGAGATTTTTCCGGACTTATGAAGCCAGGATAAATGTAGACACTCCGCTGCCTGTAATCGAATTGTTTAATGAGAGCAAAAAATATTCGGAGATAAAATTCATGCTTAATTCCGACTATATGCTGACGGGCGCTGTTTTTAAGGATAAGGAAGGAGACGGCTTCGTGATAAAATTATCCGATGTGAAATTAGGGGTAAGCGTACCGCCGGGTGTATTTAATTTTAAAGCGCCTGCAAATGCTCAGGTTGTAAAAAATCCGCTGGATATCAGATAAAATGATCACAAGAGAAAATTTATTTATTGGTTTTTTTCAAAAAATATTTTTATTATTCGTTATCATTTTTTATTTTACGCCTGATTTGAAAGCCGCAAAAGAAGAAGAGGAGCTTTTCTTCACATATATCGGTCCGACCATAGGCGGCGGGACTAACCAGATAGCTTACAGGGGATGGTCGTCTGATTCCAACACAAGAGTCTCGAAAATGATTTCGGGTTATTATGTGAGCGGCGGCTGCAGCCTGGATATTTTTGTCAGAAATTTCATCGGGGAACTTACGCTTGAATACATCAATAATTTCAGCAGCGGCAAACCGGATGTTTCCGTTCAGCATTTAATATACACGGGGACTTTTAAATATTCTTTTGCATTAAATAATGCATTCGCGCTCACGTGCGGGATCGGCGCTTATATGGAGACTCCTCCGGCAACCAGAAGCTATAACGGCGGCGGGGTAAACGGCACCATAGGAGCCGTATTTGACGTATCCCGCGACTGGAAAGTCATTTTTGATTTTGTCACAAGATACGGCCGCTTCGGCATGGGCGACGATTCTTCCAAATTCTCATTAGGAGCAAAAATAGGCGCGGTATATAAAATTGGACGAATATAAAAGAATCTCAAAACTTGTATTTGTCCCGTCTTTTTTTGCTCTTTTATCCGCGATCTGCGCAATTATCCTTGTTTATTCGATTCTTATCGGCCCGAAGATAAATTCGGCAGCCGGTATCATGATGCTTTTTTTACAACTGCCTGCATTCATTTTTTGCAGAAAGCGCTTCATGTCATTCCATTCTTACGCATGTTTTTTAATATTTATATCTTTTCTTATCGTAATGCGGATAGTATTTCTTTTTTATTTTGTACCTGTCGGGGAAAATAGCAAAAAATTTTACGCATCCGTGGAATCCGTCAAAGCCCTGAGATACAGCAATGAGATTGTTTTAAATTTTTCTGAACCGGATAAAGACATGCCCCGTTTTTTGCAGGCAGCCAGTAAAGCGGTGAGCTATGCAGGTAAAGAAATAAAAATAAAATCCGGCGATGAAATCGAGATATACGCAAAGCCTAGAGAATTAAGAATCGATAATAATAACTCATCTTTGGAAACCGATCTGCTGAAAAAAGGATTCCATTATATCTTTAATCTAAATACAAAGAACTGTAGAGTAATTAACGGCGCCCGTATCGGTTTAAGAGACAAAATAAGAAATATAATCGAAGAAAATCTGTCCGGGCTTTTTGATAAGAGGACCGTCCCGGTCATAAAAGGATTATATTTTGCCAACAGCAGTTACATAGATAAATCAACGACAATCGATTTTAAAAGGGCCGGGGTTTTGCACATCCTGGCGGCAAGCGGCGAACATATAGGAATAATAGCCGGAGTTCTGCTCCTGGTTTTAAGCCCGCTCTTCATCAATCGGAAAATACTCCAGATTATTATCGCCCTGGTTTTGCTTTTTTATCTGTATATAACCGATATGCCGGTATCGCTTTTAAGAGCGTTCGTAATGTTCTGCATTTTTTCTGTCCAGAAGATATTCGATCTCGAAAAAAATATCTATAATACGCTCTTCCTTTCGGCGGTAATAATTCTGGCAATGTTCCCCTATGAAGTTTTCAGCCTGGGGTTCCAGCTTTCCTTCGGCGCCACATTCGGAATATTGCTTTTTTATAATTTTTACAGGAATGTTTTTTCTGTTCTACCCTCGAAATTATCACAGGTGCTTTCGGTGACTTTCTCGGCGCAGATATTCGTGCTGCCTGTTATCTTTATCCGGCTAAACGAGATCAACCTTGCGGGACTTGTTTCCAACCTGGTAATTGTATTCACAATGTCCGGGACAATGATACTGTCTATAATCGCCGGTGTGACCTCCGCAGTTGCAATGATACCGGCAAAATTTTTTGCTTTTCTTACGGATTCCCTGTATCTGCTGAGCCTTAAGCTGGTTCAGTATTTTTCCGGGATGAAAGGCCATTTCGCGATTGATAGCGGCAAAAGCATAGCATTGCTTCTGCCGTTTCTGTTGTTTATCCTCCCGGCTGCGCCCGTAAAAATCAGCGGAAGAATTTTACGCATTTCCCTTATCATCTCGGTGTTGTCGGCATGGTTAATACTGTCCGGGACTTACGCGCAAAGCAAGAATAGAATAAGCATAAGCGGCGCCGACGGTAAAATTATTATTCTGCAGAATGAGAACAGCAGTCCGGTAATATTCGGATATTTAAACAGCTATGAAGAGGCGGATGAAATTGCAGGTCATGTTAACAGGAATAATATCAGAAATATTATTTTATGTATTCCGAAACCTGACTTTAATAATTTAAGGAGTTATACATCATTTATTAAAAAAAGCGTAGTTTCCGGATGTTATATCGCTCCGGATTTTATGTTCTCATCGCACTTTAAAAAATTCTGCCGGATACTGGATGCCGACGGTATTCCGCTTAAAGTAAGTGAATTTAAGACCTGCGACGCGGATCGTTTAATTGCGGATAATATTCCGGGCTTTATTGAAAATATTTTGCAAAATCCGCTTGGAAATATAGCAATAATTCATAAGCTGCTTACTGAGAATTATGAGCTGAAAAATTCGGTTATGGAAGAAATAGAGAAATGCGGCTTTGTGATCGAATACATATAGCGGGCAAGATGATTATGCTGCATATAGGCGCAGAGACGCCGGGACGGGCGTCTCTACAGCCGATAGCATTCAGATAAAGATCAAATTGCCGATAAAATTTTAATAATTATGATTTTCTTGTTTTAAGAATGTCTCAAAGTCACGTACTGCAACGGACATTCTTAGCTGCTCTTACCTCTTTTATCAGGTTTCGTATTTCCAGCCGGCGGCATTAAATGCCCTGACCTTTCTGAATGCCTCCATAAATATTATAATCAAACGACGGCGAATTGACAAGAAAAACTTATTAAAATTAAATTATTTTTTTATTATTTATCTTTAATGTCTATATGTTTTGCCGTTCGGGTCCCTGTCTGCCGCAATTGAAAAAATTATTCCAACGCAAGGGATTGCTGCCCGGGCATAATGAATGACACGGCTTTTTGCGGGTCTGAATGATTAAAGCGGGATAAACTGCGGGTAAAAAAGCATTGAAATTCAGTATGATGTTTTATATGTAAGTATACGGTAGGGTTATATATATGCGACTTTTTGATTTCCTGTTCGGCAATAAAATAATCATCGGCGTACACGGCCTTTCCAACAAAGTCCCGAACGGATTGCTGGAGAAATGGTGGATTAAGTCCATAAAGGAAGGCCTGTCGGCCATCGGGCATCCCGGCGTATCTTTTAGGTTTAAATCCGTTTACTGGGCGGATCTCCTGTATGAGAAGCCTCTCGATATAAAAGAAAAGGATCCCAACAGCCCTATTTTCGAAGATGAACCGTATATGCCGGGCAATCCTGAAGTTTACAGGAACTATGCTCCGAGTAAAATTAAAAAAAAATTCCTGGATACGGTTGAGAAAAAAATCGATAAGATATTTTCCGATGAACACGGTTTCATTAATTTCGACAAGATCGCCGATATATTTATCCGGCATCTCTATAAAGATCTCGATTTTTATTATAACCG
Organism: uncultured Leptospirales bacterium; assembly: GCA_964626055.1. GTDB lineage: Bacteria > Spirochaetota > UBA4802 > UBA4802 > JAFGDQ01 > JAFGSG01. Next base: position 71,843 of record CAZVDF010000004.1, read on the forward strand.
TGAAAGCAATATCCCGAAGTACGGCGGGGTGCCTGTCAGGGAGCCGATACGTAAGCGGCTCGCGGATGTTCTTTATAAGTACAGAAAGAAACGTATCCTGCTTATCGGCCACTCGATGGGCAGCATTATTTGCTATGATGTATTGACGCAGAATGTTTCGGATATCGGGATCCATACATTGATGACTATCGGATCGCCGCTGGGGATTCCAGTGATTATCAGGAAGATATGCGCGGAACAGGGAAGGGGCAATAAAACCGACGCCCCGCCTTCCCCTGAGAATATCCTGCATAAATGGTACAATTTTGCGGATTTAAGCGATCCGGTTGCCGTTGTTTATAAAATTTCCGATGATTTTAAAAAGAATTCCTGCGGCGTATGCCCTGAAGATATTGTGATTTATAATAATTACGAGTTCAACGGCAAACGCAATGCGCATAAGCTTTTCGGTTACCTGAGGGCTCCGGAAACGGCCGGGGTCATATACGATTTTTGTAAAACCGATAAACCGTCAAAATGAGTCATTAGCAGTTAAATCTTTAAGGCATACCCCGCTTAAATATTTTTTAAGCGGCTTTTTTAAGCAATGAAAGCAAATTTTCAATCTCTGCGATCTTGGCTTTTACGACCTGAATATAATCACGATGCGCCGTATGATGCTGTTCCACGAGCGCGGTTTTGTATTCCCTCTCAAGCAATAGGACGAGATATTCAATATCTTCTTTTGTCATTTCGATATTCATAAGCTCCTCCTTTTAATAATAAAGTCTGCATCCCGGCAGAGGCGTTATCCTGTCCGCTCATCTGCGGCGGTTTTCCCATGCCGGAATATGTTCCGGATTGTCTCATTAATAACATACATCCAAATTCAATGATTTAAAATCATTTTTTGAATAAAATTACTTTTCTGCATGGAGTTAAAAGCCCGGGGACTTGATTTAATCGGCAGTTCCGCCGGTTTTTCGGCAAAACCGGCTTCAGCTATTTAAGTACAATCGCTATTTTTATTATGTTTCCCAATAATTCAATTGACTTTTTAATCAGCTTTTTATCGAAATTATTATTATACAATTTCCAGATGAATCACTGGAGGAATCATTAATAAAAAGGAGAGGGAAAAATGGATTTTTCATTAACAGAAGAACAATTAATGTTGCAGGACATGGCTCGCAAGTTCGCAAAAAACGAAATAGCCCCGCATGTTGATGAGGATGAAGAGAATCATTACTATCGCAGAGAAATTCTTACAAAGATGGGAGAGCTCGGATTATTGGGATTCAGCATTCCTGAAGAATACGGCGGGAACGGAATGGGATGGATGGAAGGAGTTCTGGCTCTTTACGAGATCTCCAAAGCGCACACAGCCTGGAGACTGAGCGTCAGCGGAAATACATGGGGTCCTGCCATGACAATCAATCAGTACGGCACTAAAGAACAGAAAGAAAAATGGATACCTAAACTTGTAAGCGGCGAAGCGGTCGGGAGTTTTTCCATTACTGAAGCCGACACAGGTTCGGATGTCGCCAGCATGAAGACCTTCGCGGAAGACAAGGGAGACCACTGGGTAATGAACGGCTCTAAAATGTGGATTTCCGGGGGACATGTAAGCGATATAGGACTGGTTTATGCTGTAACCACAAAAGGCGCAGGAGCAAAAGGTCTGTCATGCTTCGTTATTGACTTCAATAATACACCGGGCGTTACCAGGATTCCCATTACAAAAAAAGTAGGCATGTGGACGGCTCCTACCTCGGAAATTGTTTTTGAAAATGCTATCGTTCCCAAGGAACATCTTCTGGGACCATTAAACCAGGGATTCCAGATATGCATGTGGCAGCTCAACAACACCCGCATGGGCTGTGCAACAGGCGGAGCCTCTCTGTCGGCAGCAGCACTTGAAGGCGCTGTTAAATTTGCCAATGAGCGTATGCAGTTCGGGCAGCCGATAGGCAAATTCCAGATGGTGCAATCCCAGATAGCTGAAATGAAACTGGAAGATGAAGCTGCCAGATTTATGCTTTATCATGCGGCATGGTTGAAGGACAAGAAATTGCCGAGCCAGCAGGCTACTTCGATGGCCAAGCTCATGAGCTGCCAGGCTGCAGTTCATGCCGCCAATCTGGCCATGAAGGTTTATGGTTCATCCGGTTACTCGACTGAATATCCATGCGGAAGATGGCTGCGTGACGCGAAGCAGTTTGAAACACTGGAAGGGACGTCAAATATCCATATGGGAATAGTTGCCAACATCGAACTTGGATTTGCGCCTAACAGATAAAATTTATTTTTTAATCCCATAACAGGTCATTTGTATTGCATAATAAACGCCCCGCCCAAAGGGCGGGGCGTTTATTATGCGTCTTCATATTTACTGTTATCTTTGCCCGGACATATCAATATCGTCAATAATTTCCGAGGACTGCTTTATGCTTGTCAAAGATTTTATGACACACTCTTAAATATCTCTGCAGGCAATAATAAAAACGCCCTGTTATTGTCCAACAGGGCGTTGAGTAAAACAAAATAAGCAAAAAAGTTATTTTGCCTGCTTTTCTTTAATTGTTTTGTAATCCTTGATTATCCTCGGGAGAATCATCTGATGCATCGGACATATCGATGCAGGATTCTGATATACTCCTCCGGCAAAAGCGACCAGATACTTTCTTATATCCTTCATTGCAACAACTTCATCAACAAGGCCGTATTTTGCGCAATATGCAGGCCTTGAGTTTTCGTAGTATTGTCTTGCAATCTCGTTCATCTTCTGAATGATCGGCTCTATCGGCTTGCCGGCATCCTTTTCTTTTACGAGCCTTCTCGAATATGTTGCGACTGCCGCTGTCTGCCCGTGCATAACGTAAATTTCGGTTGTTGCTGTTCCCAGGGTGAAAGCATTGTGATCATTCGCAGTCGGTCCGCCCATTACATAGTGAGCTGCTGCTGTTCCTTTTCTCAGAACCACCAGCATCTGAGGTATGCATGACTGCTGAATCGAGTAAATGAGACTCTGCCCCAGGCCCAGGAGCTCGGCTTTTTCAGCAATATCGCCTACGTCAATCCCGCTCGTATCCTGGAACCAGATGATAGGAACTCTGTCTCTTGAACAGTATGTTACGAACTCGTTCATCTTAACAAGGCCCTGGCGGTATAATTTGCCGCCTATGCCTGGATAGTCCGCGTATTCGGGATATCCCTTCGGGAGAAAGCCCTGTCGGTTGCCTATAACCGCCATTAAATAACCGTCTATCTTTACAAGGCCTGTATAGATTTCCTGGCCGTAATCAGGGCGGTATTCCATCTGCTCGCTGTTATCAACAAGGCGCGCTAAAATTTCGTCAAAGTTATATACTTTTTTCTGCTCGAACTGGATGAGGCTGTAAATGTCTTCAGCAAGAAATTTCGGCTCTGCCGGTTTTGCCACTCTGAAGAATTTGGGATTGTAGGAGGGAATATCCTTCATGTAATCTTTAAGCCCGTCAAGCACACCTTTTTCTTCGTCGTATACGTATCTGAAAAAACCGGTTTCGTTGTAATGGATTTTCGGAGTGCCCGGAGGGTTGCTTTTAAAATGTCTTGTCTTGTCGATAAGGTCTTCAACGTACTCGTTATCGAAATCGCCTTTGGGGGCCATGCCGCTTACAATGCCCGCTCCGCCTACTGCGATGTTGCAGTTCTTATGCGCGAAAAGAATTGTAGGGCTGATGCCCTGGTATCCGCCGCCGGCAGGATTTGTGCCGTATATGCCTGCAAGCACAGGAATGCCCATCTGGTTCAGTTCCGCATGCCTGAAGAACGGCGTTCCGGATCCGCGCCTGTTAGCGTAAAATTTTTCCTGCTCGTCCAGTTTAACGCCGCTGCAGTTAACCAGCCACACAAGCGGCAGATGCATTCTTTTTGCCATGTCTGTGACGCGAAGAATATTGTCGGACTGGCCGGGCACCCATGCGCCCGCAAGTACTTTATTGTCAAATCCGATTATGACCGCCCATTTGCCGGATATTCTTCCCAGTCCGTCAAATACGTTGTTTGTCCCTTCTTTGTTGTCAGCTGGATTGTATAATGTATGAAGCGGACACCATGTGCCCGGATCAAGAAGATAGTCAAGTCGCTGCCATACTGTCATTTCGCCGCGTTTGTTCATATCGGCTTCGGATATGCCGACTTTTTTCGCTTTATCCACCAACTGGTCAATCCCGGCCTCGACCTCCTTTATCTGCTTTACATTTTCAACAGCTCTTTTAATCTCGCCTTCTTTTAATGCCTTGCCGAAATCGTCCATCTTTTCAAAATATGGTCTCATTGTAAATCTCCTGAATCGATTTAATTAAAAAGTTTAGCAATATAACATACAGATGCTAGTTTAGGAAGAAGAATTTTTTCCCGCAAAACCGCAGAAGCGGCTTTTGCCATCGTTTTCTGCGTTTTTGCGGGATCGTATTTCATGTTGACTTTATTCTATAACAGCAAGAACATCGTCAGCTTCAACGTCCGAGCCTTCTTTTTTCTTGATTTCCTTAACTGTTCCGTTAGCGGGAGCATATATTGGAGTTTCCATCTTCATGGCTTCGATGATAAACATTTCGTCATCCTCGCTGACTTTAGCGCCTTGTGAAACTAAAACCTTAACTAACTTTCCGGAAAACGGAGATAAAACTTCCATAATTTACACCTCTATTTTTTAATTTATTTTTTTTACTTAATTGGTTTTTGATGAATAATTCATCCAACAGCGATAAAGATTAAGGATTTCGCTGCCCTTGCCGGGGGAAAAGCCATTGTTCACCAAGAACTAATTAAATTATTAATTTTCAATACATTAAAAAAATGATTTTCCAGATAAAAAGCTATTAATGATATAGCAATTGACAAAAATAGGCTGGAGTTTTTACAATCCGCCCGATAACCGATGTTAAAGAAAGAATGAAAGCTATAATATAGTTAAAAAATAACAGTTAATTTACAAACATTTTATTACAAAACATATTTAACAAGCATTTTTTTATTTTTTTTATTATTTTCTCGGATAAAAAATAAAATTTTTACTTATGTTGTCATCCCCGAACGGGAACCGGAATCCTTTAATCCTTATTAAAGGGTGCTGACTGTGATTCGGAGAGGGAAACAGACATGGAATTTTTTAAGGAGAATGATCAATGGAAGAAGATATTGTAAAGAGGACCCAGGAAACTGCGAAAAAGCTTTTCGGTAAAGGGATCAAAATGGACCCGCCCTATATGACCTGGCGCGAGTTCGACCGGGATCTTGCCGGCGACTTCTCAAAGTTCATTACGGGCAACCTTTATTCCCGTACGGTCCTGACATTGCCCGAAAGACAGATGGCAGCCTGCGCCATGCTGGCCGCTCTTAGAGCGACGGATGAATTAAAACTGCATATAAACGCGGCTCTGAACGTAGGCTGCGATCCTAAAAAATTGACGGAAGTGTTTTTCCAGCTGGCGACATATGCCGGGATGCCGTCCGTAAACGAAGCGCTTGCGGTTTACAGGGAAGTGTTAAAAGAGCGCGGCGAATGGCCGCTGGCTGCGAAATAGAGTTGACTGTGAAAATATATCCGCTTTAATTGTGCATTTAATCAGAATATTATGCGGTTTTTAAAAGAGCGGTTATTCCGTAACCGCCGATTAATTACTGAAATATAAGCCTATCGATTTGCGGAGCAAATCGATAACGTCAAAATTGAAAACAACAGGGGGTTGAAATACCGATTTATGGCAAGAATTTATAATTTTGCGGCCGGGCCTTCCATTCTACCGCTGCCGGCGCTGGAAGAAGCGGCAAAGAAGATGGTCGATTTTGAAGGAACCGGCATGTCCCTTGTAGAGATGAGCCACAGAGGAAAGATATACGATAAGGTTCACAAGGAAACCGTGGCCTTAGCCAGAGAAATACTGGCAATACCTGAAGATTATACGGTGCTTCTTTTACAGGGGGGCGCGACACTTCAGTTTGGAATGGTGCCGATGGCATTTTTGAAAACCGGCATGTCTGCAGATTATGTTAATACAGGCTCGTGGGCCAAGAAGGCGATCGATGACGCCAAACTGATCGGCAAGGTCAATGTAATATGGGACAACAAAGCGGAAAATTATATAAAGATACCCGAATTGAGCGAGCTTAAATTCACAGCCGGCGCGGCATATGTTCATATATGCTCGAACGAGACGATAGGCGGCATACAGTGGCAGGAATTCCCGGATACGGGCAATGTGCCTTTAATCGCGGATATGTCTTCGGAAATAATGTCGCGACCGCTGCCGTGGAACAGGCTCTCGATGGTCTATGCCGGCGCTCAGAAAAACCTGGCCCCGTCGGGAATGGCCCTGATCGTGATCAAAAAGAGCTTTCTGGAACAGGCAAGAAAGGATTTGCCGGCGTACCTGAGATATGATCTGCATGCTGCCGATGATTCTCTTTACAATACCCCGCCGACTTTTTCAATATGGATGGCAAACCTGACCTTCAAATGGATCAAATCCATAGGCGGGATGAAGGAGATTGAAAAGCGCAGAGATACAAAAGCCGGATTGATTTATGATGCGATAGACGGGAGCAGCGGATATTACAGATGTCCTGTGGATAAAAAATACAGATCCAGGATGAATATCGTCTGGAGACTGAGGAGCGAAGAGCTTGAGAACGCGTTTATTTCGCAGGCTGAAAAGGCCGCGCTCTCCGGATTGAAAGGGCACCGCTCCGTAGGCGGATGCAGAGCCTCGGTATACAACGCCATGCCTGTCGAAGGGGCAAAGGCTCTTGCGGATTTCATGAATGAGTTTATGAAAAAGAACGGATAACTCAAAACGGCCGGCAGATGAAGATCTGTCAGCTGGCATAGAATATAATGACAAAAATTAATATCGACGACGGCCGCAGGCCGTGGGGATTCTTTCAAGTTCTACTGGACGAGAAAGACCACAAGGTCAAAAGAATCACGGTTCATTCCGGCAGGCGGCTGAGTTATCAGACCCATAAGAGCAGATCGGAGCACTGGCTGATCGTCAGGGGCGCCGCTCTGGTGACGATCGATAAGAAGGACATCAACTTAAGCGCCGGGCAGTCGGTAGATATAAAAAGAGGCTCAGCGCACAGGATCAAGAACAGCGGAAGAAATGATCTTGTCTTTATTGAGATACAGACCGGAGATTATTTCGGCGAAGACGATATAGTACGCATTGAAGACGATTTCGGAAGAGTCCCCTAGGCCCATTTAGGGTCATCCTCCGAAGGGGACTTTAAATCTTTAAACTTAAAGTTATTTTATGTAATTTTATTCTTAAATAACTTAAATTCCATTACTAAATCATAGGTTCCAGGTCTCCCTTTGGGGGATGACCGCAAAGCGTTACAGGGGGATAATAATCATTTTTTGGAGGGGTTAAGACTGATGATAAGCGTAACCGATTTATCAAAAAATTACGGTGAAGTTCATGCCGTTAAAAATATTTCATTTTCAGTTAAAACCGGCGAGATAACAGGTCTTCTCGGGCCAAACGGCGCAGGCAAGACAACGACGCTAAGAATGCTTACGTGCTATCTTAAGCCCACATCCGGTAAAATATGCGTTGGGGACTATTATGCGGACGAAAACCCGGATGCAGTAAGAAGCATAATAGGCTATCTGCCGGAATCCGCGCCTATATACGGCGATATGATCGTATACGATTACCTCGATTACATCAGGCAGATAAGGGGTATCGAAAATACGGGCAGGATAAAGGAGATAGCGGATATTTGCGGGCTGAAAGAAATGATGCACAGGAATGTATCCGAACTTTCCAAAGGATACAAGCAGAGAGTGGGCCTCGCGCATGCAATGATGTCCGATCCGGATATATTGATCCTGGATGAGCCCACAAGCGGGCTTGATCCTAACCAGATCGTTGAAATAAGGAAACTTATAAAAGAGATCGGCAAAGAGAAAACAGTCATTCTTTCCACTCATATTCTTTCAGAGGTCGAGGCGACATGCGACAGGGTGATTATTATTGATAAAGGCCAGATCGTCGCCGATAACCGTACTTCCGAGTTGAAAGCTACCCATGGTTCGGCGGCAAAGATATCGATTAAAGCGGCCAACGTTGATTTTGATACGTTAAGCGGCGCTCTCAGGAATATAAAAGGAGTCAAAGAGGTCACAGGGGGAGAGGATAAAGATTTAACATCCGCCCTGATCCTGTTTTCTTCGGATGAAGAAATAAGACCTGAGATTTTTAAACTGCTGAGCGAAAAGGGATGGCCCTTGTACGAAATGGTAAAAGAAACCCGGTCGCTGGAAAACGTGTTCAGAGAACTGACAAAAGGAGGGAACAATGAATAAATATTTTGAAACTGCGGCATCATTTTTAAATAATAAAGCTATCCCCGTGATTAAAAGCATGCTCAGGAAGGCGTACATAATAATGAAGAAGGAGCTTATGTCCTATTACTCCACCCCGATCGCTTACATAGTAATCACGGTTTTTCTTGTAGTGACAGGCTGGTTCTTCTTCTCTACTTTCTTCATATATAATCAGGCGGAACTCAGGGAATTCTTTAAACTCCTGCCGATTATCTTTTCATTCATAATACCGGCTGTTACAATGCGTCTTTTCTCGGAAGAGAAACATACCGGAAGCTTCGAAATACTTATGACTCTTCCCGTGTCGTTATATGACGTGGTTATCGGCAAGCTTCTTGCGGGGATAGTGTTCACAGCCAGCATGATCGCCCCGACTCTTATTTATCTGATTTCGATCGTTATTGTAGGATCTCCCGGCGCGGGGCCGACTATCGGGGGATATTTCGGCGCAGTGCTGCTCGGCGGGGCTTTTTCAGCCATCGGCCTGCTGGCGTCTTCCATCACAAAAAATCAGATAATAGCTTTTATCATCGGGTTGATCACATGTTTTTTTCTTACTTTTATCGATAAATTCCAGTTTTTCCTGCCAGTGTCCCTGGCCAATTTCGTGGATTATTTAAGCGCGGATTATCATTTTAAAAATTTTGCGAAAGGCGTAATAGATTCAAGGGATATAATATATTTCCTGTCGGTCATGGCTGTCGGCGTACTTGGGACGGTCCAGATTCTTGAGGAAAGGAGATAAGCCATGAATATAAAAGAAATAACCGATATCGCAAAAACATTTTTAATCGCAAGAAATAAAATTATTCTTAACATTATAATAATAATTTTAATTAATCTCGTAAGCATTACCTTTAATTTCAAATGCGATCTGACAAAGAACGGCGAATACTCGCTTTCCAGGATAAGCAAAGAAGTCGTATCCGGGCTTGTGGATCCTCTCAATATAAAAGTATTTTTTTCCGACAACCTGCCGGCTCCGTACAATTCCGTCCAGCGCTATCTGTACGATCTGATGGAGGAGTATGCGGATGCGGCGAACGATAATTTCAATTATGAGATAATCGATGTGGAGAAAAAGAAGGATGTCGTGACGAATTTCGGAATGTATCCCATACAGGTAAAGGAGATAGCCAGCGATCAGCTTAAATTCCGGAACGCTTACATGTCGCTTGCCATAATACACGGAGATCTTATTGAGAAGGTGAATTCAATAACCGAAGCCGAAGGACTGGAGTACCGGATAACTACGACCATAAAAAAGATGACGGGCAAAATGGATACCCTTAACAGGCTGGAGCGCCCGATAAAGATAACGCTGTACGCAAGCAGCAATCTGCCGATCCAGGGCGTGCAAAACCTGGATAAAAAAGTAGCCGATATAGTGAAAAAAGCAAACGAGGAGAATTATAATAAACTTGAATTTCATTATATTGATTCCGTTAAAGACAATAATGCCATTCGCGCGGCGGAAAGTTACGGAGTCGTTAAACTTAACTGGGCTGGCATGCCCGGCCCGGGAGGGAAATACATACCTGCGGGCGAGGGGCTGATCGGCATAGTAGCCGAACACGACGCTAAATTTGAAGTGATCCAGCTTCTTTCGAGATCGATATTCGGCGAGTATATGATAGGCAATCTCGACGGCCTCAAGGACAGCATTAATAAGGCGGTCGACAGCGTAATAAATAATAATCCGTCCGTCGGCTACAGCACCGGTCATGAGGAGATCGACTTAAGCGATTCAACCAACGGCGCCGGCAACTTTAAGAACATGCTGTCGGACATGTATGATCTGAAGCCGATAGACCTGTCCAAAGAGAATATTCCTGAGGAAATAAATACTCTTGTCATAAACGGGCCCAGGAAGGAATATCTCGAACATGAACTTTTTAAGATCGACCAGTTCATTATGAAGGGCAAATCGGTAATATTCCTCATTAATTCTTTTTATGATATCAATGATCCGAGCTTAAACAGATTCGGCGGGGGAAGGCCGCTGATACTTCCGGTCAACACCGGGCTCGATAAACTGTTTTCGCAATACGGCGTTACCGTCAACAAAGACATAGTCCTGGACCAGAAATGCTACAGGGCGACCCAGCAGGGTTTCGGCTCCCAGGATATTTACTTTATTCCCATGATACAGAATGATGGATTGAATAAAGACAGTATTATAACAGGCAATTTAAAAACAATGCTGTGGCCGAAAGGTTCTTCCGTAAGCATAAACCAGGAAGCCGTTAAAGCGGCCGGTATTAAGGATTCGCTTCTAGTCGCGTCCACTGAAAACAGCTGGCTGATGCAGGGCAGGATTGATTTTTCGCCTTTCGGCATAAGCCCCCCTGCGGATAGATCCCGGATGTCAAGACGGAATCTCGCGGTTCTGCTCGAAGGTCAGTTTGCGAGCTATTATAAAGGGAAAGAAGTCCCTGCCGAAATTAAAACGGATAAAAAAATCGCCGCAAAGGAAAGCGGGATTACGTCAACACGCGTAATCGAAAAAGCGGTAAAGCCTGCGAAGATAATTGTTGCTGGGTCATCGGATATCGCTTTATCCAACATTGTTGAAAAAGACGGTAAATCCCTTAACGCCGTATTTCTGCATAACGCTATCGATTATCTTTCAGGTAATTACCTGACCCCTGAGATGAGAAGCAAGGGCATAGACTATAATCCGCTGAAAGAGAGGAGCGACAGCGTAAAATTAATTATTAAGATTTTTAATATCGCCGGCCTCCCGATCTGCGTTATTATTGCAGGAATACTTATATGGAGGATGAGGGAAAGGAAGAAAAAGAAAATAATGGAGGAATTTTCCAGATGATGAATATAATGAATACTCTTAAAGATAAAAAAAACAGAAGGATAGTGATCAGTTTCGGGATCATCATCGTTCTTGTGTTTTTTCTCATTATCTCGGGAAGGGATAAAAAATCTGGGGAGATACCAGGGATCAGATCCTTTGATTCTGCCGATGAAATAATAATCGTAAAGAGAAGTAAGACGGTCAGATTATACAAAAAAGACAATAAATGGCTGGTAAACGAGCAGGCCTATCCGGCCGATCAGGCCAAAGCGGAAAGCCTCGTGAAGCAGATGAAAGAGCTTGACATAACCGATTTCATTTCAAAAGAGCCGTTTCTCGCAAAATATGAGCTCGATCCCGAAAAGGCCGTCAGGGTTACCGTAAAAGACAAAGGCAAAGAGCAGAGGGATATTTTTATCGGCAAGGCCAGCCCGACTTACAGAAGCGCTTATGTAAAGTTCGAAAAAGACCCGAGGGTTTTTCTTGCCGAGGGGAATCTTTCCAATGATTTCAATAAAGATGCCGACGATCTGAGAGACAAGCAGATATACAAGTTCGGGCGCGATGAAGTCGTCTATTTCGAACTGCAGTACAACGGCAGGCTCAGCTTTGAAAAGAGAACAGAGGAAATTGAAGAGAAAAGCGAAGCTAAAGACGGGAAAGGCTTAAATGAAAAAGATAAGCAAAAAGAAAAAAAGAAAGTTAAAGTGGAGAGCTGGATCTGCAGGGAATACAGGAATACCGCAATTGACAAAAATAAAATCGACAATTTTGTAAGCTCCTTCAGCTCGATAAACGCGGATTCCTATCCTCCGCTTGAGAAAAAGGATGTCTTCGGGCTGGTCTGTTCAATAAAAACAAAGGTTTACGGCAAGGACATAGACCTCAAAATTCATAAAAAGGATAAAGAAAATTATCTTTGCACTTCTTCCGAATCGCCTTATGTTTTTGCCGTCCGCGAAGAGAATGTTAAGAAATTTTTTAAAGGCCTGGCGGATTTCAAACAGGATGCGCCGACGGTAAAGAAGCCGGCGCCGCCGATGCCTGTAAAAAAATAAAAAAAAATTAAAAAATGTTTGATATTTATTTAAATATTTACTATCTTTTCAGATAATTGATGGGTGTTAATATAAACACTTGTTCATTGCAAAGGTGCTGTCGCTATCCGCATCTTACCTCCCTAAATGGAGCGTCCTGTAAAATATCTGCTATGTTTTATTCAAAAACTCTCCTTAATTTAACGGAAACGCAATGAAAAGCCTATTAAATATTAATCTATCAATATAGTTTTTGAACGGAGCCGGCCCACTAAGCTTATGCTTATTCGGGTAAATTTCAAGACTTCGGGTTCAATGAAACTAATTTTCATATTTTAAGGAGAGCATAATGAATATTTATGCGGGAAATTTGTCATACGATGTGACAGAAGAAGATCTTCAGACAGCATTTGCAGCTCATGGTCAGGTAGAATCCGTCAATGTGATCAAAGACAGGTTCAGCGGAGAGTCAAGGGGATTCGGATTTGTCGAAATGCCTTCAAAAGAAGAAGGTATGGCGGCTATCGAAGCCCTTAACGGCACGCAGATCAAGGGTAAAAGCATTACGGTAAATGAAGCGAGACCCAAGAACAACGACCGCGACCGGGGCGGAAGAGGCAACAGACGCGGCGGGGGCGGTTTCGGCGGCGGACGCGGCGGTCATGGGGGCCATGGCGGCGGCGGTGGCGGCGGTTACAGAGGAGACCGGAGACGCTTCTAAATTAATATATTCCTGAAAAACAACAGCCCGCGGCTATAAATCCGCGGGCTTTTTTATCTGGCTGAGTTTTTTAAATAAACGGCGCTAACAAATAAAATATAATTTTGATATTACTACCGGAAAACATCTGGTGTCAATCCTCTTTAAGCGCTTCGTAAAGAACGATCCCCGCCGCCACTGCCGCGTTGAGCGAGGAAATATTCCCGCGCAAAGGAATTGCGGCCGTGAAATCGCATTTTGTTTCCGTGAGAGAGCGCATGCCCGCGCCTTCGCTGCCGATCACAATGACGGCAGGCTTATACTCCTTGAGCCTGCTTAATTCGAAGCTTCCTTCGCCCGATGTCCCGATGATCCAGAACCCGGCCTCTTTTGCGCTGTCGAGGAAAGAGGACGCGTTGGCGACGGTGTAGACCGGGAGGTAAGCGGTTGCGCCGGCGGAAGTCTTTACCGCAGCCGGAGTGACTGCCGCCGACCGGTCTTTTGTAAGTATTATGCCGCGTCCGCCGAGAGCTTCGGCTGTTCGTATGATCGATCCGACATTTTGCGGATCCGTAATCTGATCCAGGAGCAAAAGAACTCCTTTTTGTGCGCCTACGGTAATGAGAAATTCTTTGACGGGCTGCGTTTCGAGGATTTTTTCATTTGAATGCGCGAGTTCCAGAACAACTCCCTGATGCCTGGATGAAGGTTCGAATCTGAGCAGCGTTTCTTTTCCGCAGAAGTCAACATTTACGCGCTTGCTTTTCGCGAGGCTTACAATCGTATCGATAATTTTACCGTGGGCGGTATTTGAGACGTGAAGAGCCGCGTCTCCGGGTTTAATCTGCCGCAGGTATTCGAGCACGCTGTTGCGCCCGTAGATTATTTTTTTATTTTCCACCTTGTGCCGTCTTTGCCGTCTTCCAGGATTATTCCTTCTTTCTGGAGCATATCCCTGATCTCATCGGCTTTTTTGAAATTCTTTCCGGCTTTTGCCCCGGCTCTCTCTTTTATGAGGCTTTCGATCCTTGCGGAGTCGATCCCGTTTTCGGATTTATGTTCGTGAAAAATAAATCTAAAAACGGCGTCTATTTTTTTTATTGAATCCAGAATTTTACCGGCATCGTTCTTTGAAATTTTTCCGCCGTCTATAAGAGAATTTACGTCGTGGAGGAAATCGAAAAAAACCCCGAACGCACCTGCCGTGTTGAGGTCGTCGTCCATTGTGTCCGTAAATCTGGAAATAAACCCGTCAACTATCTTAACGATATCCGGATTGTCAGGGCTGTCGTTTTTTATGTCATTTAATCTGATGAGAAAATTGTCTATCCGCTCAAGCGCGGCATTTGCCTGTTTGAGCCCCTCGAAAGTGAAGTTGAGCTGTTTTTTATAATGAGCTGATAATAAAAGATACCTGATCGACCTGGGGGAATATCCTTTTGTTATCAGGTCCCTCAACGTGTAAAAATTCCCGAGTGATTTTGACATCTTTGCGCCATCTACCAGCAGATGTTCTGCGTGTATCCAGTGGCGCACAAAGCGTTCGCCGTATGCCGCTTCGCTCTGCGCTATTTCGTTTTCGTGATGGGGAAAGATGAGGTCGACTCCGCCGGTATGGATGTCGATCGTGCCGCCGAATATCTTTCTTATCATGGCGGAACATTCGATATGCCAGCCGGGCCTCCCGCTCCCCAGCGGGGTTTCCCACGACGGCTCGCCAGGCGAAGCGGACTTCCACAGCGCGAAATCGCGCGCGTCTTCTTTGTCATAGCTGTCGGTGTCGTACCTCAGGCCGCTTTTAATCTCCCTCCGGTCAAGCCTTGAGAGGCGTCCGTATTGCGGGAACTTCGCGATACTGAAATAGAGAGATCCGTCTTTTTCGTAGGCGATGCCTTTGTCTTTGAGCCTGTTCAGGATATCGATCATGGCGTCGATGGATTCCGTGGCTTTCGGCATGTAATCCACGGGCTGTATATTCAGATCTTTTAGATCTTCGAGAAATATCCCTGTGTATTTTTCAGTGTATTCTTTAAGCGTGATGTTTTCGCTCTTTGAGCCTGCGATAGTCTTGTCGTCAACGTCCGTAATGTTCATGGCATGCCGGACTTTAAAACCGCGGAACCTGAGATATCTGTTCAAAAGATCATTAAAGACGAATGTCCTGAAGTTCCCGATATGGGCATAGCTGTACACGGTCGGCCCGCATGAATAAATCGTTACAGGAGGATAATCCGCGATATTTTCCTTTTTAATTCCGCCGGGGACAAGTTCTTCGGTTAAACCGGAAAGCGTATTATGTATTTTTAAAGCCAAGTTTTTATTGCTCCTGAAATTAATGATGATTCCGCAAAAAATTTTATAATATATTATATTTTTTATTTATAACTTAGAGTGCATCCCAAAACCTATTTAAAAAGTAGCAGGCAATTTTTAGCCAAATCAATACTATCAATAATTTCCTGCGGAACTCGGCCTTCGGCCTCAGACAGTCCTCGAAAATTATAGATAGTATTGATTTGGCGATGCACGTATAATTCTGACCGGTGATATGAGTTTAACTATTAATAATAGTTTTTGGAGCGCACTTTAGGTCAGTTTTGTCTCTTTGCCTTCGTCGTCCAGCAAAAATTCGTCGGCAGCGGTATAAATTGCAACGGTTTTTTCTTTTTTTTCGGGTTCTTCGGCGATCCCGGTTTCGGCGGGAGCGCTTACCGGTTCGTAATATACGGCCTCCGGCGAAGGGATGAA
This sequence comes from uncultured Leptospirales bacterium, assembly GCA_964626055.1. Lineage (GTDB taxonomy): Bacteria > Spirochaetota > UBA4802 > UBA4802 > JAFGDQ01 > JAFGSG01. The sequence continues at coordinate 87,499 of CAZVDF010000004.1, forward strand.
TTTTTCAGCGTCTTCAGGGTTGGTCTTGTGATAAGCCAGAAGCAGGTGGAGCTTTCGTATATATTTTACCAGCTCTTTAAGTTTTGCATTTTTTTTATCGATCGTGTTTTTCGCATCGGACAGAAGCTGTTTAAGGATTTCATTTTGTTTTTTAAGCTTTGCCTGAAGATCCAGAATGGCATCGTAGTATTCCTTGTTTACTTTTTGGAAATCGAATCTGGCTAAGACAATTTCATCTTTGTTCCTGTCTTTCTCTATCCTGTTTAAGATATCATCAAGTTCTTTTGCCGAAAGAAGGTCGTCCGCGGTCGTCTGGACCCATTTGCGGCCTTCTTCATCGGTAAACTCCGTAATATCCGGAGTATCTATCTTTGATTTTTTAATGGATAGCATATTTACTTTTATACCGCCGGATTTAAACTGCCGGCCTGTTCAATATTAGGAAATTGTATTCATATTATCGAGTTTGTAAAGTAAAATCTTGACATTTATTGGGCTCTGTTCTAATTTTCGGCAGATTGATTTTTTTGATACACGGCGTAATACCTCGACGCTTGCATCAAGGATGAAGAAGAAGGAACATAAGTGGATAAAAGCAAACTGAAGAAAAGGTTAAAATCGCTCGGTTTTTTAAAATTAAACGAACCTCTAAAAAAATATACAAGCTTTAAAACGGGCGGTCCGGCGGATTTTCTTATTTGGCCTGAAGATCACGATTCGTTAAGGGAAATTATCGATCTTTCCCGCGCGGAATTATTGCCTTTTACCGTTCTTGGCGGATGCACCAATCTCCTCGTAGGCGATAACGGCATAAGGGGCATTGTGATAATGCAGAACAGCGAAAGTAAGATAAAAAACAGGATAAAGATCGAGGAAAACGGATTGATATACTCGGATGCAGGTATCCGCAAGAGAGAATTTCTCAGCTTCTGCGTCGACGCCGGATACACAGGGATGGAGTTCATTGCGGGGATTCCCGGATGCATGGGCGGGGGAATAATAATGAATGCAGGCACGGTCGATGGAAATTTCGCCGGCGTTCTTGAAAGCATAGTATGCATGGACAGGGAAGGCGACATTGCTGCCAAGCCTGTTTCAAAAAGCGCGGCCGGGTACAGGACAATGGGCATCCCGGACGGACATATTGTTCTGGGCGCGTATTTCAGGCTTCTCAAAACACAGGACAGGGAAAGCGTAAAGGCCAGGATTGACGGCATAATAAGCGATCGCAGGCAAAAGCATCCCCTGGATTATCCTTCGGCAGGATCAGTATTTAAAAATCCCCCGGGCTTTTCATCATGGAAGCTGATCAATGACGCAGGCTTAAAAGGCGAAAGGATAGGCGGCGCCTGCGTCTCCGAGCTCCACACGAATTTCATTATAAATACTGGAGAAGCAAGATCTATGGACATACTTCAGCTGATAGATCTTATTAAAGAAAAAGTGAATTTGAAATACAATATCCTGCTCGAGCCCGAAATCAAAATACTCGGCGAATTTTAACATTCCTCGACACCCTCCGAATTACAGCGGCGTGTCACTTTAAACCGGACTCGTCAGGCCGCGTAACTTTCTCATACGTCTCGTTGTCTCCGTCGCAGGATTTCTGATTTTCATCCGATGGCTGGAAATTATACCGTGAAGCTAAAATATCATCGTAATTATTTGAGTCCAACGCTTCCTGGATTTTTTTAAGTTCCTCTTCGGTAGGATCGACGGCCTTAATCATTTTTATTCCGTCGTTGTCCGTTATTATATATTTCCCGGGCGACTCGATCGTAATTTTACTGGAAGAATTCTTGTCCTGCACGACAAGTCTTCCTTTGATCAGTAAAATATTGCTTGCATTGTTCGATGCCTGAAGCATCAGGTCGGCGTCATGAGACTTGATAAGGGCGTGGGGCGTTGAAAATATATATCTTACGGATGTGTCCCGGTTGTTTCTATTAAGCAGGGTTCCTTTGCTGAGACTGTATTTGACTTCCAGATTTTTGTTTTTGAATAGCCTTGCTTTATCAATAGTAAGCTTTGATTTACCCATTAAAATAATTTTATAATCGCGTAAGAAACTCAGTATCATGCTTGAATCTTTATCGGTTGAGATTGTATTGCCGGATCCTACTGAATCAAAATGTTCGGCCGGTACGGAGTCAATATCCGCTTCTCCGTAAACCCGGGCGATCTGAAGATTTACTTTACTCGGGCTGATTTCAGGGAACAGGAATATCCCGCAAAGAACCAGGATCAGAGCGCAGAACACAATGGACGCATAAAATCCCGCGCCGTTTTCCCATAACAGCTTGATTTTATATCCGAATCCGGATGTTATTCCCGAATTCCTGACCTGAACGGCGGAACCGAGTATGCGCTTTTTTAATTTTCCCGGAAGATTTACTTTACCGGCTATATAAGGCTTAATAACCGGCAACAGGGCGCTATACTGTTTTTTGCATTTATCGCATGTCTCAAGGTGTTTTCTTATTCTATCCCGGTTTCTCCCCCCGGATAGATCGAGCATTAAGGCGATACATTCTTTTTCTGAAAGGTGTTTCATAACATATTTCCCCTTTTCTATTAATAGAACGAATTATTCCGGGATTAGTGTCAAATACTGGCATTCATTTTAAAAAATCGCATTTTTTCAGTTCTTTTACCAGTTTTTCAGTTATTTGCCTCATCTTTCTTTTAGCTGTTCTTTCTGATATTTTAAGGCTAGCAGCTATCGATCCATAAGTAAACATTAATTCTCTTTTCATTGTAAATACCGAGCGTGAAACAGGATCGCAATCCTCCAGCACTTCGTTAATTTTATTATTCAGATCCCTTGTATTTATAAGATCAATAATCCCGTTATCGGATACTTCAATATTATCATCCAGTTCCGTCTCTCTGCTGCGATTTTTTTTCCTGATATGATCGATGCATATATTTCGCGCGATCTTATAAAGCATTGCCCTTAAGTTATTCTCCGTGATTGCGTCTCTTTTTGCATGTTTTAAAAGCCGGATAAATGCGTCATGCAGAATGTCTTCGGCGGTTTCCTGCGATCGAACAAATGAGTAGATGTAAATCATCAGTTCTTTGGCGTGTGTGTCGTATAGTTCGGAGATTTTTTTATTGTCTAACATTTAAATAAATAGTGGCACTATCTTATATCTAAAAACGTTACATAACTAGGAACTAAATCCGGAGATTTTAATAAAAATACAATCAAAAAACAGGAGTGTTTTATGAAAAAATTTTTCTTGATGATTCTTGCGTTCGTATTTGCGTCTTCAATTGCTTTTGCGGCAGATCAGGCAGCGAAAAAAGATGAAAATGCGTCCGCAAAAGACGAAGCAAAGAAAACCGATGTAAAAACAAAACCGGCAAAGAAAGTAGAAAAGAAGAAAGCACCGGCAAAGAAGAAAGCAGGAGTGAAAGAAGAAAAGAAAGAAGTCGAGAAAAAGTAATTAAACTTTAAAAATTTAAGAGTTTTTAAGCGAGACGGGAAGTATTATCCATACATCCCGTCTTTCTGCTTTTACCATTTTTTACGGGCATTCATGTATATATTATACTGGCTTTCCCCGCTTGAGAACAGGCAGTCCTTTCCGAAAAAGATATTAAATTCAAACTGATCGAGAAAAATTATGTGCCCGGCGATTCCGGCGACAATGCCGTTTTGATAACCGGTAAGGTCATATCCCGATCCTTCGAATCGTGTGAAATCGGTAAATAGGCCTATATGGTATATATCTCTATAGACTGAAAATTTATACTCGTTGGATGTTTTAATCAAATTCCTGCTGTAATAACTTTTGCCCATAAATCCCTTGAAATTCGGATCGGATACCGGGTATTCGTGATAGAAAGGGGGTTTATTCCAGATTTTCTTGAACTCAAAAGTGTAAATGTATAAATCAAGATTATTAAATTCCAGTATTCCATCCCATCCGATGGTTACTTCATAAAAGGATTTATCGTTCAAATAATAATTGTATAAAGCTTCGAATTCCTGTTTTTTGGTTCTCTTCAACGTCCATGGGCGAACGTCTATGTTTATCCTGCTTTCAAAGACTGCCCATATATCGTCTTCTTTTTTTATTTTTGACGCGTATTGCGAGTCAGGTTCTGTTTTCGGTGAAAATATATGTACGCTTTCCCCTCCCAGGCCTGAATAAATATGAAGGCTGTTAAGCAATGTAATACCGGGAGAAAAAATGCCTCTTAATTTTAAATAATTGTAGTTGGTTATCCCCAGATCTTTTCGGGAAGCTCTTGAATAATAAGCTGATACTGAAGCCATTGGCGTAAAGAAATTTTTTATCGGTGCCAGGTGATAATCGGAATGGGCTTCCATGAACGTCCATTTGGGAGGATTCTTGAATTTCCTGTCGAATCCGTAATAAAGGCCGATAGAAGATCCGATAATTAAAAGATCTTTTTTTTGCAAAAATGACGGATATTTATATTCAAGGTCAGGTATAAATCCCCTGGAATAACTTGTTTTTATGCCATAAGTTAATGCTCTCGCTTCGCCCGGATTCCTGATGAATTCTATTTCCAGGTTGAATCTTGAGCTGAATTCGTTAAATAACGGAATCCTGGCCGTCCCGACTCCCGGGATATTTATTTCCTCGTTCAGCTGGAAAAAGGATTTGTCGCCTTCGGTAACGTGAACTAAAGTATGCCGTATTTCTTTAAATCCGAACTTTTTTTTAATTCTGGATACTTCCTTTTCCACATGAAAGCTGTTGTATATCCTGTCCTTTAACCTGAATTCATACTTCATTTTGATCGTATCGACGGTATCCAGCCTTTTAAAAATTATCCTGCCGACCTGTCCTTCATCGATAAAGATGATAAGCCTTTCGTCGGTTTCCCGGACAAGGTAGGTCTTCATCAGGATATAGCCGGCTTTCTGATAAAAAGCGGAAAGCTTCCTGGAAACCGAAGCATAATGATCTTCTTCCCGGTCGAGCCTGTTTAAATTTATTTTCTCTATCAGAAATTCTTCAGAATAGATTTTCAGGCCGGCCAGTTTTATTTCTTTGAACTTTATTTCACCGGATACGCGGAGAAGACTTAAGGCTGTAATTATAAAAATAATTATCGGAGCGGATTTAATTCGAAGTCGCATTTTTTAATATAGTGATATAGTCATCATTGTATTGAGGATGCAGATCAAAAGGTTAAAATATCATATCATATTTTGCTGTTCGGACGCAATTACAATTAGAGCTCTTCTCGAAATTTTATAAAGTATTCCTGTTTATCGTTAATTACTTATATGAATCCGTAATTTTGAGATGATTTCTAATATAACAGGGAGGTCTTAATCAAAAGAATTACATTATTTAATTCTGTGAATTGAATGATTATGCTGACTTTTTCATGCTGCTGTCTGATAAGAATTTAACCAGGCCTTTTTCAATGAATAATTTTTCGAGCTCGGGAGAAATATTCAGCTTAAGATTTCCACCCTCTTTCTCGATCCTCTGTTTTGTGTTGATCAAAAATCCGATAAAGGAAGTGTGTATGTTCTTAGTTCTGCTAAGATCAAATATTATTCCTTTGTTATATGCCGCCTGCTCAAAATTTTTGACGTAAATGGGCACCATTTCAAATGCAATGTTTTTTGGAAATGACCAGGTATTTTTATTCTTTAACATATTTCCGATTCCGATATTATCGTTTACTGTGAAAATTATCGGAATAATTTATGAAGCCCGTTAGAAAAATTCGTAACATTTTTGATTTGCATAAATAAAAATATCTTGCATCTGAAGCCATAGTATAAATAATCTCCTTATTTTCGGCGCAGAGGAATAAGGGGTATATTCTGCTTTATGCGTAATTTTCGCTTTTGACTTAAGAATAATTTTTATGAAATATAAAGAAACGAAAAGCCCTCCCCCGAAGGGAGAGGTAATTGCCGACCTTGACCATTTAAGAAAGCTTTTTATAATGCCGGATTCCCCTGACAAGTTCGTTGAATTCGGCAACGATCTTCTGAATCTTATACATAATTTTTTCCAGAATAAAGGCGGCATACATTCCGCTATTTCGCTTACCGAACTGGCAAAGATTTTTTCCCAGATAGATCTCCCGAAATATCCTCATCTGCTGAAAGATGTTCTTCATGAAATTAAAGATAAAGTCATTGCTCATTCCGTAAAGGTCGGGAACCCGTATTATATCGGGCATATGACAAGCGCTATCCCGTATTTCATGATCCTGCTGGAAATGATAATAGCGGCGCTTAATCAAAACCAGGTAAAAATAGAGACCGCAAAAGCTTCCTCCTTCGTCGAACGCGAGTTCATTGCATGGATCCATCGCCTTATATTCAAGAAACCGGCGTCCTTTTATAAAAAAAATATTCAGAATTATAAAGTTGCATTGGGTAGCGTTACGTCGGACGGTACCATAGGAAATCTTACGGGTTTACTGGTTGCCAGGAACAAGGCGTTCCCGCCACACGAACGTTTCCCCGGCATCAGGAAGGCCGGTTTCTTTGAAGCCATGCGCTATTACAGATGTAAAAATGCGGTAATAATTGTTTCGCGCAGAGGGCATTATTCTATAGATAAAATTGCAAGGACGCTGGGGATAGGACAGGATAATGTGATCAAAGTAATGGTCGATCCTATGAACCGGATAGATATCGATGCGCTGAAAAGAACCTGCAGCGAAATAAATCAATATAACAGGGACGGAGAAAGAATAAAAATTATTTCCCTTGTCGGTATTGCAGGCACAACCGAAACCGGAAATATAGACAATCTTGCGGAGCTAAGCCAGATAGCCGGCGAGAACCGCTGCCATTTTCATGTAGATGCGGCATGGGGCGGGGCCGTTCTTCTGGTGGACGAATATAAATCAATGCTCAAGGGAATTGAACATGCTGACTCGGTCACTTTTGACGCGCATAAGCTTTTATATTCACCCCTTTCTATGGGTTTAATATTGTTCAGGGACGAGAAGGACCTTGATACCATTAAGCATTCTTCGAGCTATGTTTTGCGGCCTGATTCGGTCGACCAGGGCAGGTTCACTGTGGAAGGCTCCAGACCTTTTTCATGCTTAAAGCCGTGGGCGACGTTAAAAATAATGGGCACTGAAGGGTTCAGGCTTCTGCTTGGACTGGCCTTTAAGCATACGAATACGATAAAGAGTCTTGTGGAAAAACATGAAAATTTTGAAGTTATGTCCATCCCGGAGCTCTTTATATTTACATACAGGTTTGTACCCCGTGAAATCCAGGAAGAATTAAACCAGCTGATGATAAAGATCGGAAAGGCAAAGGGAAAGACTGCGGCAGCGCGTCAGAAGATCAAAAATATCAATAATTTATTGAATACGCTTAATGTCGAACTTCACAGATATTTGAGGGAAGAAGACAACAGCTTTGTATCAAGGACCAGGCTGGAATCGACCCGCTATTTTCCGCAGAAAGTAGTCGTACTCAGAAGCGTTACGATCAATCCGCTGACAACCGATAAGATCCTTAAAGAAATAATCGACGAACAGAATAAACTCGGAATGATAATTTATAAAAAACATTTCGCAAAAAATTTTAAAAAGACGGCGTTATAGAACCTGTTTTGCGGCGTTTACTGTTTTCCCGGTATCCGGGATTTGTCCTTCATGTTTTTCCTTTCGTATTTTTTCACGATATCATGAGTATTCTTGTATTCCGGCGAATTAATCCCGTACTGGATTTCAGCCGCCTTAAGCAAGTGTTTATTTTTTAATTTCCCGTAGCGGTCCCCATCTTCTTTCGGGATGCTTCCGGACTTTTGCGAAAGATTTTCCATGTATGCGTAACAATTTGCAAGATATTTGTGCGCCCAGAGATCATTTTTGGTATCTTTGTTAAGGAGGATGTATTTCTCAAGTACAGGTATGCAGGAAGGAAAATTCCGAAGATCGTATTGAGTCGCCACGAAGATCTGATACAGCCTTGCTTTAAAGTCCGCCATTTCTTTGCTTTCCGGAACCGATTCCGATCGTATCTCATCGATATGACTGATTGACAGAAAAAAATAGGTTACGGATTTCATTTTTGCTTCCTGCTTGATCCCGTATATTTGCCTCTTTTCACGATCTTTCCTGTCGATCTCCTGCCATCTCATTTCGCCGGGATTGGCTTTGTTTTTATTGCTTTCTTCCAGCTTCGCGATGTCTGCTTCCATTTTCTCAAGTATGCCAATTCCCGCGGAATATTCATCCATGGCGAGTTTAAGCATATTTTCCGAATAGCTCCGGCTTAATTTGGTTATGTCCTTTACAGCCTGGATGTATGGCCCGTAATCTTTAATTTGCCAGCCGGTGATTTCTGTCCCCGGTAACTGCTGCATATCTTTTTCCATGGATGCTGCGGGCGCTGTCCGGGCTTCTGCGCAGGTATAAAGAAATGTAGCCGCCGCCAGCACAATAATAACAGAATTTGAAAGCTTTTTGGAAAAAACGATAGTATCGAATAATGAGTATATTGAATTCATTACATTTTAATTTTTAACCGGCTATACATATAGTTTTTTAAGATGTATCCCTGATAAAATTGTCTTAATATAGGATTTTTATCGGTTAATGCCAATAAATATTTACCGTTTATGTTAATTGTCTTGACAGCGTTATGTCTCTTGTTAAAGATTTAAAGTAAGATATGAACTGATTTTTTTAAATAAAATACTCATCTTGACTGACTTTTATATAAAATTAGCGCTGTTAATTCGATAAAATGATCAGCCATGTTGAGTTATTAATCATTCCAATTCCGCCGAGGCCTGATGGATCAGGATAAGACCAATAATATAAAAGCAAAGTCATTTGAACCCAGATCAAATATTAAAAGTAATTACTGCTTCAGCTGCGATTTTACAGGAATTGTCCATGATCCGTATTTTGAGCAGATGGGAACCGAACCGTTGACTCCCTGTCCAAAATGTGTGGCCGGTTCCTGCAAATGCGGAGGGGTTCCCCCGTATTATTACTACGAAAACGGCAAAATAATACTGTGCCAGTGCCGTGAAATAAATATAAAGATACAAAAGATAAAAAATATTTATTCGAATTCCGGGATCGATAAAAAATACAGATGGAAATTTATTAATAATTTTGAAGCTTTGAACAGATCCTCTGAACAGGCAAAATCCGCAGCGTATGATATTATAAGGGATTTTCCGGATGTAAAAAAAGGCCTTTTCTTGTGGGGAAATCCTGGCACAGGCAAAACGTTGCTTTCTTCAATAATACTGACAGAGCTTGTCACGAGACACGCCGTTGAGAGCAGGTTTGTAAAGATTTCCAGAACATTTTTTAAACGCATAAAGTCGACGTTCAATGAAAGTTCGCCCACTTACGGTGAAGCCGACATAATCGAGAGGGAATATGCCGATGCGGACGTTCTGGTAATAGATGATTTCGGCGTACAGAGAGACTCGGACTGGGAACTCGAGACTCTTTATAATCTTGTCGATGCCAGATACGAAGCATTGAAGTTCACCATATTTACTTCTAACAATAATCCCCTGCAGTCGTTAAAGGAGAAGTCGCAGGGGAGGATACTTTCGAGAATAAAAGAGATGTGCCGTATAATGGAGATAACCGGAGCGGATTACAGGGACAAATTATAGATATGCCTCTTGTGTGTATAGGATTGGGATCCAATCTTGGGGACAGGAACAGTAATATTGCAAATGCCCGCGATGAGCTTTTAAATACGGGTGAGATTGAGATAGTGAAGGGAAGCGGGATTGAAGAAACGGAACCTGTGGATTATTTAAACCAGCCTTTATTTTTAAATCAAATTATTCTTATTAAAACCGAACTGCCTCCGAAAATACTGCTTAAGGTATTACAAAAGATAGAAAAAAAACTCGGAAGGACAAAGACAATTCCAAAAGGCCCTCGCATAATTGACCTGGACATACTATTATACGATGATATTATTTTTAATTCCCGGAAGCTGACTATTCCCCATCCTGAAATTAAAAAAAGAAGATTTATTTTAAAACATTTAATAGAGATTGAGCCATGCCTGGCCGATCCCCTGACGGGGTTATTATATTCGGATATATATAATGGAAAATTGTAGAAGTTGCTCCGGCAGACATTGCCCGGTTACATCCCGCTTTAAAAGACACATACCGCGTTACAGTTTATAGATTCTTAAGCCGCCATGCTTCTATCTGTTTATCGATGGAGAGTATGTGTTTCCGGGCGTAAAAGATTATTAAAAGAATTATCAGAAAAACAAGATCCCTGAATACGACAGGCCATCCGATTTCTTCAGAAATCCCGAACTGCCTTAATTCGAAACATCCGCAGTCAAAAGTTTTTCCGCGGAATATACTGACGCAGATTATTACGATCCAGAATATCATAAGGTTTATCGCCAGGAACGACGCAGCTTTTATCCTGAATCCTGATACCAGCAGCAGGCCGGTTGCCAGTTCGATAAAGGGGAATATTATTGCAGCATAGGGTACCAGTATTTCCGGCGATATGTCGTAGAGAATGATTACTCTCCCGAAAGACTCGGGATCGATCGCTTTAAAAAGTCCGGAGTAAATAAAAAGCAGGCCCATCGCGATTCTTAGCACCGTTGTTAATCCGTTGCCGTAAGCGGTTTCGTTTGCACAGCTGCGTAGAATTTTTTTAATCGCCGTCATTTATTTTTTATTTCCTGTGTCGTCGGATCTTTCGACAGGCATACCCTTGGCTTCCCATTCGGTAAGCCCGTTTCTAATAATATAAATATGTTTTGAATATCCGAACCCGATCAGTGTTCCGGCAAGCGTTTGGGATGTTCCGCAGGAAGCTCCGTCACAGTATATGATTAGTTCCGTTTGGCCGGAAAGAATATCCATGTTCTCTTTTATCTTTTTCGCTGATATTGAAGCGGGATTTGCAGGAATATTTATTGCTCCAGGTATCCGGGATAATTCGTATTCATCGCTCCGTCTTGAATCGATGAAAATAACCGAAGGACTTTCTTTTTTGATCCTTGCTTCTTCGGCGGAAATATATACAATATTCGTCATCCTGAGGTCGGTTTTACTTATAACCGTATAACCTCTGGGATGGAACAGATTTACGGTAAACCCGATAATCGACGACACCAGGAGAATATAAAGAGCATTTCTGACAATAGAGGATACTTCATCGCGCTCTGCTTTTAAAATTATTTCAAGGGCTTTTTTAAACATTAGTCGAGTTTTATTTTGTTATATGTTTCTTTGACTCTGGCATTATATTCATCTATGTATTTTCGGATAACGCTGTTTTCCTTCGATAAGGGCAGATGGGGCAGCCTGAAAGAGTTCCTGATCATTTTTATTCTATCTTTTATTGATAGTTCCAGTATGCCTAATCTCGCGCCGTCGGCACCCGCCTGAACAATGATAGGAGTATTTTTTTGCGGTTCGTTTACAAGTGTCTGCGAATGCCCGCCGATTATTACATCAATGCCCTTTAATTTTTTCGCAAGCGCCATGTCCTCTTCATAACCGGAATGCGAAAGAAGAAAGATAATCTTAACTCCCTTCCCTTTAAGCGCTTCGATGTCATCGTTTATTTCCCTTGCCTGATCCAGAATTTTAATCCGGTTTAATATGTTTTTCTTCCGGTATTTAAAAGCATTTCCGGATATTGTACCGATTATTCCAGCTTTAATGCCGTTCTTTTCAATTACGAGATGACGTTTAAAAACGGTTTTCCACTCTCCGCCGATTTGTATCAAAATATTATTGCAGACAAACGGCAGCTCGCCCGAATATTTCATTATTTTTTCAATTCCTCCCGTAAATTCCTGGTCGCCGACGGAAACGGCATCATAAGCCATGTACTTATAGCTTTTAATCAGGTATTCTGCGAGGAGTTCGTCGGATTCCGGGGGGAAGAAGTCGCCGGTTTCGAAGAGAAAAACATTTTTATGGGCCGCTTTTATTTTTTTTATTTCTTCGGCTCTCACCACAAGCCCGCCGTTCGGGTTTTCCCTGCAGCCGCAGTCGTCAAGATTGCCGTTTAACGAGTTTGTGTAAACAACCGTGATTTTATTTTGCGGGTAAGCCTGAATTACAGGAGCGGAAAAAAAAATTAGTGAGCATGCAATAATTTTAATTTTGGTGAATCGCTTTTTCATTTAGCGCAGCCTTTAGCCTGAAAGTGTTTTTGTCAATTATTTTGTAGATTTTCTTCTTAATAAAAACTTCGAGCAAATCATTATCCAGCTTGTTCTTACAGGCTTCTTCCTTTAATATTTTTAAAGCGGTGGAATGTTTGATCGCTTTTTTATACGGCCGGTCGGTCGCAATGAGCGCGTCGTATATATCCGCTATGGACATAATCCTTGCCTGGAGGGGTATTTTATCGCCTTTTATGCCTTTAGGATATCCGGATCCGTCGAGCATTTCATGATGATAGAGAACGATCTCAGGGATGTTTTTAAATTCCGGAGGCCACGGTATCTTGCTTACGAAGTTATAGGAGAGAATGACATGGTTTTCGATTTCTTTCCTTTCCAGCGGGTTAAGGCTCCCTCTCTGTATCTCAAGATTCCTCCTCTCGTTTTTCGTGATGAGGTTTATTCTTTCCCCGTCCATATCAAAAAGCCTTATTCCCCTGATTTCACTCCGGATTCTATTTAATATTCGCCGCGGGTCTTTTTCGGTTATCGTAGGTTCGTTAAGTAAAGTAATTCTTTCCTTTATTTGAGTTATTTTTTTTAGTTTGTTTTCCCTGCTGTGTCTTAAAGCGGCGATATGTTGTTTGGAGCTCTTTTGCGTTTCTTTCGTCTCTTTACAGGCATATCCCAATTCTATAAACTTATATAAATAATTCAGTTTCAGTATCAGGTTGTCAAATTCCTTCTCATATAGTTTTTTATCTTTTTTAAAAATATTGATATCGATATATACCTTCCCGAAATCATGGAGCAGGGCGGCAAACTCCAGTTCTTTTATTTCCGTATTGCTGTATATGATATCTTTAAAAGGTCCGCTTTTTTTATTGCTGATCGCCTTTGCCATTTCCTTGCAGATTTCTGCAACCCGGAAAGAATGCCCGGATGTCGCAATGTCTCTGGATTCAACGGCAGTGACTGACGCCTTTATGAATTCCTCGAACTGATTCTGGATCTGTTTGATCATCCTGTTGTTCTCGATCGCGATCGCGGCCTGGCCCGCAACCGATTCCATCAGGCTTTCGTACCTGGATTCGAACGGGATGACGAGTTCGTAGAAGTCTTCATGGGTTTTCAGATTTATGCCGAACGCCTCGTTGTTGTTCCTGATCTTGACTTTGTCCGGATATTTTTTACTGTTAATAAGCTGTATGACACCGATTATCTGATCCAGATGATTTCTCATGGGAACAACAAGCATAGACCTGCAGATATAATTAGTCTGCTTGTCGAATGAGATATCGAATGAATAAGGCGCGCTTTCGGGTATGTCGTACGCATCCGGGATGTTCAGCACTTCTCCTTTTGTCGCCACGTAGCCGGCTATCGAATTTTTATTTATGGCAAGCGTAAATTCTTCCATGGGGAGATTCCTGCTGAAAGTGTGCGAATACTTGAATCTTAAATATTTTTTTCCGGCTTCGTTCTCTTCCGTAATGTAAATGCTGCCGGCATCGGCGCAGGTTATTTTTTTACTGATCATTAAAATATTTTTCAACAGCTCATCCGCGTCTTTGATGGTGGAAAGCGATTTGCCGATATTTATCAGGTCTTCCTGATCCTGTTTCATATCCTGAAGCGTGCTTATGATGCCGTTAATCTGCATTTTGTATCTGGCAAATCCTTCGATATGCAGGAAAGCTTTTTTTACAAGAAGACTGAATTCATCGGCGGATACATGGGAGATTTTAATGTCCGAAATGTGCTGGATTTTGTCATTTCTGACCGAACTCAGGTCTTTCTCTTCGCCGGCAATAATTATTCTGTACATCAGTTCGGCATAGTCATATCTGCCGGCAAATATTTCACTCATGTCGTCCAATTCATTAATATGCATGAAAATAACCAGATAAACGACATTGTTATGCGCGCTTGATTTAATCAGCCTTTTGATCGTATGATTAATTCCGTTTGCCAGGATAATATCTTGCGTTTTTTTTTCAGGAAGGGTAATGTAATTTTTAACTTTATTTGATATAATAATATATTTATTCATTTCGCTATTAATTATATTGTTTATATAGCGTATTTTCCGCGATTTCAGGTATCAATTACATATCATAGATTTGACGGAACTGCAATCAATAAATCTATAATTTTGAGACGGCTTCTAGTAATTCAAGCCGACTTTTTTCTTTACTTCATCGAGAGTGGCGGCCGCGATCTCCCTTGCTTTATCGGCTCCTTTTTTTAATATCGTGCGGATATCGTTTTTGTTTTTTTCCAGAACTTTTCTTTTTTCTCTGGCATTTTTAAAATATTCCCAGATAATCCCGAATAATTCCTTTTTCGCTTCACCGTAGCCCATCCCCCCCTGCTCGTATCTCATACGCATGTTCTCGGTCCGGTCCCTCTCGGCAAATAGTTTATATAAGGCAAATACGTTGCATTTTTCCGGATCTTTGGGATCTTCAACCGGCGTTGAGTCGGTTACGATCTTCATTATTTTTTTCTTCAGTTCTTTTTCTTCTTCAAAAATATATATTGCGTTATTATAGCTTTTTGACATTTTCTGCCCGTCGATGCCCGGGATCAACGCGATCTCGTCCGATATTTTTGGTTCGGGGATTACGAACACCTCGCCGTATTTCGAATTAAAGCCCTGCGCCACATCTCTTGTGATCTCAAGGTGCTGCTTCTGATCTTTGCCGACCGGCACAAGGTCGGATTTAAATAGGAGTATATCCGCAGCCATAAGCACCGGATAAGTATACAGACCCGAATTAGGTACGATCCCGTGAGCCACTTTATCCTTATAGCTATGGCTTCTTTCCAGAAGCCCGAGTGATGTATGGCATGAGAGTATCCAGGTAAGCTGAGTAACTTCGGTAATGTCCGATTGCACCCAGAAGTGGCATTTATCCGGGTCAAGGCCGAGCGCAAGAAAATCTATGGCGGCATCTATTGTGTTTTCGCGGAGTATATCGCCTTCGTCGGTGCTCGTCATTGCGTGAAAATTAGCCAGGAAGCAGAACAGATCGTGCTTTTCCTGAAATTCGATCATGGGCTTCATCATTCCGAAATAATTGCCTATATGCAGTTTGCCGGATGGCTGTATACCGGATAATATCCTAGACATCTCCCTTTCTCCAAGAAAATATTTTTGGCATGCTTAATAGCACAATGCAATTGCATTAACGATAAAATCCGTCAATATAAAAATTATTTAACCGCGAACAGGATTAGTTATTTTTATTAGTCGATGAGAGATTGAAGTATTTCTTTTGAAACGCTTCATTGGACAAAATGGGAAGGAACTGATCGAGCTTGGATATTTTAAAGATATTCTCTATATTTTTATTCAGGTTATAGCAAAGAAAATTAATATTTTCCCTTGTAGCCATATTCATATATCTTATCAGCGATCCGATACCGGATGAATCGATATAACTCAGCTCCGCCAGGTCCAGCGCAATGACGTTCGGCTTTTTGCTGATCTCATCGGTGAAAAGCGTACTGAAAAAAAGGAGTTCCTCGATATCGTACTTGCCGATTAATTTGATTTTTACGATACTCTCGTTTCTATTAATATCAATCTTCATTTTATTCTGCCGGCAAATTTTTAATTATCATTCGGTAAGGATAGGCATAGAAATCAGTAGAATACACAGCAGTATATATATAAAAAATATCAGGAAGTCAAATAAAAAAATATTATTTTATATAAATCTATAATTCCGAGATGACTTCATATTATTTTCTAAAAGCAGCCGCTGGCGTAAAATTCAAGCCTGGTATGAAGCGTCCCGTTTCTGTTGAATTGATGGAAATATCTTCCGGAAATTATTATCCCCGTGATTTTTATTTCTGATTGAATAACGAACGCGCTCGAATTTTCCCTGAAATAGAAGCCCGGAGTTGAGGAATCCCTTAAAGGGGTAACAATTGAATAGATGGAGCTATTGCCCGAAATGCTGGCAGAAAGATAAGTCAGGTTCAGTTTAACTTCTTTTGCGGGTAATAGCTGAATTCCGCCTCTGTATATTGTTGATTGATGGCCGTTCTTGATCCAGCCGTATAATGCCGATAAATGCATTTTAATAAATTCCGTGACCGCGACATTCGTCGAGAAATTGACCTGTTTTTTAATCTCTTTTTCTTCGTCTATCTTTTCTCTTCTTTTAAAGACGATTTCAATATTTTCCAGGCGACCGGCCGAGTATTCAGCGGAAATGATTTCTTTTTTAATCAATGGGGGCTCCTCGTCCGCTGAAGAAGGAGCGGTCTTTTTCTGAGACGACGCTTTGGCAGCCAATTTTAAATTCGAATAAGGTTTTATTTCAGCATCAAAAAACCATGCCGATTCCGGGCAGTCTTCTCCGATTGATGAACCGTACGGAGAATAAAAAGATTTCCCGACTTCTTTACCAGTAATTGTCATTTTTAAAAAAGGAGGCGCGAATCTTAACCTGTATAACGCAGCGTAATCGCGTTCTTTTTTTCTCTGGTGTTTGTCCGTTATCGATACTTTTTGCGTGCATGCTCCGTCAATAAGAACATTAAAAAAGGCGTCCCTGTATTCTGAAAGAAATCCAAATCCGTTCAATTCCGATATTCCTTCAGATCCGTTCGCTTCGTCGCCGTGTTCCCAGAGGATATCTTTTTTATAGCGGCTGCGGATATCCGCGTTCAAATAATATGACTCGAAAAGAATACAATTGAACATCAATCCCGATAACATTGCTCCGCCGGTGTGGATCTCTACAGGCTCGGTATGATTGTACTCGTGCTTTGTTTTGGCGTCCAGTGTATCGATTGTGCTTTCAATTCTGTTCGAGTCGTATGACTCATCGTCGAT
Organism: uncultured Leptospirales bacterium; assembly: GCA_964626055.1. Classification (GTDB taxonomy): domain Bacteria; phylum Spirochaetota; class UBA4802; order UBA4802; family JAFGDQ01; genus JAFGSG01. The sequence continues at coordinate 104,469 of CAZVDF010000004.1, forward strand.
AAATCGTTCCTTGATCGAGTAGAATGCATTTATCGCTAATTTAATATCCTGGCTTTTACAGCTGAAGGTGCCTCCCATCCCGTTAAATGCAAAGACCGGGTTACCGGTATTGCACGGCGTGAAAACAGGCTTATGCTCCGCGGATTCGTTTTCGGTTATCCTGAAGGAAAAAATGTCCGGATCAAAAGTTCTTTTTTTCCCTATTAAAAGGCCGCTTCCGAAATGTGTGAAATAGTTGCCCGCAATAAAAGAAAGATTGTCGGAGATGTCATTTAAAAAAAGGTTCCATGTGTATTTGTAATCCTTTTCCCGGTCAAGATAAATGCACGATAGATTCAGGGCGCTTTCCTTGCTGAACATAATCGAAAGCTTTTCCCTGTAATAATATCTTGTAATATCGCTGTAATCGATAGTATCTTTTTTATACTCGCTTTGAACGGAGAAATCCACAGGTAAGCCGGCATATGCAATTATATCCATGCATATTACTGACAATATTATTGCAATATATTTGAGCATGTTTTGATAATTATTTTTTTCTTCTGTTCATCGATGCCGATGGATCCTTCGATTTTACTGATAAGCCTTTCTTTATTGTTGTCTTTCGCAAGTTCGGTTATTTCGAGTGCGGTAGCTGCATTAATGCCGTTTTCCAGCAGTTTCCGGAAAAGCAATTTCCTTGTGTCGATATCATAGCCGGTTTTTTTATATCTGTAAAACTTCGCGCCGGTATCGGCAGATTTTTTTTCACCGGAGTAGTCTGCATCGCGGGCCAGTCCTGAGATGTATTCCCGTATGTTTCCCAGCTCTTTTCGTTCAATGCCAATCTGCACAAGGCTTTTCTCGCTTAACGGGCCCATGGTATTTCTGTATTTGATGATCCTTTCCGCTATTTCGCTTGAAAAGAGATTTGATTCTTTTATTTCATCGAGGGAGCAATTATTAATGTTAATCCGCTTTTTCTTTTCCGGCAGCGCGCGCCTTGCCAGATTCTTATTGTAATTTATTTCCTGAAAAGCAAGATCTCCCGAAGCGATCGTCAGTCCGAACTTATGAGTGGAGCCGAGATACGAATGATGCATCATCCCGTATGAAACTGAGAATTTATCGTATACCAGATTTACGGAAAATGAATAAGTAGAAGTTTCGCGGGAATATCCTCCTTTGATACTTAAGCAGGAGAGCATATTGGCGGTAATTGAATAAGTATTGATATAATCGTAATAGACCTTATTGACATTCCACGCGATCGTAATTCCTCTTGCCGGTTTTAATGCCAGACCCAGGCTTTGATTCGGATATATGAATTCATCTGAACCGTTATGTTCACTGTCGCGGTTCACAAATGAATAAAAATTTTCATGAAGGTATCCGAATTCTAACCACTCAAATGGGAAAAGAAGAAACGAAAATTTACAATCGGCTTTCCCGTATTTTGTATTGATATCTTCAGTGCTGATACTGATATGATAATAAGAAATGCCTGAACCTATTGAAAGGAGGCGACACGGTCTGACCCCGAAATTAATTTCGAAAACATCCTCGCTGTACTCCGGGATCCCGAACCGGTTCCAGGCAGCCTGAACGGCAATATTGCCGCCGCCGTAGCCTGCGCGGAGATTACCGGAATTCAGTTCGCTGAACATATATGGCTTTGCATAGTCAATATTGAGATAAACTGCGTTCCAGAGCGGAAGGCAGGCCGGATTCGAAAGATGCCCAAGCGGATTGATGTCCGATACGGCATAATTATACGGGAAAAGAGTTTGCGGGCTTGACTCTCTGTATTCAAAGGAAAGGTTCAGCGAATTGAAGAGGAACAGCGCTAAAGCGATTTTCATTTTTTATTCCGGCTCACTATTACATAAATGTTCTCCTTTTGAGATTTTTTTATTTTTTTTGCAGTTGCTTCGATCTGCGCGATATATAAGCCCGCAGTAGCTTTTTTCCCCAGTCCCCGCATATCCCATTGCAGAATAAAATTTCCGGGATAAACATCGCGGTAAAGCTGAGATTCGTGGATGAGCATTCCTATCGACGTGAATATCCTTAAACGCACATTGCATGTCTCAAAGACAAAAATCTCGATGTTTTTATTGCTGTCCGCAAAACTCTCGGGGCCCGCGCTTATTTTTGTCTTTTTCGGCCTGAAAAGATTTTTGCCCGAAGAGATGTTCTCGCTGAGAATGTTTTCCCTGCCGGGCGTCATATATTTCGTAAACGAGAAGTCGTCGGCGGAATTCGTGTCTGCCGTATTTTTCCTTGAAATTGACATGAATGGTTTTAACTCGTCTTTGCCTATGTCGACCATACACTCCTGGCTTGTTTTCCCCGGGCACGTTATCCATTGGCCGTAATTTTGAGCGGCCGACATATATGACTCGATAGTAGTATTAGGTGTTCCGTCACGATTGGAGTAAGCAATAAAGTCTATAATCCCGTTATCCGAAGGATCATCATCCGCATCAATTGCGACAACACAATCAGATTCCCATAAACTGCCGGAATAATTGTTGCAGTAGACGTCAATGCATCCGTTTTTATTTGTGTCGCCGGTCAGGTCGGTCTCGTCCGGCATGCCCGGTTCCGTTAGATGAACTATAATAAAGCGGTCATCCCAGGGCGTTTCCGGCCTGTCATACGAATAAATCGTCACAGGATCGCTAGAAATGTTTTCGTTTGTTCCATAATACATGGTAATATAAAGGGCGGATATATCCATCGATTCTTTCACTTCGCTGTGATAGAAAATCTCAACCCAGTCGTCCCCGGAGGTGGCGCAGGCCACCTCGTTCACAAGAAGCCCGGCGTTAAGATTGCTATAAAAAATCGCAATAATAACAATTGATATTATATAATTTTTTATACACATATAGCGACATTAATAAATAGGCGTTATAATTTTTCCAGTATAATTTTGATTTTTTTTAAAAAAATTTTCGAAAATTATTGTATTTATGAATTATTACTGGAAATTCTCTATTTATTATAAATAGGGAATGACGGATGGCTTGAATTTTTAGTATTTACATTTATAAAAGTTTTTTTAAAATTGATTTTTTATAATAACTATGGAATGAATTTTAGTGGGATTCTGGCTATCAATACAGGATTACACATCAAGTAATTGGATTTTATATGCCATTCATCAAAATAAAAGGCTTCGAAGCCCGGGTTTTCGTACCGGATGAGGCTCCGATTAAAAGAAAGCATAATTGCAAAGACTGTTTCGCCTGCCAGATGTGCAGCGACGAGAGATGCGAAGTATGCTTAAAAAGCCATTGCGGGAACAGTGGTAACAATTCAACAGAAGATACAGAGTGCGCAAAATAATATTCATAAGAGATATATTCGATTTATCTGAAATTATTTTGCGTGGAATACTAATATTGAGTTTAATAAGTTGATCATCTTGGTTGATTTTTATTTTATAAATCATGTTCTCTATCGATAAAATGTTTATATTTTCAATGTTATTTGTTATTACTTATAAGTGCGTCCCAAAATCTATTTAAAGCAGCGGGTATTCTATGGCCATATCAACACTTTCTATAATTTCCGAGGACTGTCTGAGGCCGCAGGCCGAGTTCCGCAGGAAATTATAGAAAGTGTTGATATGGCCATACATAATTGTGAACGGTAATACGAATTTAACCATTAATTAATCATAGATTTTAGGTTGCACTCTTACTAAAATCTGTTTATTATTTCATCATTATTGTTCAAAATTCAATCGAAAAAACGCAATCAAGATAAGTTAGTTAATAGATTAACCAAACTATTTGAATTTCGATATCGCGTCATTAAGTGATTTCCTGATCTCTTTCCATGCGTTTGTTGCGCCTGTTTTTATATCCAGCCATGCGCTGTCGCTTGAAGTTCTGAATTTATTCAATGTATTTTTAAATTCTTCGATCCTGGGGCGTATGTTGTTTATAATATTCTGATATTCTTTATCCGCGTCTTCTTTCGCTTTGCCGGTAAGTTTTTCGATCTTGGCTCCCAGTTCGTTCAGCTGTGAATCGACGTTGGAATTGACTTTTTTTATAAGTTCATCCATTTGTTTTTGCAGCGATTCGAGCGTCTCACTGTACTTTACTTTGCCTTCTTCCCTGACTTTCGCGCTTAATTCGTCAATTTTATTGCCAAGCTCCGAAAGCTGCTTTTCTATTTTTTCAAAATACTGCGAAGTTATGTTTGTTTTCATAATAATATGCCTCCTTTGCGGCAATAATTAGAAGTAATTTCAAAATTATATTTTATTTCAAGGCGTAATACCTCGACGCTTGCGTCGAGGATGTAAGCCTATCG